>NZ_SPVF01000097.1 GCF_004614185.1 Zemynaea arenosa | reverse complement strand
CCGCCGCCCCAGCCGCCGCCGCCGCGCGAGCTCATGATCGAGCCGATGGCATTGCCGAGGATGAAGCCGGTCGCGCCTGAGCCCCAGCCGCCGCGCCGGATGCGTGAGCGGCGCGGGCGGAACAGCATGAACAGGAAGAACAGGCCGATCAGCCAGAAGGGCGAAAAGCCGCCGCCGTCGCCACCGCGCGCCTGCGCCTGGCCCTGGTCCGCCTGCGGCTGGCCCTGCATGCCCGGCAGCTGCTCCTTGTTCAAGAGCGTCGCGATGGCGGAGACACCGGCCACCATACCATCGTAGTACTGGTTCTGCTTGAAGTGGGGGGCGATCACATCCTGCAGGATGCGCTTGGACTGGGCGTCCGTGAGCGAGCCCTGCACGCCGCGCCCGGCCTCGATGCGCAGGCGGCGCAGGCCGGGCGGGTTGTCCTTGGCGACCAGCAGCAGCACGCCGTCGTCCACGCCCTTGCGGCCGAGCTTCCAGGCATCGGTCACGCGGATGCTGTACTGCTCGATAGGCTCGGGCTCGGTGGTGGCCACCGTCAGCACCGCGATCTGGCTGCCGGTCTGCTGCTCGTACTCGGTCAGCACCTGCTCCAGCTGGGCGCGCTGCTGCGGGGTGAGCATGGCCGCGTTATCGTTCACGTGGCCTTGCAGCGGCGGCACCGGCTGCAGCTGCTGGGCCGACGCCGCGGAGGCGCCGAGCGCCAGCGCCAGGGACAGCAGGACCAGCCAGAGCAGCCGCAGCGGATTCATTTATTTCCCGAAGTTGACCGTGGGTGCGGTCGAGATCGCCTTTTCGTTCTCGACCGTGAACGATGGCCGCACGTCATAGCCGAACATCTTGGCGGTCAGGTTGGTCGGGAAGCTGCGCACGCTGACGTTGTAGTCCTGCACGGCCGCGATGTAGCGGGCGCGGGCGACGGTGATGCGGTTCTCGGTGCCTTCCAGCTGGGATTGCAGGTCGCGGAAGCTGGTGTCCGCCTTCAGCTGCGGATAGTTTTCGGACACCGCCATCAGCCGCGACAGCGCGCTGGACAGCTCGCCCTGCGCCTGCTGGAACTTGGCGAAGGCCTGCGGGTTGTTCAAGGTCTCGGGCGTGACCTGGATGCTGGTCGCGGCCGCGCGGGCGCGGGTGACGGACTCCAGCGTGGTCTGCTCGTGAGTGGCGTAGCCCTTGACGGTGTTCACCAGGTTGGGAATCAGGTCGGCGCGGCGCTGGTACTGGTTGACGACTTCGCCCCAGGCCGCCTTGACGGCTTCGTCCTTGGTCTGGAAGGCGTTGTAGCCGCAGCCGGACAGCAGGGCGCTCAGGCAGGAGAGGACCAGCAGCAGGCGGGTCCAGCGAAACAGCGTGGTGTTCATGGCACTCCGATCACAACGGGTTGTCAGTACGCCAATCATACCCCGGGACTCGACAGGGCGCATTCAATGGTGCGGGCTGCCACGGTACAATGCAGGGTTTAAATTTTTTACCGGGGGTGCGCCATGAACTTCGTGAACAAGCTGTCCGCCGCATGGCGCACCAACAATTCCCTGCTGTGTGTGGGGCTGGATCCGGACCTGGCCAAGCTGCCGCCGGCCCTGCGCCATGCGGACGGGATCGCCACCTTCTGCAAGGCCATCGTCGACGCCACCGCCGACGCCGCCTGCGCCTTCAAGCCCCAGATCGCCTACTTTGCCGCGCTGGGCGCGGAAAAGCAGCTGGAAGAGGTGTGCGCCTACATCCGCAGCCGGTATCCGCACATCCCGTTGGTGCTCGATGCCAAACGCGGCGATATCGGCGCCACCGCGACCCAATACGCGCGCGAAGCCTACGACCGTTACGGCGCGGATGCGGTGACGGTCAACCCCTACATGGGTTTCGACTCGGTCGAGCCGTACCTGGAGTGGGCGGACCGCGGTGTGATCGTGCTGTGCCGCACCTCGAATGCGGGCGGCTCGGACCTGCAGTTCCTGGACGTGGGCGGCAAGCCGCTGTACCAGCACGTGGCCAGCCTGGTCGCGCACAAGTGGAACCGCAGCGGCCAGTGCGCGCTGGTGGTCGGCGCCACCTTCCCGGCGGAACTGCGCGCCGTGCGCGAGATCGTCGGCGACATGCCGCTGCTGGTGCCCGGCATCGGCGCCCAAGGCGGCGACGTCCAGGCGACCGTCGAAGCCGGCCGCACGGCGGACGCGACTGGCATGATGATCAACTCCTCGCGCGCCATCCTGTACGCCGCCCCCGCCGCCGGCGAAGATTTCGCCGCCGCCGCCCGCCGCGCCGCCCTCGCCACCCGCGACGACATCAACCGCTACCGCTAAGACTCCCCCGACCCCTGTCCGCCGACTCCCATCCCCGCTCACCAAACTTTCCACACCGGGGACGTACCCCGGCGTACGAGGGTCAGAATCGGCTGAGGGGGCATGTGAAGCGTTCAAAAACCGGGGACGTACCCCGGTGTACAAACGTCAGAATGGGCTGAATCGGCTGGGGTCAGACGGGGGCGGGGCCGAGGGCGCGCAGGTAGCGCAGGCCGGCCAGGGCGCGTGAGCCGTACCAGGAGAACATCTCGCCATCGACCAGCCGGACCGGGATGCCGAGCTGGCGTTCAAGGGCGTCCACGTGCTCTTCGGTGAAGCGATAGGGCTCGGTGGAGAGGAACACGGCGTCCAGCGAGCGCACCAGCTCGTCCGCCCAGGTGAAGGCGGGGTAGCGCGCGCTGCCGAGGTTCGGAATCTTCCAGCCCTTCAACGCCAGCATGTTGGCGATATAGGTGCCGGCCGAGATCGTCATCCACGGGTCCTGCCAGATGCAGTACAGCACGCGGGCGGCCTGCCGCGGCTCGGCAGACAGGGCCGTATATTCGTTAAGAAAATTCGCGCACCAGGCCTCGGCGGCTTCCGGTTGTCCGAACACGCCGCCCATCAGCCGGGCCAGCCCGACATTGTCCAGTGGCGTGACCGGATGCGTGACCACCACGTGCGGCACGAAGGTGGCGATCTCGTCCACCGTCGGCTTCTCGTTCTCGTCGATGTTGACGACCACATGCGTGGGCGCCAGCGCCCGCAGTTTGGCCAGATTGACATCCTTGGTGCCGCCGACTTTGGGGATCGCGCGCACGGTCTCGGCCGGGTGGATGCAAAACCCCGTTCGCCCCACCATCCGGCCGGCCAGGCCCAGGTCACACAGCAGTTCGGTGATCGACGGCACCAGCGACACGATCCGCGCGTCGGGCGCGCACGCGTGTAACTGGCCTATTGCATCTGTAAAAGTCATCTTTATCCACAGCTAAATTTCTTGCCCGCTATTGTATGATGGCGCTGTACTGACTGAAGAGCTCGACCTTGGAACAGATTGGCACCCTCGGTGCTTCCCCCTACCGCCTCAGCGACCTGCAATTGTTCAGCGGAGTCGACACGGACATTCTTGCGACCCGGCTGGCGTCCTGCGCCGTGCTGCGCCTGCCCGCCGGCGAACGGCTGGAGGACACTTTCCAGGCCCGCCTCTACATCGTCCTGTCCGGCGTGCTCAACGTCGAGGGCGAGATCCGCGCGGGCACGTCCGACAACACGCTGACCAAAGTCTACCCGGGCGAAAGCGTGGGCGAGCAGTCGGTGCTGGACGAGCAAACCAACCTGTCCGCCATCACCGCCGTCGAGACCGCTGACCTGCTGGTGATCGAATCCGACCTCGTCTGGGACCTGATCGACCACCACAACGGCGTCGCCCGCAACCTGCTGCGCCTGCTGTCCTTCCGCGTGCGCGCCGCCAACGCGCTGCTGCGCCGGCGCCAGAAGCTGGGCGAGTTCTACCGCCAGCTCTCGCTCAACGACGGCCTCACCGGCCTGTACAACCGCGCCTGGTTGAACGATGTGCTGCCCGGCCTGGTCAAAACCGCGCACGGCAACTCCGCGCCGCTGTCGCTGATCATGCTGGACATCGACCACTTCAAGCGCTTCAATGACACCCATGGCCACCAGGCCGGCGACGCCGCCCTGCGCACCACCGCGCGCGTGCTGTCGAGCGCGCTGCGCCCGTCCGACTTTGCCGTGCGCTACGGTGGCGAGGAGCTGATGGTGATCCTCCCGGACACGCCCGAGACCGCCGCTCTGATGATCGCCGAGCGCCTCTGCAAGCGCCTGCGCACCGCGGTCGTGTTCGAAGACGCCAGCATGCCGCTGCCGCAGGTGACGGCCTCGTTCGGCGTGGCCTCGCTGCAGGCGGGCCAGGACGAACACGCCCTCGTCGCGCATGCGGACGCGGCGCTGTACCGCGCGAAAGAAGGCGGCCGCAACCGCGCCTCGCTGTGACCTGCCTCAACGCTGACGACACCGTACGGTGCCACCCATGACCCACACTTTCCTCTGGCACGACTACGAAACCTTCGGTGCCACCCCGCGCCGCGACCGCCCCGCCCAGTTCGCCGCAATCCGCACCGACGCCGAGCTCAACGAGGTCGGCGACGCCATCATGCTGTACTGCCAGCCCGCGCCCGACTACCTGCCGGACCCGGTCTCCTGCCTGATCACCGGCATCACGCCCCAGCACTGCCTCGAACATGGCGTGCCCGAGCACACCTTCGCCGCGGTGGTCGAGCAGGCCTTCGCCCAGCCGGGGACGATCGGCGTCGGCTACAACACCATCCGCTTCGACGACGAGGTCACGCGCTTCCTCTTCTGGCGCAACCTGATCGACCCCTACGCGCGCGAGTGGCAGAACAACTGCGGCCGCTGGGACCTGCTGGACGTGGTCCGCATGACCTACGCGCTGCGTCCCGAAGGCATCGAGTGGCCGCGCCGCGAGGACGGCAAGCCCAGCTTCAAGCTGGAAGACCTGGCCCGCGCCAACGGCCTGCTGCATGAGTCCGCGCACGATGCGCTGTCGGACGTGCGCGCCACCATCGCGCTGGCCCGGCTGATCCGCTCAAAACAGCCGCGCCTGTTCGACTACTGCCTGAGCCTGCACCGCAAGGACCGCGTGGCGCAGGAAATCGGCCTGCACCTGGAGCTGGCGCAGCGGCGCCCGTTCCTGCACGTGTCCGGCATGTTCCCCGCCGAGCGTGGCTGCATTGGCCTGGTGTGGCCGCTGACCTCGCACCCGACCAACCGCAACGAAGTGCTGGTGTGGGATTGCGCGCAGGACCCTGAGGAATTGTTCACGCTCGACCCCGAGACCATCCGCCTGCGCATGTTCACGCGCACCGAGGCGCTGCCGGAGGGCGTGACGCGCTTGCCGATCAAGAGCATTCACATCAACAAGTCGCCGATGCTGGTGGCGGACCTGCGCACCTTGTCGCCCGCCATGGCGCAGCGCTGGAACCTGGACCTGGAACTGGGCCGCGCGCACGCCGCCAAGTTCCTCACGGCGCCGGACATGACGGCCAAGTGGACCCAGGTGTACGACCGCCCGTCAGCGGGTGGTCCGGCCGATGTCGACGAGGATCTGTACGGCGGCTTCGTCGGCAATGGGGACCGCCGCAAGCTGGAATCACTGCGGGCCGAAAAGCCGGAGGCCTTGGCGCGACTGAACCCCGCGTTCGAAGACGAGCGGCTGGGCGAACTGCTGTTCCGCTACCGCGCGCGCAACTTCCCGCACACGCTCAGCGAGACCGAGCAGGAAGTCTGGCACGCGCACCGCGCGGCGCGGCTGTACGAAGGGGAGGGCGGTGCCCGCACCATCGAGCAGCTGCACGGCGAGATCGACCAGCTGTCAGAAAACGCCGATGAGCGCGCCGAAGAGATCCTTGGCGCCCTGTACGACTACGCTGACCACATCGCCCCGTAGCGCCCGCCACATTGTGACCTTGGGGACGTACCCCGACCGGTTTGGATGTGAACTGTGATTTGGGGGACGTACCCCGACCGGTTTGGATGTGAACTGTGACTTGGGGGACGTACCCCGACCGGTTTGGATGTGAATTCGGGAGCGAGCCCGGCCGGAGCCGGGCCGCGCTGACAGCTCAGGCGGGCTGCTGGCGCTGCCCGCACTCGGTGCAGAATTTGGTCCCCGGCTCCAGCATCGTCGAGCACCCCGTGCACGCCACCTGCTGCGCCATCTTGTGCCCGCACTCCGGGCAGAACTTGGCGCCATGCGTCTCGGCCCGGCACTGCGGACACACCAGCTGCATGGCCTGCTGCACGTCGCGCCGCGCCCCACGCGTCTTGCCCTCCTCGGTGGCGACCTCGGCCGCGCTGTCGACTTCGCCGCGCGCCCGCGCCTGCGCGATCGCCACGTTCACATTCGGTGCACAGTTGAAGCACAGCCCGTTGGCCGTGTCGAAGCAGGGGGAACACACGTACGAGTGGCAGCTGCCGCAGCGGTTGAAGTGCTGCTTGCCGGCCGCCACCGCCTCGGTGAAGGCCGTGTCGCGCGCACTGTGCCAGCCCGCTTCCGCCATCCCGTTGAACACCGTCGAGGCGCCGCCCAACAGTCCGCCGAACATGCTGGCGCCTTTCTGGATCCAGCCGGACGCCTGTCCGCTGCGGTAGGGCTTGAACGCCGTGCGCCAGCGGTCGCTGCAGCGCTGGCAATAGAACTCGAACTGGAAGCCGGCATCGACGCCGGACGAATTGCTCAAATCCTGGTAATTGTTGGCAAATTGCATCTCGGCGGACATAGGTTCCCCTGCTGAGTAAGGTCACAAAGCGGGAAATTATAACGAGATGACATCGAAAAGCGAGCCCCCATGCGAGGGGGCCGCTTGAGGCAGGCGGGATCAGTCCTCGCTGAGGGCGCTGTCCTCGCTGAGAGCGCTGTCGGCCGCGATGAGCTTGGCCGGAGTCTGATGCTTGCGGTCGTTCAGACGGCCGAGGGCGCTGTCGATGGCGCGCTTGAGCTTGTCCGCCGCGCCGCTGACGGCCTGGTGCAGGGTGACATTGTGGTCCGAGGCCACGACCGGTTTGTAGCCGGTGATCCGCGCTTCCATCATGCAGCGGTTGCCGCCGTCTTCCAGCTTCTGCGCCAGCTCGTTACTGACGTGCACTTCCACACTTGTGATGTGCTCGCCGAACCGGTCGAGGGCGGCATGCACCACCGCCTCCACATGTTCGTCCAGCCCCTGGTGACGTTCGATGGTATGGTCCGCGTTAATATTGATTTGCATGGTTGCTCCTGTTGGTGAAACAGACACAAAGCCATCTTACACGGGATACCAAAAGTGCTCAGATGAAACGGACGCTAGTGGTTGATCAGACCGGCGCCGACGTTGACCGACAGGCCCAGGATGACCAGGTTGAAGAAGAACGACAGCACCGACTGCCCCAGCACCAGCCGGCGCACGCGGCGGTTGCGCACCGTGACATCGGAGGTCTGCGCCGCGACCGCGATGGTGAACGAGAAGTACATGAAGTCCCAGTAGTCTGGATTATCTTGTTTTTCGGGAAAATCGAAGGCGCGATTTTCTTGTCCGCTGAGATAATAGATATGGGCGTAGTGAAAGCCGAACAGCGTGCCCACCAGGAACCACGAGCCGAAGATGGTGATGGCCGTGAACCCATAGCGCAGCAGCCGCTGCTGATCCGGCAGCTGCCCGACGTTGCCCAGTTCGACCACGATGGCCGTGATGCTGATGATGGCCGCCAGGCACAGCGTGGCCAGGATCAGCCCTGCGTTCTCGTCCTGCTCGGCCGCCTGCGCGCGCACGCCCTTGGGATCGGTGATCAGGATCTGGCGCAGCATGAAGGCCAGGTAGGCCAGCACCATCGCATTCCAGCCCGTCAGCGCGCGCGTGGCCCAGTCGAACTTTGCGGGCAGCAGGCAGCCCACCACCACGCCGAACGCCAGCGCCAGCGTCAGATGCGGCCGGCTGTGCAGGACGCGCGGCAGCAGGCGGGCGAGCAGGCGAGGCTTGGTCATGTGGCGTGCTCCTTGTCGTGGTGAGGGAACTTGTCCATGCGCGAGAGGACGGGAAACTTCCAGGCCCAGGTGAACGTCACGATCATGGTCGCGATGCCACCCAGGAGGATCGCGCGCACCAGCCCGAACCAGCCTGCCGTGATGCCGGACTCGAACTCGCCCAGCTCGTTGGACGCGCCGATGAACACCGCGTTCACCGCGCTCACCCGGCCGCGGATCTCGTCCGGCGTCTCGAACTGCACCAGCAGGTGGCGCACGTAGACGCTCACCATGTCGCCCGCGCCGAGCAGGAACAGACAGGCCAGCGCCACCGCGAAGCTGGACGTCAGCCCCAGCACGATGGTGGCGAGGCCGAACAGGCCCACGCCGCCGAACATCCACGCGCCCACGCGGCGCCGGATCGGGAACCACGCCAGCGCCACCGAGCACAGGGCGGACCCGGCCCCCGGCATGGTGCGCAGCAGACCCAGGCCGGTCGGTCCCGCGTGGAGCACGTCGTGCGCATAGGCGGGCAGCAGAGCGGTCGCGCCGCCAAACAGCACCGCGAACAAATCGAGCGAAATCGCGCCCAGCATGACAGGCCGCGAGCGCACGAAGCGCAGGCCTTCGAACAAGGTGTGGAGGCTGAACGGCTGGTTGCTGCGCGCCTGTGGCGCGGCCTTGGTCAGACACATGGCGATGGTCGACACCAGCAGCAGCGCCGCAGACGTGGCATACACGGCATTCGGTCCGGCGATGTACAGCAGGCCGCCCAGCACCGGCCCCACGATCACCGCCACGTGGAAGGTGGACGCGGACAGCGCCACCGCCTGGCTGAAGTCTTCGATCGGCACCATGTTGCGCAGCACGGCCTGCGAGGCGGGCATCATGAAGGCGCGCGCGCTCCCGAACAGGACCAGGATCGCAAACACGGGCCACACCACGTGCGAGCCGGACAAAGTGAATGCGAGAAGCAGCAAGGACACCAGCAGCTGCATCCCAAGACAGGCCGCGATGATGTTGCGGCGGTTCCAGGTATCGGCGGCGTGGCCGGCGAACAGGATCAGGACCAGGAAGGGCGCGAATTGCGCCAGCCCGATCAGGCCCAGGTCATACAGGTTGCCCGTGATCTGGTACACCTGCCAGCCGATGGCGACGCTTTGCATCTGCACGGCCAGCGTGCCGAACACGCGGGCGAAAAGGTAGAGGGCGTAATTGCGGTTGCGGAGAACGCGGAATCCGTTGGAGCTGGGCGGGGAAGAGGCTGAGGACATGCTGGAAAAACCGCGGGCCCTGTCGAGGGGCCCGCGTGGTGAGGTCGTGGTGACGATTATTTCTTGATGAAGCGGACGGCGAATTTGTCGTCCGGCTGGCCCTTCATATTGAAGAAGGCCTGGTCGCGCGGGTCAGCCGCCACGTGCAGGTAGTCGCTGGTGCCGTCGACCGCGAAGCCGGCCTTGGTCACTTCCGCCACCACCGCCTTCTGGTCGATGCGGTGCAGCTCCTTGGTGGCCGCGAGGCCGCTGCCGTCCTTGGCAGCGTTGTCCACGATGACCAGCTTCCCGCCCGGCTTGAGCGCGTCGTATAGCGCCTTGTTCATGGCCGCGCGGTCGGTCGGCGTGTTAGCGATGTCGTGGTACGACATGTTGATGGTGATGAGGTCCAGCGCCGGCGCGCCCGCGGGCACCGGTTTGTCGAATGGCGCCACCACCGGGTGCAGGTTGGGCTGCGGGTTGGCCGTCAGGCGTTCCTTCAGCTTGGGCGACTCGCGCACGGTCTGGGCCCAGACTTCGCCGGTCGGGCCGACGGCGAGGGCCAGCAGCTCGGCGGTGGCGCCGCCGCCGGAGGCCACGTCCAGCGCCTTCATGCCCGGCTTGACACCGGCGAAGGCGAGGAATTCGGCGGGTTTCAGGCGCGCGTCGTTCTTGCGGTCCTGGTCGCGCGCCTTGTGGTCGATGGCGGCCTTGTAGGCGTCCGGATTGGCGTAGGCGGAGGTGCCCGCGGCGGCAGTGGCAACGGCCAGCAGGAGGCCGGCGATGGAACGGGCAAAGCGGTGCTGCAGACGGTCTGGCATATGCATTTTTTGTCCCCTTCAGTCAGTGTGGTCACCATGCGGCGTGCGGCGCACGATCCGCGCGCCGCTACCTTACCTCAAAAGATGAGGCAACGGGGATTTGCGCGCGCCGCGCGCGCGATGACGATTTGCACGCGGCTCGCCCGGCGTCGCTCTCACCACACGCGGCACTGCTGCTCCGGCGGCCGCGCCATCTTCGCGCCCGGCTGGCAGCTGAAGGCACGCGCAAAGCCGGGCAGGTTCGAGAGTGGCGCGTTGACGCGGAAGACGGTCGGCGCGTGGCTGTCCGATTCCACCGTCTTGCGCAGGTCCTCGTCGGTCTGCGCGGTGCAGCGGTACTGCGCGTACTTGTAGAAGAAGCGCTGCGCGGGCGAGGTGCCGCTGGCGTCCACGCGGTACAGGGCGTCGGTGCCGAGGCGCTTTTCCAGTGCCTCGAAGGCCAGGCGCAGGCCACCGTAGTCGGCCACGTTCTCGCCGTACTGGCGCTCGCCCTTCATCTTCACGCCGGGCAGCGGCTCCCACGCATTCGCCTGCGCGACCACGCACTGGCCCGCAGCTTCCTCGGCCTTGATGTCGGCGGCGCTCCACAGTTCCTGCACGCTGCCGTCCGCGCCGAATTCGTGGGTCTCGGCCACATGCACGAATTCATGCGCGAATACCGAGCCGAAGGTCGCGTAGTTCAGTTCTGGCGCCGCGTCGCCATCGAAGCGTGGGGCGCCCAGGAAGGCCGCGGTCATGATCACCGAATTCGAGAACGCATCTGGAAAGCCGTTCGGCACCACCAGCCGCGCGGCCGCCATGCCGTCGCCGACCCAGGGGCTCACGATCATCTCCCACGCGGCGCGGTTGCGCGGCGTGCCGGGGCGCGACCATTCGCGCCGCTGTTCGTAGCGCCGCGCCGCCAGCACGTTGGCCAGGAAGGCGTGGCCGTCCAGCGCATAGTGGCCGACGGCAGGCCACTGGTCGGGGAAGCCGATCTTCAGGTCGGCCTGCTGCAGCTTGTGGGTGGTGGCGGCGCGGCCCGCCGGGGACAGCCACTGCGCATCGGCCACCGAGGCCACGAGACGGGTCTTGATTTCGGCGGCGATCTTGCGGGGCCGCGTCCCGCGCCGGCATGCCCAGCACGCGCGTGGCGTACTGGCGCGAGAACTCCACGCCCATGGCGCGCACGGTGGCGTCGCGGCAGCGGCCCGCGGGGTTCTCGAGCTGCACGCGCAGGTTGGGGCCCAGGTCGCCGAACGGCGCGCTGTAGGGCGCGGGCAGTTCGCCGCGCAGCGAGAACAGGTACATCCAGCGCAGGTAGGCACGCAGTTCGGCGGGCGTGCGGGTGACCAGTTCCTTCTCCACGGCGGTGAGGAAGCCAGGGGCGGTCACATTCACATTGCGATCGGCGGGGGCGCCGACCATGTGCAGGTAGCGCTTCCAGTCGACCGAAGGTGCCAGCTGCGCCAGCGCGGCGGGCGTGCGCGGATTCTCGGCGGTGCTTGGGTCATAGCGATCGCCGCGTGCCTTGCGCAGCGCGGTGACCATGGCGACCACGGTGGCCGCATCGCGCTGCGCCTGGTCCTCCGGCAGGCCGGCGGCGCGGAAGCTGCGCAGCACCGTCTCGGCGTTGGCCCAGATAAAGGCGTTGTGGATCTCGCCGCGGTAGCGGTCCCACTGCAGGCGGTCCGGCTGGCCGGTGTAGGTGAAAAAGGGCTCGACGCCGATGGAGGAGAGCTCCAGCACCAGGTCCTGGATCCGCGCCGGGGTCTGGGCCGCGTCGATGCGGGCCAGCCAGTCCTTCACCAGCGCGATGTCGGCGGGAGTGTTGGCCATGCAGGACGTGTAGAAAGTCTTCAGGCGCGCCAGTTCGGGGTCGTGCGAAACGTCCCGCGCGAACAGTTTTTGAAAGCTGTGTTCGAGGTTGGCTTCGAACTGCTGGTTGGCCAGGTCGACCGACGGGCGCCCGGGCGTCAGCTTGGTGGAGGCGATGAAGCCGCCGCAGGCGCGCCGGTAAAAATCGTCGCAGGCGTTGACCGCGGGGTCGAGCACGGACTGCAGGATGGGCGCAGGAGAGGGCGCGGGCGCAGGCTGCGCCAGGGCGGCGGTGGCGCTGAGTGCCAGCGCAAGGACGGTGGCCACACGGGCCAGCCCGTGCGCGGACAGGTGCTGCGTATGCATGTCGTTGATCCCCTCTCGCAGTGTGATAACCCGACAGGCTACCTTACTGCTGAGAAACGATCAACGGGTCAGGCGGCGAGGTCGGCTTCGCTGGTGAAGGCGTCGGCGTAGAACTCGTCGGTGGGCAGGCCGCACTGGGCCGAGAAGTCGCGCTTGGCCGCGTCGACCATCACGGGCGCGCCGCAGGCGTAGACCTGATGGCCGGAGAGGTCCGGCAGGTCCTGCATCACGGCCTGGTGGACAAAGCCGGTGCGGCCGGTCCAGTTGTCTTCGGGCTGGGCGTCGGAGATGACCGGCACGTAGGTAAAGTTCGGCAGCGTGCGTGCCCATTCCTGCGCCAGTTCATGCATGTACAGGTCCTGCGGACGGCGGCCGCCCCAGTAGAAATGCACGGGGCGCGTGGACTTCAGCGTGATCAGGTGCTCGACCAGCGCCTTGATCGGCGCGAACCCGGTACCGGATGCCAGCAGCACGATGGGCTTGTCCGAGTCTTCGCGCAGGAAAAAGGTACCGAGCGGGCCCTCGAAGCGCAGGATGTCGCGCACCTTCATCGTGTTGAACACGTGGTCGGTGAACACGCCGCCGGGCATGTGGCGGATGTGCAGTTCGACCGGCGATTCCAGGCCGGTGGGCGCGCTGGCCATGCTGTAGCTGCGGCGCTTGCCGTCGCGCAGCAGGAATTCGACGTACTGGCCGGCGCGGTAGGCCAGCGCCTCGCTGGCGGGCAGCTGCAGCTTGAGCACCATGACGTCCGGCGCCACCTTGGTCATCTCCATCACGCGGCTCGGCATCTTGCGGATCGGGTAGTCGCTGCTGCCGGCCACCTCGCGCGCCTCGATCACCAGGTCGCCCTTGGTGACGGCGCAGCAGAACAGGCTGAAGCCCTGGTCACGTTCCGCATCGGTGAGGGCGCGCTGCTGGTGCGGCTTGAGCGTGACCTGGCCTTCCAGGATCTTGCCCTTGCAGGAGCCGCACGCGCCGTTCTTGCAGCCGTACGGCAGGCCGACGCCGGCGCGGATCGCCGCCGCCAGGACGGTTTCGCCGTCGTCGCAAGTGAAGGTGTGGCCGCTGGGTTGGACTGTGACTTGGAAGCTCATGCAGGGAAGGAATGCGAAGGTGAACCAGAGGGGATTCTACACCAGGGGCCGGACGCGCTCGGGCGGTCCGGCCGGCCGTTTGGCTCAGGTGCGCTTGTGGGTGCGCGGCTGGAACGGGGTTGCCGGGGCCACGCAGGCCTTGACTGGCTCCGGCTTGGTGGTTTCGGTGCTGCGGGTATAGCACTCGTCGAAGACAGAGCAGTAGCAGGCGGTGAAGTCGATCTTGTCCATCTGCTTGTTGAGGGCATCGAACGCCGGGTCGGGTGTGGCCGGCTCGTTCCAGGTGAACATCGGCAGACGGCCGCCGGGGCGGATCAGGGCGCCCGTCACGTTGCCACGCAGGTTCATGCCATTGATGTCGGCGCCGTTGCAGCAGGCGTCCATCAGGTCGGTGAGGTCGCGCATCGGCTTGCCGTTGAAGTTGAAGACCACCCACTCGATGCGGGCGGGGCCGATGCCGTTGTTGTCCAGCTCGTACTCGACCATGCGGCGGCGGATCTGCTCGCCCGGCTGGGGAAGCGCGGCGCTGGAACGCATCAGCTCGACGTAGGGATAGCTGTTGGCGGTGACCAGTTTTTCCATCGAGTGCGCGGAATGCAGGCCCAGCCAGAGCGACACCAGCGACACGATGGTCGCGGCGACGCCCAGGGTGATGTCGAGCCAGCGCATGCCGGTCCCGTGCGGATGGTGGTGGTGGTGGCTTTCGTGTTCCAAGCGAATGTCTCCCGCAAGACTGTCAAAAGTTACGATTATAACAAGCGTACAATGACGGGATGAAATGTGAACGGGTGAAACGGCCGCGGCTGGGAAGGCCGAGGCTGCTGATCGTCGGATGCGGCGATGTCGGGATGCGGCTGCTGGCGCTGGTGCGCGGGCAGTATCGCGTGTTTGCGCTGACCAGCCAGCCGGAGCGGCGCGCGGAGTTGCGGGCGGCGGGGGCGGTGCCTATCGTGGCCAACCTGGACGATGCGGCGTCGCTGCGGCGGCTGGCCGGGCTGGCCTCCACAGTGGTGCATCTGGCGCCGCCGCCATCCGAGGGCGCGCTGGATACGCG
>NZ_SPVF01000121.1 GCF_004614185.1 Zemynaea arenosa | reverse complement strand
GCAGCGCAAACCGCGCCTCGCCGAGCTGCACGACGAGCACTTGCAGCGTGTCCGCGGTCCCGGCCTGCCCGGCAACGGCAGTGGCGCGCGACGCACCGGCTACGCCTGCTGCTTGCGGGCCGGCTCCTTGGCCGGGCGCGGCGGCAGCGGCTGAGGACGGGGGCGGTACCGGCTGCATCTGAAAAGCCTCGTCAGGCGGCCAGCGCGAAGTTGGCGACGGAGGTCTGCAAGTCGCGCGCGGCGAACTGCAGCTGGTGCACGGCTTCGCTGGTCGCCTTGAGCGAGTCGACCGTCTGCTGCGCCGCCTCCGACAGCTGGTTCATGGTCTCGGTGATCTGCTGCGCACCGACGGCCTGCGACTGCATCCCCTGCAGCACCAGGTCGAACTGCCCTGGCAATTTGGCGACCTGGTCGATGACCCCCGCGAGCTGTCCCGACACCGCCCGCACCTCGTCCGTGCTGCGCCGGATTTCTTCCGCAAACTTGTCCATGCCCATCACGCTGGCTGCCACCGCCGACTGCATTTCCTTGAGCATCTGCTCGATGTCCCAGGTCGATACCGAGGTCTGGTCCGCCAGGCGCCGGATCTCGGTGGCCACCACCGCGAACCCACGCCCGGCCTCGCCCGCCTTCTCGGCCTCGATGGCGGCATTCAGCGACAGGATGTTGGTCTGGTCCGCGACCTTGGTGATGGTGGTCAGCACGGCGTTGATGTTGGCCGCCTTGTCCGACAGGGTAGCCAGCTTGCCGCTGATGCTGTCGGTGGCGGCCACCATGCGCGCCATGGTCGCGTCCATGCGGTTCAAATTGTCTTGCGCCCCGGCCGTGACCTGGGTCGTGTAGTCGGCCACCTGGGTCGCCTCCTGCATCGCATGCAGCAGCTGCTGGGTGTTGGCCGAAATTTCGCGGGTGGTCGCCAGCACCTCCACTGTGGTCTGGGCCTGTTCGACGCCGGTCGCCTCCTGCTGCTTGGCCGAGGCGGCGATCTCGGTGGCCGAGGTGGTCACCTGGATGCCGGCCTTCTGCACCATGGCGACCAGCGTGCGCAGCGCCTCGAACATGCTCTGCAGGCCCGCGCCGAGGCGGCCGATGGCATCGTCGCCCTTCACGGTGACCTGTGCGGTGAGGTCGCCCGAGGTGGCGCGCGAGACCGCCGCCAGCAGGGTGTCGACGCCCTCCTGCAAGGCCGCGGTCTGGGCGCGCTCGTTGGCACGCGATTGCTGCACCACATCCGCCATGCGGTTGAATTCGGTGGCCAACTGCCCCAGCTCGTCGCGGGCCTCGACCTTGGCGCGGGCGGTTTCGTTGCCTTCGGCCAGCGCGCGCGAGGCCTGCATCAGGCTCGCCAGGGGGCCGGTGACGGCGCGCGACAGCGCCAGCATGATGGCCAGCGCGCCGAACAGCGCAGCCGCGCCGCCCACCGTCAGCAGCAGCTGCTGGCGATTGTCGAGTTCGAACGAGGTGGCCTTGCGCTGCTCCAGCAGGCGGGTCTCCTCGGCCGCGATCTCGTCGATGAGCGAGCGCACTGTGGCCAGGGTGCGGGCGCCGCGTGCGATCTCGGCGTCGATCACGGATTGCGTGGGCACCACGCCGCGCCTGGTCTGGCTACGGCGGTCCGCGATCTGGGTCACGACCACCTCGTTGAGCCAGCCTTCCACGACCGGGCTGAGGCGGCGAAGGCGGTCCTGCTGGTTGGCATTGTCGCTGGTGAGGGCGAGGGCGCGGCGCAGGTGGGCGTGGGCGGCATCGCGTTCGGCGTCGAGGGTGGTGAGCAGGCGTTCGTCGCCGGTCAGCACGAAGCCGCGCACCGAGGCCTGGACTTGCAGCAGCGAGGTGGTGATCCGGTTGGTCTCCAGCAGCACCTCCATGGTGTGGAGGTTCCAGCTGTTGGCCTTGGAGAGCTGCTGGAAGTTGCTGTAGGCGGACCCGAGCAGCAGGACGAGGATCACGGCGGCGGCGCCAAAACCGAAATGAAGTTTGCGGCGGATGCTGAGGTCCTGGAACATGGGCTCTCCGGAAAATAACAGGTAGGCCAAATGTAACATTTTTGCGGCGGAGTGCGCCGCAAGACAGGCGGTGTCCAGGGGGCTGGAAAAGAAAAAGCGCCCCGGAGGGCGCTTGGCGATGCTGTGGGGCGGGCTCGGAGCCCGCCCGTATTTACTTGCGCTTGGCGCGCGCCACCGCGGCGATGCGCATGCGCAGCGCGTTCAGCTTGATGAAGCCGCCCGCATCCGCCTGGTTGTAGGCGCCGCCGTCTTCGTCGAAGGTGGCGATGTTCTTGTCGAACAGCGAATCGGTCTTCGAATCGCGGGCCACCACGATGACGTTGCCCTTGTACAGCTTCACGCGCACCCAGCCGTTCACGCTCTGCTGGGTGTGGTCGATCAGCACCTGCAGGGCGCGGCGCTCCGGCGACCACCAGTAGCCGTTGTAGATCATCGAGGCGTAGCGCGGCATCAGGTCGTCCTTCAGGTGCGCCACTTCGCGGTCCAGGGTGATCGACTCGATCGCGCGGTGGGCGCGCAGCATGATGGTGCCGCCCGGGGTCTCGTAGCAGCCGCGCGACTTCATGCCGACGTAGCGGTTCTCGACCAGGTCCAGGCGGCCGATGCCGTGCTTGCCGCCCAGGCGGTTCAGCTCGGTCAGCACGGCGGCCGGGGACAGGCGCTTGCCGTTCAGGCCGACGATGTCGCCCTGCTCGAATTCGAGGTCCAGGTACTCGGCTTCGTCCGGGGCCGCTTCCGGGCTCACGGTCCAGCGCCACATGGCCTCTTCGGCTTCCGCTTCCGGGTTCTCCAGGTGGCGGCCTTCGAAGGAGATGTGCAGCAGGTTGGCGTCCATCGAGTAGGGCGCGCCGCCGTTCTTGTGCTTCATGTCGATGTCGATGCCCGCGTCTTCCGCGTACTTGAGCAGCTTCTCGCGGGACAGCAGGTCCCACTCGCGCCACGGGGCGATGATCTTGACGTCCGGCTTGAGCGCGTACGCGCCCAGCTCGAAGCGGACCTGGTCGTTGCCCTTGCCGGTGGCGCCGTGCGAGATGGCGTCGGCGCCGGTCTGGTTGGCGATCTCGATCAGGCGCTTGGCGATCAGCGGACGGGCAATCGAGGTGCCCAGCAGGTATTCGCCTTCGTATACGGTGTTGGCGCGGAACATCGGGAACACGAAGTCGCGCACGAATTCCTCGCGCACGTCGTCGATGAAGATGTTTTCCGGCTTGATGCCGAACTTGAGCGCCTTGGCGCGGGCCGGCTCCAGCTCTTCACCCTGGCCCAGGTCCGCGGTGAAGGTGACGATCTCGCAGTGGTAGTGGTCCTGCAGCCATTTCAGGATGACGGAGGTGTCCAGGCCGCCCGAATAGGCGAGGACGACTTTTTGAATGTCGCTCATGGTTCAGTTTTCCAGTTGTCCAAGTAAGAGGTATTCGATCAGGGCCTTCTGCACGTGCAGGCGGTTTTCCGCTTCGTCCCAGACCACCGACTGCGGGCCATCGATCACCGAGGCCGCCACTTCCTCGCCGCGGTGGGCGGGCAGGCAGTGCATGAACAGCGCATCCTTGTGGGCGCGCGCCATTTTCTCGTCGTCGACCATGAAGCCCGCGAAGGCCTTGATGCGCTCCGCGTTTTCCTTCTCGTAGCCCATGCTGGTCCAGACGTCGGTGTTGACCAGGTCCGCGCCCGCGCAGGCGTCGGAGGGGTTCTCGAAGAAGGTGTAGCGATCGGTCTGCACCAGGCTCATATCCATGTCGTAGCCCTTGGGCGTGGACACGTTCAGGTGGAAGCCGAACACTTCGGCCGCCTGCAGCCAGGAGTACAGCATGTTGTTGGCGTCGCCGACCCAGGCCACGGTCTTGCCGGTGATGGAGCCGCGGTGCTCCCAGTAGGTGTAGATGTCGGCCAGCACCTGGCAGGGGTGGTGCTCGTTGGTCAGGCCGTTGATGACCGGGACGCGCGAGTGGGCCGCGAAGCGCTCGATGATCTCCTGGCCGAAGGTGCGCACCATGATGATGTCGCACATGCGGGACATGACCTGGCCGGCGTCCTCGACCGGTTCGCCGCGGCCCAGCTGCGAGTCGCGCGTGTTCAGGTAGATGGCCGCGCCGCCCAGCTGGTGCATGCCGGCTTCGAAGGAGAGGCGGGTGCGGGTGGAGTTCTTTTCGAAGACCATGACCAGGGTGCGGTCGACCAGCGGGTGGTACACCTCGTAGTTCTTGAACTTGCGCTTGATGACGCTGGCGCGTTCGATCACGTATTCGAATTCCGCGCGGGTGAAGTCGGAGAACTGGAGGAAGTGCTTGATCGGCTTGGCCGTGGGGTTCGATGTGGAAGTCATATAGACAAGTGCGGCGTTCAAACGCAAATAGCGCGCAAGGGTGCACGCGTGCGGATGGGCGGTGTGTTATCCGGTCAATTATACGGGTTTTACGCCCGGCGCGGGCGCTGCCGCTGTTCCGCCCGCTACCGCCTTTCCTACCCTTGTACGCCGGGGTACGTCCCCGGTGTGGAATGTTCAGCTGGGACCGCTACGACGATTCCTACAGCTGTACGCCGGGGTACGTCCCCGGTGTGGAATGTTCAGCTGAGGCTGCTACGCCGATTCCTACGAGGGTCAGTACAAGGTTTGGGCCGATTCGTGCAGCAGCTGGCCGTAGAGCTGGTGGCGCATGCGGGCGATCTGGCCGGCCTCGACCGCCTGCAGCACCGCGCATTGCGGCTCGGCCAGGTGGCGGCAGTTGTAGAACTTGCAGCCGCCAAGGTGCGGGCCGAACTCGCGGAAGGCGCGCTCCAGCTGGCCTTCGGACAGGTGGTAGAGGCCGAACTCCTGGAAGCCGGGCGAATCGATCACCGTGCCGCCGCCACGCTCTTCCGGCAGGTGGTACAGGCGGGTGAAAGTGGTGGTGTGCTTGCCGGTGTCCAGCGCCGCGGAGATCTCGCGGGTGGCGATGTCGGCATCCGGCACCAGCAGGTTGATCAGCGAGGACTTGCCCATGCCGGACTGGCCGATGAAGATGGACGACTGGCCGGCCAGCAGCGGCGTCAGCGCCGCCACCGTTTCTTCGGGATGCGCGCGCGCCGACACCTCGTGCACCGGGTAGCCGATCGCGGCGTACACGCCGGCGCGCTCGCGGGCGCGCGGCAGCTGCTCGGCCACGTCGGTCTTGTTGAGGATGAGGTGGGCGTCGACCCCGGCCGCCTCGGCGGCGACCAGCGAGCGGGAGACCAGATCGTCCGCGAAGGACGGCTCGGTCGCCACCACGATGAACAGGCGGGTGACGTTGGCGGCCAGCAGCTTGCTCTTGTACTGGTCCGAGCGGTAGAGCAGGGTGGCGCGGTCCTCGATCTGTTCGATCACGGCCTGGTCGGCCGAGGTGCGCACGACACGCACGCGGTCGCCGACCGCCACGTTGGATTTTTTGCCGCGGGTGACGCATTGGAGGCGCGCGCCGTCGGCTTCGGACTCGGCCAGGTAGTGGCGGCCGTGGGCGGCGATGATGAGCGCGTGCAGCGCCCCGCCGGTGCCGGCAACCGGCTGGCCGCCCTGGCCCTTCGCGCCTGGCGCGCGGCTCATGCGCCGCACCGCTGCGCGTACAGCGCGTTGGCCTTGGCCGCGCAGATGAAGTCGTTCAGGGTCAGCGCGTTGCCCGCCGAGTGGGTCTGCCACTTCACGATGCAGTTCTTGTAGGTGACGGTCAGCTCGGGGTGGTGGTCTTCCTGGCGCACCATCCAGGCCAGCGCGTTGACGAAGGCGAGGGTTTCGTCATAGTCGGCGAAGGCAAAGTCGCGGCACAGCACGCCGCCGTGGACCGCAAAGCCCGCCACCTGGGGCAGGAGGGCGGTGATATCCGCTTCCGGCAGGGCCTCCGCACTGTGGGCGCATTTTTGCTCGAGGAGATTCACGCGGCCACTCCCAGCTGGCGGATGCGCACCGAGGCCGGCGGGTGCGAATCGTAGAAGGCCGAGTGCAGCGGGTCGGGCGTCAGGGTCGAGGCGTTGTCCTCGTACATCTTGACCAGGGCGGAGACCAGGTCGGCGGCCTTGGTGTGGGTGGCGGCGAAGGCATCCGCCTCGAACTCGTGCTTGCGCGAGGACAGCGAGCTCAATGGCGAGAGCACGAAAGTGAACACCGGCAGCACCAGCATGAACAGGATCAGCGCCAGCGCGTCGTTGCTGCCGTTGAGGATGGGCTCGACGCCGAGGCCCACGTAGAACCACGCCTGCCCCTTGAGCCAGCCGAGCAGTGCCAGCAGGCCCAGCGACAGCGCGAACATCAGTGCGATGCGCTTGACGATGTGGCGCAGCTTGAAGTGACCGAGTTCGTGCGCCAGCACCGCCTCGATCTCCTGCGGCGCCAGGCGCGCCAGCAAGGTGTCGAAGAACACGATCCGCTTGTTGCTGCCGAAGCCGGAGAAGTAGGCGTTGCCGTGCGCGCTGCGCTTGGAGCCGTCCATCACGAACAGCCCCTTGGAGGCGAAGCCGACGCGCGCCATCAGCCCTTCGATCCGGGTCTTCAGCGCGTCGTCCGCGAGCGGGGTGAATTTGTTGAACAGCGGCGCGATGACGGTCGGGTAGAGCACCATCACCAGCAGCTGGAAGCCGCTCCACACCAGCCAGGCGTACAGCCACCATAGCGGGCCGGTCTGGGACATCAGGGTCAGCACGACCCACAGCAGTGGCAGGCCGAGCAGGGCGCCGACCAGCACGCCCTTGACCTGGTCCGCGAAGAACAGGCCGGGCGTCATCTTGTTGAAGCCGAAGCGCTCCTCCAGGCGGAACTGGCGCACGTAGTCGAACGGCAGGTCCAGCAGGCCCGAGATGCAGGCGAACGCCACGACCAGCAGCATCTGATATAGCATCCCATGCCCGGCCACGCCCTGCAGCGCCTGCGACAGCGCCTGCAGGCCGCCGAGCAGGGTGAAGCCGATCAGTATCACGCCGCTGTAGAACATGTGGGTGAGGCCGAAGCGGGTGCGCGCAACCGTGTAGTCGGCCGCCTTCTGGTGGGCGGCGAGCGGGATGGTGGCGGCGAATTCGGCCGGGACCGCATCGCGATGGGCGCGCACGTGCCGGATGTGGCGCTGGGCCAGCCAGAAGCGCAGGGCCAGGGTGGCCAGGAAGACGGTGGCGAACAAAACCGAGAAGCTGAGTGAATCCATGCTGAGCCTGTGAGAAAATGGCGCCTTTGCGATCTTTGATCTGGCTACCACGAGAGACTTCGAATTATGTCACAAGCGACCGATACCCCCGTCCCCAGCGCCCCGGCGCACGCCCCGAACGAGTTCAACCTGGTGTGGGTGGACATGGAGATGACCGGGCTCGATCCGGACACCGACAAGATCATCGAGGTGGCGGTGGTGGTGACGGACATGCACCTGAACGTGCTGGCCGAGGGGCCGGTGTTCGCGATTCACCAGAGCGACGCGGTGCTGGACGGCATGGACGCGTGGAACAAGGGCACGCACGGGCGCTCGGGGCTGATCGACCGCGTCAAGGCGTCGACCGTGACCGAGGCGGATGCGGAGACGGCGCTGATCGCCTTCCTGAAGAATTTCGTGCCGGCGGGGAAGAGCCCGATGTGCGGGAACACCATCTGCCAGGACCGCCGCTTCATGGCGCGCGGGATGCCGAAGCTGGAGGCGTTCTTCCATTACCGGAACCTGGACGTGTCGACCTTGAAGGAGCTGTGCCGGCGCTGGAAGCCGGCGCTGGCGTCCGGGTTCAAGAAACACCAGAAGCACACGGCGCTGGCGGACATCCTGGAGTCGGTCGAGGAGCTGAAGTATTACCGCGAGCATTTCATCAAGCTCGATTGAGGGGCGCTTGAGAGGTGAGTCATGACTGATCCGCTGCACATCGTTTGTCCGCACTGCGATGCGGTCAACCGCCTGGCCGCCGCCCGGCTGGCCGATGCGCCGACCTGTGGGCGGTGCAGCAAAGCCCTGTTCACCGGGGCCCCGCTGGAAGTGGACGCGGCCCGCTTCGAGAAGCACCTTACGCGCAACGACATCCCCGTGCTGGTCGACTTCTGGGCCCCGTGGTGCGGCCCTTGCCGCATGATGGCGCCCGCGTATGCCCAGGCCGCTGCACGCCTGGAGCCGCAGGTGCGCCTGCTGAAGGTGGACACCGAAGCCGTACCCGCCCTGGGCGCCCGCTACGCCATCCGCAGCATCCCGACTCTCGCGCTGTTCCGCGCCGGCCGCGAACTCGCCCGCCAGCCCGGCGCCATGGACACCGGCAACATCGTCGCCTGGACCCGGCGCGCCGCCGGACTCTAGGGGCTGGTGCCAGCCGGCGCGGCGGTCGGGCAGGCCACGGGCTGGCCGGTCGGGCTGTAGGCGAGCGGCACGAAAGCAAAGCCCTGGCCCGCGCGCCGCACATGGCCGACGCCGGGAAAGGGCAAGTGGGCGCCCGCGACCAAGGCGCAGTGGTCGGCGGCGTCCTCCAGGCTGCGGCGCCGTTCGGCTTGCGCGGCCGCCGGGACATAGTCGTAGCGGATGGTCGCTTGAGGGTAGGGGAATTGCAGGGCGCCCAGGTGGATCTGGTCGCCGATCAGCAGCAGGCGCTTGCCGCCGGCCTGCAGGACGTACGCGGTGTGGCCCGGGGTATGGCCGTGGCCGGCGATGGCACGCAGGCCGCCTTCGAAAGCCATGTCGCCCTCGAAGGTCTGGAACTTCCGTGCGGCCTGGTAGGGCGCCAGGCGGGCCCGCGCCGTCTGGTACAGCTCGCGGCGCTGCGGCGCGGCGCGGGCCTCCTCGGCGGGATCGAGCCAGTGCTCCGCTTCGCGCCGGTTGACGAACACGGTCGCATTCGGATACAGGCGCCGCCCCTGCTGGGTGAGGCCGCCAATGTGATCGCCGTGCATATGGGTGATGTAGATGGCGTCCACCTGCTCGGGCGTGTGGCCGGCCGCGCGCAGATTGGCCTCCAGGCGGCCGAGCGTGGGCACCAGGTCGCCGCCGCCGGCATCGACGAGCAGCAGGCGGGCCCCGGTGTTGATCAGGAAGGCGTTATGGCTCGTCTCGACCGGGCTGGTCAGGAATGCCGCGGTGAGGGCCTGGCGCACCTGCTGGGGCGTGGCGTGGCGCATGTCGTCCCCCGCCGCAATGGGCATGGACCCATCGTTCAAGACCGTGACCTCGGCCGTCCCGAGGTGGAAGCGGAACACCGCCGGAGGCGCGACCTGGCCGAGGGGCGCGGCGGCGCGGCCCAGGTGGGCGGTCAGGAGGAGGGTGAGGAGGAGGGCGAGCCGCATGGAGTCCTTTCTGGCGCGGGGCCGCGATGGCGGGAACCGGTGGCCCCCCCGCATGGGCCTCCGGCACACGCAAGTATAACTGTCAACCCTGAAGGTCAACTGAAGAGCGCCGTCTTGGGCCGCCTCAACCCCGGGGTCAGGCCTCACTTTCCCAGTGAGGCCTGACCCCAGCCACTTGTCCACAGATTATCCACAGATATCTCACTCTACGCTGTTGCCGCTCGGTAAGGTGGGGCCTGACCCCAGCCGGAAGCGGGGAGGCCTGACCCCATCTGAGAGAGCGCAAGGGAGGGTGATGCTGCACTGCGCAAAAGTTGCTGGTAAAATGCGCCTTTTCCCGATTGCCGAGTGACACCGTGAAGCGCTGGTTGCTGTCCTTCCTGCCGAGCCCTGGAACCGTGTCGCGCACTGAACAGATGCGCGGGGTGATGGGGGCGCTCGTCGGGCTGGCGGTCACCCTGCTACTGGCGGGGCCGGCGCTGGCGCACTTCGGGGCGGCCGGGTCGATGCTGATTGCGCCCATGGGGGCGTCGGCGGTGCTGCTGTTCTGCGTGCCGGCCAGTCCGCTCGCGCAGCCGTGGTCGATTGTCGGCGGCAACCTGGTCGCCAGCCTCGTCGGTGTGACGTGCGCGCTCTGGCTCCCCGTGGCGGTGGCGGCGCCCGTTGCGGTGGCGCTCGCCATTGCACTCATGTTTCCGCTGCGCTGCCTGCATCCGCCCTCGGGCGCGGTGGCGCTGACCACGGTGGTCGGCGGGTCGGCCGTGCATGCGGCCGGGTATGGCTTCGTGCTGGCGCCGGTGCTGCTGCAGTCGGGGCTGCTGGCGGCCGCTGCGCTCGTCTATAACCGGGCGCTGGGGCGGCGCTATCCGCATCGGGTCCTGCCCGTGCTGTTGGGCGCGCATGCGACCAGGGATCCGGCACCCACGGCGCGCCTCGGCTTCACGGCGGGCGACCTCGATGCGGTGCTGCGCCGCTACGGCCAGGTGCTGGATGTGAGCGCGGACGATCTCGCCGAACTGTTCCTGGCGGCGGAGGCGCAAGCCTACGCGCGCCGCTTCGGGCCGGCGTCGTGCCGCGACATCATGTCCACCGATGTGGTCACCGTCCGCGCCGACACCTCGCTGGCCGAGGCCTGGCTAGAGATGCGCGCGCACCGCGTGCACGCGCTGCCGGTGCTGGATGCGCGCCGCCATCTGGTTGGCATCGTGGTCCAGAGCGACCTGCTGCGCGACCGCACCCTGGATGCCTACGGCACCGGCCGCGGCCGCCTGAAGGCGATGCTGCGCGCCCCCTTCCAAGGGCCGGGCCGCACCGTGGCCGATGTCATGACCCGTCAGGTGCGCAGCGTGCGCGCCGATCTGCCGATGGCGGAACTGGTGCCGATGATGGCCAACACCGGGTATCACCACCTGCCGGTGCTGGAGGCGGACGGCCGCTTCGCCGGCCTGGTCACGCAGTCGGACGTGCTGGCGGCGGTCTATGAGCACCGCCTCGCGGAGCCGGCCGCCGCCTGAGCCGCAGACTCACTCCAGCGTCAACTGCCAGGACACGCCGAAGCGGTCCTGCACCCACCCGAACAGGCGCGAGAATCCGTAGTCCCCGACCGGCATCAGCGCGAGGCCGCCCTGGCCCAGCGCGTCGGCCAGCCGCCGCAGTTCGGCCTCGTCCTCGCATTTCACGTACAGCGACTGCGACGGCGTGAAGCCGAACGCGTGCTGAATGGGGCTGTCGCTGGCGTACACCGTCTGCCCGGCCAGCTCGCACGCCGCCAGCATCACGCTGCCTGCGCGCGCCGCGCCGCCGGGGCCGTCCGCGCCCCAGCGTTGCAGCGCGACGATGCGCGCGCCCGGGAACAGGCTGACGTAGAAGGTCAGCGCCTCCTCGGCCTGCGCGGGGCCGCCGCCGGGGAACATCAAAAAGGGATGAAGCGCGTGTGCCATGGGCAGGTCTCCTCAGGAATCCACGTGCGCGGCCAGCCGGGCCAGGGCGTCGTCCCACTGGCCGGCCACGAAGTCGAGATAGGCGCGCGCTTCGCGCAGGCGCGCCGCGTCCGCCTCGTACAGGGTGGCGCGGCCGGCCCGCATGCTCTTCACCAGCTGCACTTCTTCCAGCGCGTGCAGGTGCTTGGTGACGGCCTGGCGGGTGAGGTCGGCGCCCTCGGTCAGCTCGGCGATGGACAGCGCGGGCCCGACCACCAGCCGGTCCAGCAGGTACAGGCGGGTCGGGTCGCCCAGCGCCGCGAACACGGCCGCCTGACGCGCGCGGCTGGTCAGGTCAGCGGTCGACATGGTCGGAAATGTTCTGCATTTGAATGGTCCAGCCGCCTTCGTTCATGCGCAGGGCGGTGAAGCGGCGCGCCTCGGGCAGGGCGTCGAAGCCGGACTCGACCACCGTCAGCCGGGTCCCGCTGCCGTGCGGCTCCAGCGTGAATTCGACCGTGGTTTGCGGCTCGCTGGCGTAGTCATAGTCCGGCTCGACGGCGTAGGGATGCCAGGTGAAAGCCAGCCGCCGTTCCGGCTCGATGGCCGTCACGACCGCCGTCCAGCGGCAGTGCTCATAGCCGGGGTAGGTGATGTGGCCGGTGGACACCTCGCCCACGCGAAACGGCCCGTCCAGCTTGACGCGGAACCAGGTGCCGAATTCCTCGTGGTCGGACAGGGCGCGCCACACCCGGGCGGGCGCGGCTTTCAGGTCGATGCTTTTTTCGATGCGGTCTGTGCTCATGATATGCAACCTCCTGGTTGCATATTAAGCCGCCTGCGAAGAATATGCAACCAAAAGGTTGCATATCACGCGGCGATCAGTTCTCCGCGCCGTGGCACTTCTTGTACTTGCGTCCGCTTCCGCAGGGGCAGTCGTCGTTGCGGCCGACTTTGGGCTCGTCGCGCTTGACGGTCTCGACCGGTGCCTTGCGGCGTGGCAGCCAGAAGCGGTGGATCAGCGGCACGTTGGCCTCGACTTCCAGCGCCAGCTTGTGCGCGCTGACCGGGTCCTCGACCAGCGGCAGGTCGGCTTCTTCGATCTCATCGGCGCCCAGCAGGTCGATCGGGCGCATCAGGTCGGCCTGGTCCGAGTCGTAGAGCACGCTCCAGGCATCGGCGCGCAGCTCCAGGCCTTCCTGGAAGCCCCAGCACCAGGACTCGGCGTCGATCAGCATCTCGCCCTCGTGCTCGCGCTCGACGAACAGCGGCTCGTAATCCTTGGGCGCAACCTCGAAGGTGATCAGGATCTCGTTCATGAAGCGCATGATCAGGTTAACGATGCGCTCCTCCTCCTTGGGCGTGGTGAACTTCGGGCCCTGCTGCGGGTCCTCGCCCCACACGCGCGGCAGCCACTCGGCGGGCAGCACGGTCTCGGGGCCGATCGCGATGGCGGTCAGGTAGCCGTGCAGCATGTCCATGGTCATCGCGTCCTCGGGGCAGCGGCCGGACAGCAGGAACTGGTCGAGGGAGTCGAATTCTTTGTCGGAGAGGGGCTGGTCGAGGTGCATGGCGGGGCGGGGAAGGGGAAGCAAACGGACAGTTTACCGCACCGCGCCGTACAATGACAGGATGAACGCCCAGCCCCATCCCTTTTCCGCCCTCTCGCCCGACTGTGTCCTCGATGCGCTCGAGGCCGTCGGCCTGCGCGGGGACGGGCGGCTGCTGGCGCTGAACAGCTACGAGAACCGGGTGTACCAGGTGGGCATGGAAGAGGGCCCGCCGGTGGTGGCCAAGTTCTACCGGCCGGGGCGCTGGACCAACGCCGCCATTCTCGAAGAGCACGCCTTCGCGCAGGCGCTGGCAGAGGCCGAGATTCCGGCCGTGCCCGCCCAGGTGATCCATGGGCAGACGCTGCACGAATTCGGCGGCTTCCGCTTTGCCGTGTTCGCGCGGCGCGGCGGGCGGGCGCCGGAACTGGACGATCCGCTGACCCTGGAATGGATCGGCCGCTTCATCGGCCGCATCCACGCGGTGGGCGCGCAGGCGGCCTTCACCGAACGCCCGACGCTGGACCCCGACACCTACGGACGCGAGGCGCGCGACTTCCTGCTGGCCGGCGCCTGGCTGCCGCCCGAGCTGGTCGCTCCCTACACCGCCGCGGTCGACCAGGCCCTGGACGGCGTGGCCCGCTGCTGGGAGCGCGCCGGCGACATCGGCGCCATCCGCCTGCACGGCGATTGCCATGCCGGCAACGTCCTGTGGACCGATGCCGGCCCGCACTTCGTCGACTTCGACGACGCCCGCATGGGCCCGCCGCTGCAGGACCTGTGGATGCTGCTGTCCGGCGACCGCCGCGACATGCTGCGCCAGCTGGGCGACCTGCTGGCCGGCTACGAAGCCTTCTGCGACTTCGCCCCGCGCCAGCTGTACCTGCTGGAAGCGCTGCGCACGCTGCGCCTGGTCTACTACTCGGCCTGGCTGGCGCGCCGCTGGGACGACCCCGCCTTCCCGGCCGCCTTCCCCTGGTTCAACACCCAACGCTATTGGGAAGAGCGCATCCTCGAGCTGCGCGAGCAGATCGGCGCGATGGACGAGCCCCCGCTCTGGCCGCTGTAATTCCGCCAACTCCGTCCTTGCTCGGAATCCGCTGTCGCGCCCCTGCGCCGATTCCTACCCCTGTACGCCGGGGACGTACCCCGCCTGACAAGCGTAGGATTCGTCCGCCCCGCGCCTCGCGCCGACAATTCCTACACCTGTACGCCGGGGACGTACCCCGCCCTAGAGCTGTAGGAAAGAGCTGAATAAGCGGCCTTTTCCCCCTTTGCTCACCGCCCGGCCCGCGCGCGGGGAGGCCGATAATCGTCGGCATGCTCCCTCACTCCTCGCCCGCCATGGACACCTCCGACGACCTGACCCTCTCCGCGCCCGCCGCTGACGCTGCCGCTCCGGCCACCACCCGCGTGGGCTTGTCCGATATCCGCGAAGCGATCGCCCGGGTCGAGGCCGAAGCGAAGGCATCCTGCGCCGCCGAGAGCCGCGCCTCCGCCGAAGCGCGGGCCCGCGCCCTGGCCGAGGAGCGCGCCGCCCTCGAT
>NZ_SPVF01000071.1 GCF_004614185.1 Zemynaea arenosa | reverse complement strand
CTAAACGGCTGACCGAGAGCAGACGGGGTTGCGGCGGTGGCCGATGCCAGACCACCAGCCGGGCCCGCGGCCGGCAGCGGCTGGGCGACGCTCTGGAAGGCGGCGCCAGCGGCACTGGGGCGCCAGCCGCCCTCGCCTTTTGGCAGGCTCGGCAGATCAGGAATCAGGGGAATGTCGAATTCGCCAGCGCCAGCCGCCACGGCACCGGCATCCGCGCCGGCAGGCGCCTTGGCACTGCCCGCATCGCCGAACAGCGCACGCAATTGCTGCGCCAGCGCTTCCTGGCTGCCGGCCTTGGCGGCTTTCTGCGCCGCCGCGTGCCGCGTCTTGCGGATCCTGAGCCCGTCCATGGAATCGGGCTGCTTGCCCTTGCGCTGCAGCGCGCCATTCAGCTCGGCATACATGGGGGCCAGGTCGAACAGCGTGTCCGGCTTCAGAACCGGCGCCAGCAGCGGATGCGATTCCGCGTCCGGCTCGAATTCCACCCACGCCTGATTGATGGCCGCCAACACCACTTCCGGCCGGAACGGATTCTGGCCCATGCGCAGGATGTCACGCTCCAGCATCAATCCCAGCCGCACATTGAGCGTGGCCAGCTCATCGGAATACTTGATGTCGAAGGGCCGCGCCAGGGAGCCGAACGCAATCTTGCTGTCCATCTCCTCATACGGCACCAGCGACAGGCTGGCCGCATTCGCCGCGACCTTCTTCTTGAGCGTGGGCGCGAGGACGTCGAGCTCCTTGCGGATCGCCAGCTCCAGCCCGGTCGACACCAGGTGGAAGAAAGCGTACGAGTTCGCCTTCAACACATTACCCGCCTTCATACGCTGGTGCACCGCGCGCGCCTCGATGCCGGGATCGGACACATCCTGCAGCGCCGTCACCAGCCGCGCCACGCAGTCCATGAAATGCTCATTGGCATGCTTCATGGCGATACCGACGAGCGCGTCCAGCAGTTCGCGCTGGGTGGGCGCGCCCTTCGGCGTTTTCCGTTCCGCCGTCGTGGTGTGGGTATCGGTGTCCATATGCATGGCTCGGTCTGGGTTTCCCCTATTCTGTCACATTATTTCCGTAAGGCAATAGCGTTCAGCTAAGAAACGTCGGTTTTTTGCGTATTTCACACACTCGCTTTTGTGCAACGGGGTGGTCGGCCTTGATGTTGCACAAAAGCGCGCCCTGAACTTTCCCTACCATGAGTCGGTCGCCTCGCCAAAAACTTGAGAAGGACCAACAATGAAACTCGCGCGCCCGCTGGACATTCCGACCAAAGTGTTTGTCGCATCTGCAATTATCTTCGCGCTCGGCACCATTCCGGCCTTCACCGGCATCGAGGGCTGGCTGATCCTGCTGCCGGCCGGCGGTGCGCTGGCGGCAACCATGGTGGCGATCTGGCTGGCCAGTGCCACCGGCCTGCCGATGCGCCAGGCGCTCGGCACCGCGCTGCGGCTGGCCGAAGGCGACCTGGCCGGCAGCGTGCCGGCCGCCACCGGCGAAGCGGGCGAACTGCTCGACGCCATGCAGCAGATGAACGACCGCTTCACCACCATGGTGGCCGACGTGCGCCAGGGGACCGCCTGCATCACCAACGGCGCCGCCGGGATCGCGAAGGCCAGCGGCAACCTGTCGGCCCGCACCTCGGAGCAGTCGGCCTCGCTCGAAACGACGGCCGCGTCCATGGACGAACTGACCGCCACCGTGCGCCAGAATGCGGACCACGCCCAGGCAGCCAGCCGCCTGGCCGGAGGCGCTTCCGCCGTGGCCGAGCGCGGCGGCAGCGTGGTGGCGGAGGTGGTCGCGACCATGGCCTCGATCAACGAATCGTCGGTGCGCATCGCCGAGATCATCAGCGTCATCGACGCGATCGCCTTCCAGACCAACCTGCTGGCCCTGAACGCCGCCGTGGAAGCAGCCCGCGCGGGCGAACAGGGCCGCGGCTTCGCCGTGGTGGCCGCGGAAGTGCGCAACCTGGCCCAGCGCACCGCCGGGGCCGCCCGCGAAATCAAGACCCTGATCGACGATTCGGTGGGCAAAGTCCAGTCCGGCACCGAGCTGGCCGACCGCGCGGGCACCACCATGCACGAGGTGGTCGCCAGCATCAAGCAGGTGGCCGGGATCATCGGCGAGATCGCCGCCGCCAGCGCCGAACAGAGCGTGGGCCTGGAGCAGGTCAACCAGGCGATCTCACACATGGACCAGACCACCCAGCGCAACGCCGTCCTGGTCCAGGAGGCCGCCGAGGCCGCAGCCGCCATGCAGGAACAGGCTGACAGTCTCGCCCGCGCCACCGCGGGCTTCCGGCTGGCGGACCGCGGCGACCCGCGCCCTGCCTTGACGCTGGTCACGACCCCGCTGCCGCCCGCCATGCCGGAACAGCACAACGTGGTGCCGCTGCGCCCCGCCCCGCGCCCGGCCCCGCTGGTCAAACGCCCCGCCACTGCGGGCGCGCCGCCGGACTGGGAAGAATTCTGAAGCGCGGGCGCCGCGCGGACGCCGGGTCCGTGCGGCCTGCCTCCATCACGATTCGCCCACACCAGAGCAGTTCGCGGCACGCCCCATGTCTCCGCACGCCGCACCCTCCCCCATCAGTGCCGCATCGTCCCCGCGTTAACCCACAAAAAGGTTTCAAACCCATGGCCTGCATTCCTACACTGGGTCACGGAGAAATCTGATTCCCGCTGCACTGTCACACTCGCATGATGGGCACATCGATAACGCAGCTGTGAAACATTTCCGTAACACTGGAACGGTTTCACAACTGGGTGTCGATGCGTGAAACCGACCAATGACATACCCATTGAAAGGAAACCATCATGGCCAAATCGTCTTCGTCCAACCGTTCGTCCAGTTCCGGCAACCGTCAGTCCGCTTCGGGTGGCACCCGTGGGGGTACGCCGGAGCAGCACGCTGAAGCCGGCCGCCAGAGCCACAAGAACGACGGCAACAAGCAGTCGGGCTCGAAAGGCAGCGCCGGCAGCGGCAGCGGCAGCGGCACCCGCGGCGGCACCCCGGAGCAGCACGCCGAGGCGGGCCGCCAAAGCCACAAGAACGACAAGAAGCGCTGATCCGGCGCCTGCCGTTCCAAGGCACTACTGAGCCAGAAAAAAGCCCGCCGTGGCCTGGGTCCGCGGCGGGCTTTGCTTTGCAGATTCATGCAGTGTAAGAAGTTCTTTCAATATCTGAAATTCATCCTACACTGACCCCGGGCCCGGATTTCGGCCACCACCCATCAGGAGGACTTGATATGAAATCGCGTAGGAAAGACCAGGAAGACATCCAGAAGCGTTCCACGATCCGTGGCTCCGGCCGCGACGCGCAAGGCATGCGCGAACCGGGCGCCGAGCCGGACGTCGAAGGTGCGGGCAGCCGCCAGTCGGGATCGATGGGTTCGATTTCGTCGGAGCGGAGCGCCATGCGCCAGGGCGGCCTGGATGTCAATGACGACACCTGGGAAGCGCTGGACGCGGAGATGGGATCGCACTCGGGGCGCAAGCTGCGCCGCGAACGCTGATAAGCAGTGAAATAAAGCAGAACAGGACACCGCTCCCGCGCCCGCGGGAGCCTTTCATGCACACCGCTCCCGCGCCTGCGGGGGCCAACCAGGCACCGCAGCCCGCGGCCGCCCTCTTCCCGGTCCCGGCGTGCGCCGCAGGCCGCGGCAAGCCCTCAGATATTCCGTACGCGCTGGCCCTTGGGCGGCGCGAAATCCTTGATCTCATCGACCATCCCCGCCACCTTCGCGTCGTGCGAATTGAGGTGCAGGTCGGCGTGCTGGTGGATGCGCCACTGCTCTTCAGTCAGCGTCACGTGCCCGCGCAGGATCTCCTCGGTGCGCGCATCGTCGGCCCGCAGGCCCTCGACGATGATGGACAGCGCATCCGGCCGCGAGCCCGGCGAGGCCGTGGCGTGCGACTTGTGCACCATGAAGCGCGCGGTCGAGCTGCAATAGCGGCGCCGCCCGGACAGGAACACGGTGCAGGCGATCGACGCCACCGCGCCGCCGTTATAGAAGACGAATTCGATCGGCAGGTTGTGCAGGTAGTTGTAGATGCACAGGCCATCGCTGACATAGCCGCCGTTGGACTGCAGCAGGACGTGCGCGACCTCAATGCCGTCCTCGGTCATCTCGGAGGCGGCTTCGAACACCCGGTGCACCATGTCGCTGTTCACGTCGCCCGACAGCGTGAACCAGGCCTCGGTCTCCTTGGTCTCTTTTTCTTCGCTCATGGTCGGCCCTCAGAATAGGATGAGTCCATTCTAGCAAAGACATTCCTGGCGAGCGCCGGTGCCCGATCCAATAGTGCGGGGCCAACCGGGCCGCCTCTCCCAGGTTGACAGGGAGGCACGCCTGGCATATCCTCCGCAGTCTTGATCGGGAGAGCCCTGCCCACCTTCGCCCCCCGGCGAACACCGCGCAGGCGCCGAAGGGGCAACACCCAAAAACTCTCAGGCAAAAGGACCGGTCAGGGGCCGACGATATTCGGCCCAAACTCTGGAGAGCGGCCGCGGCGCAGCCAGCGGCCCACCGAAGGGGCGTGCGGCCTGCCGCTATCTCTCAGGTACCAAGGACAGATGGGCGGCGGGGAGCGATCGCATGGCACTGTGCGCCCTCCCCTGAACCTATCGTGCTCCGAGGATTCCATGACGCTTCAAGCGACCCCGCTCAATTCCCTCCACCGCGCATCCGGCGCCCGCATGGTCGATTTCGGCGGCTGGGACATGCCCGTCAACTACGGCTCGCAGATCGAGGAGCACAACGCCGTGCGCTCGGACGCAGGCATGTTCGACGTCTCCCACATGTGCGTGATCGACCTGGAAGGCGCCAACGTGCGTTCCTTCCTGCGCGGCCTGCTGGCCAACAACGTCGACAAGCTGAAAGTCCCGGGCAAAGCCCTGTACTCCTGCATGCTGTCGCCGGACGGCTTCGTGATCGATGACCTGATCGTCTACTTCTTCCGCGAAGACTGGTTCCGCCTTGTGGTCAATGCCGGTACCGCCGAAAAGGACCTGGCCTGGATCCGCGCCCAGAACGAAGGCACCGGCAGCGACGTCACCATCACCCAGCGCCGCGACGGCAACGACCCGCTGGCGCTGGTCGCGGTGCAGGGCCCGAACGCCCGCGCCAAGGTGTGGGAAGTCATGCCCCAGACCCGCACCCCGTCGGAGGAGATGAAGCCCTTCAACGCGGTGTTCGTGGGCGGCACCCAGTTCGGCGAAGTGATGGTCGCCCGCACCGGCTACACCGGCGAAGACGGCTTCGAGATCGCCGTCGCGGCCACCGAAGCGCAAGCGCTGTGGAAGGCGCTGGCCGCCGCCGGCGTCAAGCCCGCGGGCCTGGGCGCGCGCGACACCCTGCGCCTGGAAGCGGGCATGAACCTGTATGGCCAGGACATGGATGAAACCGTGAACCCGCTCGACGCGGGCCTGGCCTGGACCATCGACCTCGTTTCCGAGCGCGATTTCATCGGCAAGGCCGCGCTGCAGCGCATGGGCCAGAACGCCCAGTTCGTGGGCCTGATCCTGCGCGAAAAAGGCGGCGTGCTGCGCGCGCACCAGAAAGTCATCGCGGCCTCCGGCAAGACCGGCGAAATTACCTCCGGCACCTTCAGCCCGTCCATGCAGCAGGCCATCGCGCTGGCGCGCCTGCCGCTGGATGTGCAGGTCGGCGATACCGTCCACGTCGAGATCCGCGACAAGCAGCTGGCCGCCTCGGTCGTCAAGCTGCCCTTCGTCCGCAACGGCAAGGTCCTTGCCTCGTAAGCGAATATACTTCCCGCACCAACCACCACCACACTGGAGCCCATACATGAACATCCCAGCCGACCTGAAATACACCGAGTCCCACGAGTGGGTGCGCCAGGAAGCTGACGGCACCCTGACCGTCGGCATCACCGAGTACGCGCAGGACGCGCTGGGCGACATCGTGTTCGTCGAGCTGCCGAAGGTCGGCAAGAGCTTCACCGCCGGCGACGACGCCGCCGTGGTGGAATCGGTGAAGGCCGCCTCCGACATCTACGCGCCGGTCTCCGGTGAAGTGGTGGCCGTGAACGACGCCACCGCCGCCGCGCCGGATTCGATCAACGCCAACGCCTACGATGCCTGGCTGTTCAAGCTGCAGCCGTCCGACGCCGGCGCCGTCGACAAGCTGCTCGACGCCGCCGCCTACGGCAAGATCACCGGCTAAGCAGCACTGACCCTTCCGGCCCGCGCAACGCAGTGCAGCACGAGCGCTGCGCGGGCCACCGCAGTTCCCGCCGTCCCCAACACGTCCGCCAAAAGTCCCGCCCATGACCCGCACCAGCATCTCCCAACTCGAAGCCCGCGATTCCTTCATTCCGCGCCACATTGGCCCTTCCGCCGCCGAACAGCAGGCGATGCTCGACACCCTCGGCTACGCCTCGCGCGCCGCGCTGATCGACGCCATCGTCCCGGCCGGCATCCGCAAGAAGAGCAAGCTGGAACTCGGCCAATTCTACGACCCGATGCCGGAAGAAGCGGCCCTGGCCAAGCTGAAAGGCATCGCCTCGAAGAACAAGGTGCTCAAGTCCTTCATCGGCCAGGGTTACTACGGTACCCACACGCCCAAGGTCATCCTGCGCAACATCTTCGAGAACCCGGCCTGGTACACCGCGTACACGCCGTACCAGCCGGAGATCTCGCAGGGCCGTCTGGAAGCGATCCTCAACTTCCAGCAGGTGCTGACTGACCTCACCGGCATGGGCATCGCCAACTCGTCGATGCTGGACGAAGGCACCGCCGCGGCGGAAGCGATGACGCTGATCCAGCGCGTCGGCAAGTCCGCCTCCAACGTGTTCTACGTGGCCGACGACGTGCTGCCGCAAACGCGTGAAGTGATCGAGACGCGCGCCAAGCCGCTGGACATCGAAGTGCGCACCATCAAGGCCGAGGATGTGGGCTCGCTGAATGAGTCCTGCTTCGGCGTGCTGCTGCAGTATCCGGGCGTGAACGGCGAGGTGCGCGACTACCGCGCCGCCGTGGAAAGGCTGCATGCCGCCGGCGCGATGGTCGTGGTGGCCGCGGACCTGCTGGCCCTGACCTTGCTGACGCCTCCGGGCGAATGGGGTGCCGACGTGGTGGTCGGTAACTCGCAGCGCTTCGGTGTGCCGCTCGGCTTCGGCGGCCCGCACGCGGGCTACCTGGCGACCAGGGACGAATACAAGCGCTCCATGCCGGGCCGCCTGGTCGGCGTGACCGTGGACTCGCAGGGCAACCAGGCCTACCGCCTGGCGCTGCAGACGCGCGAGCAGCACATCCGCCGCGAGAAGGCCACCTCTAACATCTGCACCGCGCAGGTGCTGCTGGCGGTGATGGCGTCCATGTACGCCGTCTACCATGGCCCGGAAGGCCTGAAGCGCATCGCCGAGCGCGTGCACCGCTACACCGCGGTGCTGGCGACCAACCTGGAGCAGCTGGGCTACACGCTGGCCAACCAGACCTTCTTCGACACCATCACGGTGGTGACCGACCGCGCCGCGCAGCTGCACGCCGCCGCCGTCGCCAAGGGCTACAACCTGCGCCACATCGACGCGGGCCAGGTCGGCATCTCGCTCGACGAGACCACCACCCGTGAAGACCTGGCCGCGCTGTGGTCCGTGTTCGCGGAAGGCAGCGGCAAGTCCGCGCCGGACTTCGACGCCATCGAAGCCGCCGTCGAGACGGAGTTCCCGAAGGCCCTGTGCCGCACCAGCGCCTACCTGACCCACCCGACCTTCCACCGCTACCACGCCGAGCACGAGATGCTGCGCTACCTGCGCGCGCTGGCGGACAAGGACCTGGCGCTGGACCGCACCATGATCCCGCTGGGCTCCTGCACCATGAAGCTCAACGCCACGTCCGAAATGATCCCGGTGACCTGGCCCGAGTTCTCCAGCATCCACCCGCTGGTGCCGGGCGACCAGTCGGTCGGCTACCGCGAGATGATCGACCAGCTGGAACAGATGCTGTGCGCCGTCACCGGCTACGCGGCCGTGTCGCTGCAGCCGAACGCCGGTTCGCAGGGCGAGTACGCGGGCCTGCTGGTGATCCAGAAGTACCACCAGGCGCGCGGTGAAGGCCACCGCAACATCTGCCTGATCCCCTCGTCCGCGCACGGCACCAACCCGGCCTCGGCCAGCATGGTCGGCATGAAGGTGGTGGTCACGGCCTGCGACGAGAACGGCAACGTGGACCTGGGCGACCTGCGCGCCAAGGCCGAGCAGTATTCGAATGACCTGGCCTGCGTGATGGTGACCTACCCGTCCACCCACGGCGTGTTCGAGGAAGGCATCCAGGAACTGTGCGAGATCGTGCACAGCCACGGCGGCCAGGTGTACATCGACGGCGCCAACATGAACGCGCTGGTCGGCGTGGCCGCACCGGGCTCGTTCGGCGGCGACGTCTCGCACCTCAACCTGCACAAGACCTTCTGCATCCCGCACGGCGGCGGCGGCCCGGGCGTGGGCCCGATCGGCGTCGGCGCCCACTTGGCGCAGTTCCTGCCGAACCAGCGCTCCACCGGCTATGAGCGCAGCGCGACCGGCATCGGCGCGGTGTCCGCGGCGGCCTACGGCTCGGCCTCGATCCTGCCGATTTCCTGGATGTACATCGCCATGATGGGCGGCCAGGGCCTGACCGAAGCCACCGAGACCGCGATCCTCAACGCCAACTACATCGCGCGCCGCCTGGCGCCGCACTACCCGGTGCTGTACACGGGCCACGACGGCCTGGTGGCGCACGAGTGCATCCTGGACCTGCGCCCGCTGACCGATGAAACGGGCATCAGCAACGAGGACGTGGCCAAGCGCCTGATGGACTTCGGCTTCCACGCGCCGACCATGAGCTTCCCGGTCCCGGGCACCTTGATGATCGAGCCGACCGAATCGGAATCCAAGGCGGAGCTGGACCGCTTCATCGAGGCGATGATCACCATCCACGCCGAGATCGAGAAGGTCAAGCGCGGCGAGTACGACAAGATGGACAACCCGCTCAAGGGCGCCCCGCACACCGCGGAAGTGGTGACCGCCGACGACTGGAAGCACACCTACTCGCGCGAAGTGGCGGCCTTCCCGGTCGCATCGCTGCGCAAGAAGAAGTACTGGCCGCCGGTGGGCCGCGCGGACAACGTCTACGGTGACCGCAACCTGTTCTGCGGCTGCGCGCCGATCGAAGACTACGAGTAAGCACGGCGCGGCACTGGGTACTCGGACGGGGGCGCGGTTCATGGTAGATTCACGGCCATGAACCGCGCCCTCGCTGCTTCCCTCCTGAATGCCTTCGTCTTTCCCGGCGCAGGCCACATCTACCTCAAGCGCGCCAGCCGCGGGCTGCTGTTCCTGGCGCCGTCGCTGGTGGCCCTGTTCGTGCTGATGCAGCGCGTGCTGGACACCGCGAGCGGCATCGCCGACCGCCTTGCCGACGGCCGCATCCCGCTGGATCCCACCGCCATCGCCACCGAGATCTCGCGCCAGGGCACCTTGCATGGGGGCGCCACCGATGTCCTCAGCGCGGTGCTGATCGTCTGCTGGATCGGCAGCATCCTCGATGGCTACTTCTTAGCCCGCCGGTAATACTTGTTGTCTGTACGCCACTTTAAAGCGGAATCTTCTGGGCAGGATTTCGCGCGAGTGTCACAATCTTTCACATAGAAAACACAAGTGGCGGAGCAGTCCCTTGCCGAGCCGCGCCGGTCCATGCCCCCGACTCACCAGACCAGCCCGCGGGCGCTCCGCCTGCGGGCACTCAGCTTCAGCCTCGCTCTCCTGGGCGGCACGGCGCAGGCCGCCGACGATCCGCCCCGTGACCTGACCGCCCTCCCGTTCGAAAGCCTGGTGGGGCTGGAGGTGTACAGCGCCTCACGCTTCGCCCAGCGCGCCAGCGACGCCCCGTCCACCGTGATCGTGATCGGCGCCAGCGAGATCCGGGCCTATGGCTGGCGCACCCTGGCCGACGTGGCGCGCAGCGTGCGCGGATTGAACGTCAACTACGACCGCAACTACAGCTACCTGGGCGAACGCGGATTCCTGCGGCCCGGCGACTACAACACGCGCTTCCTGCTGCAGATCGATGGCATGCGCGTCAACGATGTGGTGTACGACCAGGCCCCCATCGGCGGCGAGTTCCCGCTCGATCTGGAACTCATCGAACGGATCGAGTTCGTGCCGGGGCCGGGTTCGTCCGTGTATGGCTCGAACGCCTTCTTCGGCATCATCAACGTGGTGACGCGGCGCCCGGGCGTGGTGGCGGGCACGCAGGCCGCGCTGGCGGCGGGCCAGGCGGGGTACCGGCGGGCCCAGGCCAGCACTGGCTGGGATGACGCCGGCGGCGGCCGCTGGCTGCTGTCCGCATCCACCACCCGCAGCACCGGGCGCGACCTGTACTTCCCCGAGTTCGATACGCCGGACCAGAACCATGGCGTGGCGCAGGGGCTGGACCACGAGTCGGTCAAGCACCTCTACGCGAGCGCCACCTACGGCGGGCTGCACCTGACGGCTTTGGCTGCCGAACGCATCAAGGGCATCCCGACGGCAGCCTGGGAGCAGCCGTTCAACGATGGCCGCACCCGCACCCGCGACGCGCAGGTCCAGCTGGACCTGACCTGGAACACGGCCGTGGCCACCGGCGTGCGGCTGGACCTGCACGCCTTCGCCGCCCGCGCCACCTCGAACGCCAGCTACGTCTACGACAGCAGCGCGACCCTGAACCACGATTCCACCGTGAGCCAGTGGGCGGGCCTGGAACTGAAAGCCATCGTGCGGCGCTACCCCGGCCACAAGCTGGTCACGGGCGTGGACCTGCAGCGCGACGCGCGCATGCTGCAGCAGAACTACGACACCGATCCGCAAGCTCTCTACCTGGACGACCGCCGGCAGGGCAGCCGCGCCGGCGTGTACCTGCAGGACGAATGGACCCTGCGCCCCGGTCTCCTGCTGAACGCAGGCCTGCGCCATGACCGCCACAGCGGCGCCAGCGGCGTCACCAGTCCGCGCGTCGCGCTGATCGCGCAGCCGTCCGAGGCCACCACCGTGAAGCTCATCTCCGGGACCGCCTACCGCGCGCCCAACAGCTACGAGAAGTACTACCAATACATCGGCGAGGGCGGCCAGCTGGCCAATCCGGCGCTGGGCCGGGAGCGCATCCGCTCGCACGAGCTGGCGCTGGTCCATGAGTTCGGCGACGCCGCGCGCCTGACCGCCACCGTCTTCCGCAATCGCGTCGATGGCCTGATCACCCAGCTGATCGATCCGCAGGAAGGCCTGCCGCGCTTCTTCAATGTGGGCAGCGCCTCGGTGCGCGGCGTGGGGCTCGAGTACGAGCATCACTTCGGCAGCGGCGCCAGCCTGCGCGCGAGCGCCAGCCGGTTCGACGCCAGCGACGAGATCCAGTGGCCGGCGCCAGCGCGCCAGGGCTCCCGGACCCCGGCGATGCGGGTGTTGCCCGGCACGCAGGCCGATGCCTCGCAGGTCAACTCGCCCAGCACGCTCGCCAAGTTCAACGCCCAGCTGCCCGCATGGCGGGACTGGCGCGCGGGTCTGGAAGCCCAGTACGTCGGACCGCGCCGCGCGCTCGCCGGTGTGGCCGGGGGCTTCACGGTGATCAATCTCAATCTGGTGTCGGCCAGCCTGGGGCACGGCACCGAGGTGGCGCTGACCGCGACCAATCTGCTGGACCGGCGCTATGCCGACCCGGCCTCGTTCGAGCACCGGCAGTCCGCCATCCCGCAGGATGGCCGCACGCTGTCGGTCCGCATGGCGCACAGTTTCTGACCGATGCGCCTGCCCCTGTCCTTCGCCATCCTGGTACTGGTCCTGGCCACCGTTCCCGTACCACGGCCGGCGCTGGCCGATCCGGTGCCGGAGCCGGACATGAAGGCCGCCTTCATATTCAACTTCGCCGTGTTCACAGAGTGGCCCGCCGAAACGCTGCCAGCGAATGCGCCGCTGACCGTATGCGCCCGGGCTAAGGCGGCGCTCTACCCCGTGCTGGCGCAGCTGGCGGACAAGGTGGTCAACGGCCACAAGGTGAGCATCAAGCCGACGCCCGCCACATTGCGCGACTGCCACCTGCTGTATCTCGACGCGGGGGACCGCGAACGCTGGGCGCAGCTCAAGCGCGACCTGGCTGGGAGCGCGGTGCTGACGGTCAGCGACGACCGCGGCATCGGCAGCGATGGCGCCGTGATCTTCCTGGAGATGGAGAACCAGCGGCTGGCCTTCGACATCGTCCTGGGTGCGGCGCGCACGGCCCGCCTGAACCTCAGCTCCAAGCTGCTGCGCCTTGCGAGGACGGTGCAATGAACACGCCCCGCGTCCTGGGCCGCCGGCTCACCCTCGTCAACATGATCACGGCCGGCGCCGCGCTGCTGGTGGCCAGCCTGGCCCTGATCGGATACCAGTACGTCTCGCTGCGCGGGGCACTGGTGGACGACCTGCGCACGCAAGCCCGCATCATCGGCAGCAACAGTAGCGCGGCCCTGATGTTCGGCGACAGCCGCGCGGGCGAAGAAACCCTGCAGGCCCTCGTGTACGCGCGCAGTGTCACCGGCGCGGCCATCTTCGGCAGCGGCATGCGGCCGCTGGCCAGCTACCGCACGGGCGGTGTGGCGCCGCCCGCTCCCGGCGCGGAGCTGCTGGCGCACGGCCACAGCTTCAGCTGGCAGCAGCTGGACGTGGTGGAACCGGTGCAGGTGAACGGGCAGCCCATCGGCTACGTGGCGATCCGTGCCTCGCTGGACGGCCTGTATACGCGCTTGGCCACCTACGCCGGCTTGACGCTCGGGGTGGCGCTGTGCTCCCTGGCGCTGGCCTGGCTGCTGGTGGCCTCGATGCGCGGAGCGGTGCGGCGCGCGGAAGCGCACCTGCACTTCCTGGCCCATGTCGATCCGGTCACGGGCCTGCCGAACCGGAATGAATTCAATGAGCGCCTGGCATTCGAGATGGCGCGGGCGCGCCGCCACCAGGCCAGCGTCGGCCTGCTGCTGCTGGACCTCGACAACTTCAAGGTGGTCAACGACACGCTGGGGCACGATCGCGGCGACCTGCTGCTGCAGCGGGTGGCGGCGCGCCTGCAGCAGGCCTTGCGTGCCACCGACATCATCTGCCGCCTGGGCGGCGACGAGTTCGTGGTCATCGTCGAGCAGGGCGCGGGCGATCCGGAAGTGGAACAGGTGGCGGCCAGGATCCTGCTTGCCCTGCAGGCGCCGTTCGACCTGGAAGGACAGCAGCACTACGTGACGGCCAGCGTCGGCGTGAGCCAGTATCCGCGCGACGCCGACGATGCGCGCAGCCTGGTGCGCACGGCGGACACCGCGATGTACCACGCCAAGAACCGCGGCAAGAACGACTTCCAGGTGTTCCATTCCGACATGGCGGCGCGCGCGCACAAGCGCATGCGCATGGAGGCCGAGCTGCGCCGCGCCCTGCAGGCGGGCGAGCTGCACCTGCACTACCAGCCGCAGGTGGACGTCGCCACGCGCCGGATCGTCGGCCTGGAGGCGCTGGCGCGCTGGGACTGCCCCGGGCTGGGCGCGGTGCCGCCGTCCGAGTTCATTCCCCTGGCGGAGGAATCGGGCATGATCGTGCCGCTCGGCCGCTGGGTGCTGGAGGCGGCCTGCCGCCAGGCCGCCGCGTGGCGCGCTGCGGGCCTGCTCGCGGGCGTCGACCACATCGCCGTGAACCTGTCGGCCCGCCAGACCAAGGACGAAGGGCTGATGGACGAGATCCGGCGCGTGCTCGCCGCCACCGGGCTCCCGCCACAGCTGCTGGAACTGGAGATCACCGAGGGCGTGCTGATGGAGAACGTGCACGCCAACATCGCGCTGCTGCACCAGATCCAGCAGGCCGGCATCCATCTGTCGATCGACGATTTCGGCACCGGCTATTCGTCCCTCTCCTACCTCAAGCGCTTCCCCATCGACCAGCTGAAGATCGACCGCAGCTTCGTCCAGGACTGCGAGGGCCAGGGTGGCGCCATCGCGCTGGCGGTGATCGCGCTGGCGCGTTCGCTCGGCCTGCGCGTGGTGGCGGAGGGCGCCGAAACGGCCGCGCAGGTGGAGTTCGTGGCCCGTGCGGGCTGCGCGGTGGTGCAGGGTTTCTATTTTGCGCGCCCGCTGCCCGCCGGCGAGATCACGCTCCTGCTCCAGCGCGGCCGCATCGGCGACTGAGGCCGTCCGCAGCCGCTGCTGGGTCGGGCGCAGGCGCTGCGCTACACTAGCGGGATGAGCCAGCCCCCCCGTTTGCATCCGTACCGCCGCCTCGGCTGGCTGCTCGCGGCGTCGCTGCTGCTGCATGGGCTGGTGCTGGAAGGGATGGTGCGCCTGGTGCGGCACCCGCCGCCCGCGCGCGTGCCGGCATTGGCCGTGCGGCTGGTTGC
>NZ_SPVF01000273.1 GCF_004614185.1 Zemynaea arenosa | reverse complement strand
GCGCGGGCCCGGGGCGGGTTGCGGCGGCTGGGACATCGAGCGCAGCTTGGCGCGGATGGCGGCCACCACCAGGAAGGCAAGCGCGAGCCAGAACAGCAGGCGGGTCATCAGGCGATACTCCGGTGAAGAATGACTTCCATGACGAAGCGGCTGCCCACGTAGGCCAGCACCAGCGTCGCAAAGCCGGCCAGGGTGAAGCGCAGCGCCGTCTTCCCGCGCCAGCCCTTGAAGCGGCGCCCGGCCAGCAGGGCCGCGAACAGGAGCCAGGACAGCACCGCGAACACGGTCTTGTGGTCCCAGCGGATGGCGGCGCCGAACAGCTCTTCCGAGAACACCACGCCGGACAGCACGGTGAGGCTGAGCAGCACGAAGCCGAAGGCGATCATGCGGAACAGGAGCTTTTCCATGGTCAGCAGCGCGGGCAGCTGGTCCAGCGTGGCGGACAGCCAGGCCGGCGCCGGCGCGCGCGCGTGCAGGCGCGACTCCTGCAGCGCCATCAGCACCGCGTGGAAGGCGGCAATGGTGAGAGTGCTGTAGGCGAGGATCGAGACGGCGATATGCCAGCCGAAGGCCGGGCTGCGGCCACTCAGGGACATCACGGAACCGGGGAACACGACCGGCAGCAGCGCGGCCAGACAGGCGCAGGGCATCACCAGCCGGCGCAGGCCGTCGAGCGCAAAGTTGCGGTTTTCCAGCCAGTAGGCGCCGACCGAGACCCACAGCGCAGCCGACAGCATCATCGCGAAACCGACGCGCAGGCTGCCGTCGCCGCCCACGTCCAGGTACAGCGCGGCCGCGTGGATCAGCCAGGCCACCGCCGTGATGGATGAAATCAGGACCCGCTGCGCGGGCGCCAGCACGGCGCACGCCCCGTACAGCAGCGCCGCCGCGAGAAGGAAATAGGTCTGCATCGCACCAGTTTACACTATCGCGCCGCTCCGGCCTGCCGCAGGGTTCAGTCGACGGCGGCCAGTTTCAGCTCGTCGGCCGCATGGCGCTGCTGCTCTTCCATCACGAGCAGGCCCAGTTCGCGCTTGAGGGCATTGAACTCGGGGGCGGCCGGGTCGCGCTGGCGCGGCAAATCGACCAGCAGGTCGCGCTTGATGGTGCCGGGCCGGTAGGTCATCACCACGATGCGGTCGGCGAGATAAATCGCTTCCTCGATCGAGTGGGTGACGAAGATAATCGTTTTCTTGAGCTCCGACCAGATGCGCAGCAGCTCGTCCTGCAGGTTGCGGCGGGTGAGCGCATCCAAAGCGCCGAACGGCTCGTCCATCAGCATGATGGGGGAATCCAGCGCCAGCACCCGGGCGATCGCGACCCGCTGGCGCATGCCGCCCGACAGGTCCTTGGGGTAGCGGTTGCGGAAGTCGGACAGCGACAGGGTCCTGAGCAGCGCATCCACCCGCTCCGCGATCTGCGCCTTCGGCATGCGCTTGATCTCCAGGCCGAAGGCGATGTTGTCGGCCACCGTCATCCACGGGAACAGCGCGTACTCCTGGAACACCATGCCGCGGTCCGGCCCCGGCTCCACCACCGGCTGGCCGCCCGCGAGGATGGTGCCGGAGGTCGGCGGCGAGAACCCCGCGATGGCGTTGAGCAGGGTGGACTTGCCGCAGCCGGAAGGCCCCAGCAGGCAGACGAACTGCCCGGCCGGCACGGTCAGCTCGATATCCTTGAGCGCCACTACCTCGCGTCCACCAGTGGCGAACACCTTGCTCACACCTGCGACGACGATCTGCGAGTCAGTCTTTGCAGCGTTCATGGGTCAATTCTCCAATCCGCGGTGCCAGCGCAGCAGATAGTTATTCAGCTTGTTCATGCCCACGTCGATCGCCAGGCCGATCAAACCGATGCTGATCATGCCCGCAATGATCTTGTCCGACCAGAAGTACTCGCGCGCCTCGGAGATGCGGTAGCCCAGCCCATTGTTCACCGCGATCATCTCGGCCACGATCACCACGATGAAGGCGGTGCCGATCCCGATCCGCACGCCGGACAAGATATAAGGCACGGACGCGGGCAGGATCACGCGCACGAACATGGTGTACCCGCCCGCACCCAGGTTGCGCGCCGCGCGCAGGTAGATGCCGTCCACATGGCGCACGCCCGCGATGGTGTTCATCAGCACCGGAAAGAACGCCCCCAGCGCGATCAGGAAGATGGCGGGCGGGTTCCCCAGCCCGAACCACAGCATCGACAGCGGAATGTAGGCAATCGGCGGAATCGGCCGCACCAGCTGCACCAGGGGATTGAACCACGCATACACCCGCGGGTTCGCGCCCATGAGCAGGCCAAGCGGCAGCGCCAGCCCGCCGCCCACCACGAAGCCGGCCAGCACGCGGTACATGGAGCCGATGGTGTCCTCGATCAGCTCCCCCGAGAACATCCACTTGATATAGCTGCCCTGGCCATCGAAGGGCTGGAGCGGCAGCAGGTAGGCCCACCACTTTTCCAGCACCGCCAGTGGCGAAGGCAGGGCCTGGGGCGAAACCCAGCCCCTCATCGCCACGAACTGCCAGAGTGCGATCACCAGCGCCGGGACCACCATCCCGATGCCGGCTGCGCGCCAGCGCGACCCGCCTGTTTGCTCGCTCATGGGTGATCCTTATTTCACGCCCAGGCTTTTCTTGGCCGCGTCCAGCAGGTCGGTCTTGACCCAGTCCTTGGCCACCGGCGGCTTGGCCATCTTGCCCACGCCGGTCGCCACCATGGTGTCGGTGGTGATCTGGATGTGCTGCGGCGTGATGTCATAGCTGTACGGCGAATTCTCGATCGCGTCCTCGAAATCGTCGTGCGTGATCTGGCCCTTGAACACCACCTCGCGCACATACTTCTCGGCGGTGGCCTTGTCGTCGATGAAGGTCTTGGTGGCCTGCACGAAGCACTTCATGAACTTCTCGGCCAGCGGGCGTTTCTCGTTGTAGAACTTCTCGGTCATGACCATGGTCCGGACCGGCTCGCCGATCGGGGTGTCGTAGGGCTTGAGCATCTCCACGCCGAAGCCCTTGTTGATGGCCTGCGAGGACTGCGGCTCGGAGTTCATCATGGCGTCGATGTTCTTGCCCAGCAGGGCCGAGTTGAGGTCCGCGTAGGCCAGGTAGGTGACGGCGATGTCGGAAGCCTTCAGACCTGCCTTCTGCAGTTCGGCCATCAGCAGCACTTCCTGGATGCCGCCGCGCGTGACGCCCACCTTCTTGCCCTTGAGGTCCTTGACCGACTTGATGCCCGAGTCCTTGCCCGCCACCAGGCGCGCGCCGCCCTTGGCGAAACCAGCCACCACGTAGATCGGCGCGCCGCCCGCGCGGCCCGAGATGGCGGCCTCGGACGCGGTGGTGCCGACATCGAGTTCCCCGGCGATGATGGCCTGCATCACGTCCAGCCCTTTCGGGAAGATCCGCTCTTCCACCTTGATGCCGCACTTGGGCGCGATCTCCTTGATGTACGAAACGGCGCCGTAGTGGGCGAACTTCAGGTTGCCGAGGCGGACTACGTCCTGGGCCTGGGCGCTGGATGCGCCGACGGCCAGCAAAGTGGCGGCCAGGGCGAGGGCTTTGAGCGGGCTTTTCATCATCTGTCTCCGGTAGCGTTGTTATGGTGGCTGGATATTCAGGTACCCACCCGCATAATCCAGACATTCCTGACTTGAAGCTTACAGCACCTGCGGTGCGCGGGGGATTGTCCGGTTCCGCGGGCAGATTGTCCGTCTCCGTACACGCCCTGCCGCCGCCCACGCAGCCCCCTCGCTCTGACGGGCCGCCTTTGCAGCGCGGGCACGCTCCTTGCAACCCTCTGCCGCAGTTCTTTCAACGACAGGAGTCCCACATGAGCATCCACCGCATTCTTCGTACGCTTCACACCTTCGGCGCCGCGGCCCTGCTGGCCGTCGTCATGACGACCAGCGCCGGCGCGGCGCGCGGCCCCGCCACAGCGGAGGAGATCGCGCGCGTCGTGCAGATCGCCGCCGCCGCGGACAAGGACCCGCTGGGCACCATGACCTCCGCCGATGGCCGCTGGCTCGAGAAGTGGGCCGAGGACGTCCCCGACTACAACTTCGGTCCGGACAAGGGCGCCTACTGGGCCGTCATCGGCGGCGCGGCCAAGGGCGACCTGAAACGCGTGGTGCGTTTCCAGCACACCGTGAGCACGGCCGCCTGGCAGGTGCAGCACCAGATCCACGACCCGCAGAAGAACGAGGCCGACATGGAAGCCAAGACGCTGGCCGGTGTCGAGGGCCTGTTGCGCGCCTACGAAGTGCTGGCCGCGCAGCGCCCGGAGAACCGTTCCCCGCAGATGGACGAAGCGCTCGCCCAGCGCAACGCCGGCACCCTGCCCGCGTTCGTGAAGGCCCTGCCGCCCATGCCGCCGCGCTAAGGGAGAGGCTCCATGATGCGACCCGCGCTGTCCTTGGCCCTGGCCCTGGCGCTTGCCCTCAACGTGCAAAGCGCGGCGGCCCAATCCGCGCCCTCCCCTGCCGCCCAGCTGGCGGCGGAGATCAAGGCCCATGCCGCCGTCATGCCGCTGCTGGAAGAGCTGTGCGACGACATCGGCCCCCGTCTCACCGGCAGCGCGGGCTTGCACCGTGCCCAGGACTGGGCCATGCGCAAGCTTGCCGGGTACGGCGCCACCAACGTCCATCTGGAAGCTTATGACCTGGGCCGCCCGTGGCACCGCGGCCGCGCCAGCGCGCGCCTGCTCAACGCCAGCGGCATGCCGCTCGATGTGGTGCAGAAGGCGTGGACGGAAGGCACCCGTGGCCCGGTGCGGGGCGAGGTCGCGGTGCTGGACGCCAAGACGCTGGACCAGATGCAGGCCGCGCTGCCGTCCCTGCGCGGCAAAATCGTGCTGGTGCTGGCGGCACCGCGCCCCGGGCCCGAGGAACAGAACGACCTGCCACGCTTTCGCGCTGCCCTCGACCGCGCGTGGCTGGACGCGCAGCCCGCGGCCCTGCTGCTCGTCGCCGCCAAGGCGGCGGGCTTGCGCGACATGTGGGGCGGACCCACGGCGCGCGTGCATCGCAACGAAGCCATCATCACAAGGGAACACGCGGCCGTGCTCCAGCGCCTGATCGCGCGCGGCCAGGTGCCCAAGGTCGAACTGGCCATGGACGGCGGCTTCGGCCCCGCGCCCGTGCAGGCCCACAACGTGGTGGCGGACCTGCCGGGAACGGACCCCACCGCCGGCATGGTGATCCTCGGCGCCCACCTCGATTCCTGGGACCTCGGTCCCGGTGCCACCGACAACGGCAGCGGCGTGGTGGCCGTGCTGGAAGCCATGCGCGCGCTGCACGCAGTGGGACTCAAGCCGCAGCGCACCGTGCGCGTGGTGCTGTTCTCCGGCGAGGAGCAGGGCCTGCTGGGCAGCAAAGCCTACGCGGCTGCGCACCGCGCGGAGCTGGACGACGTGCAGGCCGTGCTGGTGCAGGATGCTGGTGCGGGCCGCATCATGGGATTCCCGGACATGAAGGTGGAGGCATGGTTCGTCGCCCTGACGTCCGCCCTCGCTCCCGCCCAGTCCCTCGGCCCGCTGGACGTGACCTATGCCGTGAGCAAGGGATCCGACCACGAGACCTTCTTCAAGCTCGGCATCCCGGCCTTCGCGCCGATGCAGGACCCGCGCGACTACCCGACCCACACCCAGCACACGCAGGCCGACACCATCGACCACGTGAGCGCGGCCGACCTGGTGCAAGCCGCGCAGGTGATGGCCGTGCTGGCGTGGCAGCTGGCCCACGGTCCGAGGCTGCCGCATGTCGCTCACGTGCCGTCCGGGACTACGGGGACTTGAGCGCCCGCGCCAGGAAGGCGTCCAGCCGGTCATAGAATGCGGCTGCGTTCTCTTCCTTGTAGAAGCCGTGTCCTTCCTTCTCGATCACCAGCCACTCCGGTACGTTGCCCGCCGCCTGCAACGCGGCCCGCATGCGATGCACGTGTTCCACCGGCGCGCGCTCGTCGGCCTCACCGTGCACGAGCAGCACCGGCACGCGGATCTTGCCCGCATAGGTGACGGGTGACGCCTGGCGCAGCACGGCCGGATCGGTACCGACATATTTGGCCACGGCGCTGCGCAGCGATTTGTAGCGCTGCACCTCCTTGTTCTCGAACAGGAGCGGCAGGTCGTACACGCCGGCGTAGCCGATGGCGCACTTGAACAGGTCCGGCTCGCGCGCCGCCAGCATCAGCGCGGCATAGCCGCCAAAGCTGCCGCCGTACACGCATACGCGCTGCCCATCCGCCAGCCCCTCGCGGGCTGCCCAGCGGACGCCGTCGGCCAGGTCGTCAAGGATCTTGCCCGCCCACTGGCCGTAGCCCGCCTCCGTAAACTGGCGCCCGCGGCTGCCGGAACCGCGGTAGTTCACCTGCAGCACGGCGTAGCCGCGATTGGCGAGGAACTGGGCGTCGGAGTCGTAGAACCAGTCATCATACGGGCCATGCGGGCCGCCATGGGGCAGCAGGACCAGAGGGGGCTTTGCACCAGCCGGCAGTGCGCGAGGCAGGGTGAGGAAGCCTGCCAGCACCAGGCCATCGCGCGCGTTGAACTGCACTGCGCGCCGCTCCGCCATCTGCGCGGGATCGATACGGCGCCGTTCCTGGAACAGGAGATCGGCACGGCCTGCCTTGCGGTCGAACAGATAGTATTCGCCGGGATTGCGGTCGCTGCGAACGGAGAACAGCAGCGCGTTGCCGTCATCGGAAAAATCGATGAAGTGGACATACTCGCCCGGGAACTGCGTACTCAAGGTCTGGTGCAGCTGGGCCTCCGGGGAGGTAGTCTCCAGGTAGCGCGCCTTTGGAACCCCCACGTCCAAGGCCGTGGCGAAGATGTGTTCCGGGCGGCTGGTCCACTCCAGGGTGCCGACGTTGCCCAGGTCCGCCGCGGCCAGCACCGTCACCGCCCCGCCTGCCTCCGCTTGCACCGCCACGGACGCGGGGCCGCCATCGGGCGCATGGTAGCCGTACACGGTGTGCGCCGCTTCATCCACATGGAAGGGGCGGAAGCTGGCATTCCTGGCGCCCTTGACCCAGGTCGCCGACGCCACATCCCAGCGCAGCGGCACGATCTCCGCGTGGTCATCCCGCACCGACGCGAAACGCGGCTGGCCGTCGCGCGTCAGCACGAAGGAGGCATTCTTGTAAGGCACATCGGCCAGCACTTTGCGGGTGGCCTTGAAAGTATCGAAGTCGATCAGGCGCGTGACCTCGCGGTCCCAGAAGTCTTCCGCCGCGATCACATGGCCGTTGCGGGCCTGCGGAATGTGCACGGTGTATGCGCCGCCGTAGTCGCGTCCATAGAAATCCCCGCGCCGGGACAGTTCCATGTTCTGGTAGCCGTACAGATAGCGCGGCTCGCTGCCATCGAAATTGGCGGCCACGAGTTCGCCCGTGGCGACTGGCTGCTCCAGCGTACCCACCTCGAACCCTTTTTCGACCACCAGCCGGGTGGGACTGATCCAGTAGAAGTCGACCGGCACTTCGAAACCGTCCAAGCGCAGCGCACCCACCATTTTCAGGTCGGGGAGCGCGTATGTCACCACGGTGGGTACGGGTTGCCCCCCCTTCATCAGGCGGGCAATGACCGCGACGTGCCTGCCGTCCGGGGCGAGGCGCGGATGCGAGACGGTGGGGTGCGCGACGAAGGCGGCGGTGGGCACGAGAGGAACCAAGGGTGCGGGTGTACCCGCGAGGGACGCGGCGGCGGCCAGCAGCAGCGGGAGCGGCACGGCGGCGCAGGCAAAACGGACGGGAATCGGCATGGTGGCGAGCTGGAGAGTCAACACGCCCTCGATGCTACATCAACAAGGTTGCATTTGATACACAAAAATCGGCGTAACAGCTGAGGCATATCAAGACCACAGCGCCACAACCCTGCCGCAGGCCTTTGCTTTTACCGGGCCTCATCTCCGGCCGGTGCGCCAACCCGCTTCGGGTAAAATGTCCGCTTCCTTGTAATCCTCAGCCTTCCATATTAGTCAGGTCGATCATGCTAGATAACTTAACCACGCGCCTCGCCAAGGTCGTCAAGACCATGCGCGGCGAGGCCCGGCTGACCGAGTCCAACACCGCCGAGATGCTGCGCGAAGTGCGCATGGCGCTGCTGGAGGCCGACGTCGCCCTGCCCGCAGTGCGCGAATTCATCGCCCGGGTCAAGGAAAAGGCGATGGGCGAAGAGGTGATCGGTTCCCTCTCGCCCGGCCAGGCCCTGGTCGGCGTGGTGCAGAAGGAGCTGGCGACCCTGATGGGCGCGGACCTCGGCCCCGAGGCCACCCAGCTCTCGTTCGCGCAGCAGCCGCCCGCGATCATCCTGATGGCCGGCCTGCAGGGTGTGGGCAAGACCACCACCGTCGGCAAGCTGGCCAAGTACCTGCGCGAAGAAAAGAAGAAGAAGGTGCTGACCGTGTCCGGCGACGTGTACCGTCCGGCCGCGATCCACCAGCTGGAGACCGTGACCAAGCAGGTCGGCGCCGACTTCTTCCCGTCCACGCCGGACCAGAAGCCGGTCGACATCGCGCTCGCCGCGCTGGACTGGGCCCGCAAGCATTATCACGATGTGCTGATCATCGACACCGCCGGCCGCCTCGCGATCGACGAAGCGATGATGCAGGAGATCGCGGCGGTGCACGCGGCGGTCAAGCCGATCGAGACCCTGTTCGTGGTCGACGCGATGGTCGGCCAGGACGCCATCAACACCGCCAAGGCCTTCAACGAGGCCCTGCCGCTGACCGGCGTGGTGCTGACCAAGCTCGATGGCGACTCGCGCGGTGGCGCGGCGCTGTCGGTCCGCCACATCACGGGCAAGCCGATCAAGTTCGCCGGGGTCTCGGAAAAACTGGATGGCCTGGAAGCCTTCGACCCGCAGCGCATGGCCAGCCGGGTGCTGGGCATGGGCGACATCCTGGCGCTGGTGGAAGAAGCGCGCAAGGGCGTGGACGTGAAGGCCGCGGCGGACCTGGCCAACAAGATCAAGGTCGGCGGCAAGTTCGACATGAACGACTTCCGCGCGCAGCTGGGCCAGATGAAGAACATGGGCGGCATGCAAAAGCTGGTGGACAAACTGCCCGCCCAGTTCCAGCAGGCCGCGGGCAGCGCCAACATGGACCAGGCGGACAAATCGGTGCGCCGCATGGTCGGCATCATCGACTCGATGACCCCGGCCGAACGCGCCAAGCCGGAGATCATCAAGGCCACCCGCAAGCGCCGCATCGCGGCTGGCGCCGGTGTGCAGGTGCAGGAAGTGAACCGCATGCTGGCCCAGTACGAGCAGATGAACGCGATGATGAAGAAGCTCAAAGGCGGCGGCATGATGAAGATGATGCGCTCGATGAAGGGCCTGATGCCGGGCCTGCGCTAAGCGCATTCCTCTCCCTTTTCAGAGGTGTTTTCCCTCTGGGGAGAGAGAAAAGCCGCCTTGGGCGGCTTTTTTTTCATTCTCCTAGGCGCACAGTGCAAAAAAGACTTGCATCTACGGAAAATCCCCGCGAATATAGCCCGTGCGATGTATTGCGCAAACCATCATACTGTTCGTTTAGGAGGCTCGAAGATGGCAACAGCCAAGAAAACCCCAGCAGCAGCTTCGAAGAAAGCAGCCGCAAAACCGGCAGCCAAGCCCGCGGCGAAAAAAGCTGCTCCGGCCAAGGCAGCGGCAAAACCGGCAGCAAAACCGGCGGCCAAGCCCGCAGCAGCACGCAAGCCCAATGCAGCATTCATGAAAGCGATGACCCCGTCCGACAAACTGTCCGCGGTCGTCGGCTCCAGCCCCCTGCCCCGTACCGAAGTGACCAAGAAGGTCTGGGACTACATCAAGAAGAACAACCTGCAAGACGCCGCGAACAAGCGCATGATCAACGCCGACGACAAACTGAAGCCGGTCTTCGGCGGCAAGGCGCAGGTGTCGATGTTCGAGATGACGAAGCTGATCTCGGATCACCTGAAATAAGAAGCAAGCTTCGGCTGTCCAAGCCCGATTCGAAAAGCGAAGCCCCGGCATGCCGGGGCTTTGTTTTTGGTGGCGCAGGTGCGCCGCCATGATTTTCCCAAGCTCCGGCCAGTCCGGGGCTTTGTTTTTGTGGGCTAAGGAAGCTTATTCAAGCTCCCAGTTCTTCCACGCCTTGAGCACCGCCATCGGATACTCCGGCCGGCCACGGCTGCCGTTGTAGCGGCCCAGGGCCAGGTACAGGTTCCCCGCCTCCATGTCGATATACATGCGCAGGATCGAGCAACCGTAGCGCAAGTTGGTCTGCATGTCGAACAGCGCGCGCCGGTTGCTGTCGCCGATCACGTTGGTCCAGAACGGCATCACCTGCATGTAGCCGCGCGCCCCCACCAGCGACACCGCATACTTGCGGTACGCCGATTCCACCTGGATGAGCCCCAGCACCAGCCCCGGATCCAGGCCGGCCCGCGTGGATTCGTACCAGGCCACCTGCAGGAACTCCATGCGCATCTGGGTATCGGGCAGTTTGCGCTTCAGGCGGTCCGACATCACGCCCAGCCAGCGCTCGTAGCGCGCCCGCGCAGCGGCATCCCGAAACACCGGCGTGGGCGGCCGCGCATCGCGGATCGCGTTGGACAGCGCCAGCCGCACCGACGCGGCCAGCAGCTCCTCCTTCTGGTTGCCGGCCTGCGCCGCACCATGCGAAAGGGCCAGCCCGGCCGCGACAGCGGCACAAGCCAGCCCCTGGATGGTCCGCTGCCTGACCGGTCCTGCGATCACCGCTTCAGCTGATCCTTGATGAACGAGACCATGCCGGCCACCGGCACCTGCTGCGCTTCCGCGTCGCGGCGGCCCTGGTATTCCAGGTTGCCGTCCTTGAGTCCACGCTCGCCGATCACCACGCGGTGCGGCACGCCGATCAGCTCCCAGTCCGCGAACATGGCGCCCGGCCGCAGGCCGCGGTCGTCCACGATCGCGTCCACGCCGGCCGCCAGCAGGGCCTCGTACAGCTTGTCCGTCTCGGCCTTCACGGTCTCGCTGCGGTCATAGCCCATCGGGCACAGGACGATCTCGAACGGTGCGATCGACGTCGGCCAGATGATGCCCTTGTCGTCGAAGTTCTGCTCGATGGCCGCGCCCAGGATGCGGGTGATGCCGATGCCGTAGCAGCCCATCTGCATGGGGACCGGATGCTGGTTCTCGTCCAGGTATACGCAGTTCATGTCCTGCGAATAGCGGGTCCCGAGCTGGAACACATGGCCCACCTCGATGCCGCGCTCGATGGCCAGCACGCCCTGGCCGTCCGGCGAGGCGTCGCCTTCCACCACATTGCGCAGGTCCGCCACTTGCGGCTCGGCGCAGTCGCGGCCCCAGTTGGCACCAAGGTAGTGGTAGTCCTTGTCGTTGGCGCCGCACACGAAATCGGCCATGTTGGCCACGGTGCGGTCGGCCACCACGCGGACCGGCAGCTTGGTGTTCACGGGGCCCAGGTAGCCCGGCACGGTGCCGTAGGCTTCCAGGATCTCGGCCTCGGTCGAGAAGCGGAAGGCGCCCAGTCCTTCGACCTTGTTGACCTTCACCTCGTTGAGCTCATGGTCGCCGCGGATCAGCAGCAGCCAGTATTCCTTGGCGCCCTCCTCCTTCTCGACCGTCAGCGCGATCGACTTGACGGTCTGCGCCAGCGGCAGCTTGAGGAACTCGGCGACCTGCTCGCACTTGGCCATCTGCGGCGTCGACACTTTCTCCAGCGGCTGGGACGGCGCGGCGCGCGAGGCCAGCAGCGACGGCGCTTCCGCCGCTTCCATATTGGCCGCGTAGTCCGAGGTCGGGCAGTACACCAGCGCGTCCTCGCCGGTCGAGGCGATCACGTGGAACTCGTGCGAGCCGGAACCGCCGATGGCGCCATTGTCCGCCGCTACCGCCCGGAACTTCAGGCCGAAGCGGTTGAAGATGCGGGTGTAGGCGTCGTACATGATCTGGTACGACTGCTGCATGCCGGCCACGTCGCGGTCGAAGGAGTACGCGTCCTTCATGGTGAATTCGCGGCCGCGCATCAGGCCGAAGCGCGGGCGGCGCTCGTCGCGGAACTTGGTCTGGATGTGGTAGAAGTTGATCGGCAGCCCGCGGTAGGACTTGATCTCCGAGCGCACCACGTCCGTGATCACCTCTTCCGAGGTCGGCTGGAATGCGAACTCGCGGCCATGACGGTCCTTGAGGCGCAGGAGCTCCGGCCCCATCTTGTCCCAGCGGCCGGTTTCCTGCCACAGCTCGGCCGGCTGGACCAGCGGCATCAGCAGTTCCACGGCGCCCGCCGCATTCATTTCCTCCCGGACGATCGCTTCCACCTTGCGGATGACGCGCAGGCCCATTGGCATGTAGGTGTAGATCCCCGAGCCGAGCCGCTTGATCATCCCGGCGCGCATCATCAGCTTGTGGCTGACGATTTCCGCGTCGGACGGTGCTTCTTTAAGCGTTGAAATAAAAAACCGGGAGGCACGCATATAGATGAATTCTTTTGAAAAAGAGAGGGTTATAATCAACCCTAATTTTAAAGGATTAGCCGGTTCATGCGTCCATCTTTATAGAAAGGGGTCCGGTCAGCACCTGGACTTGCCATACAAGATACGGAAAGAGGCGCGTGTAACCGACAGAAAGTATCGAGGTGCACTATGCTCGATCGTGAAGGGTTCCGGCCCAACGTCGGCATTATCCTGCTGAACTCGCGCAACGAGGTCTGGTGGGGCAAACGGGTGCGCGAGCATTCGTGGCAGTTTCCGCAGGGCGGCATCAAGTACGGCGAGACGCCGGAGCAGGCGATGTACCGCGAGCTGGAGGAAGAAATCGGCTTGCGGGCCGAGCATGTGAAGATCGTCGGCCGCACCCGGGACTGGCTGCGCTACGAGGTGCCGGACCATTTCATCAAGCGCGAGATCCGCGGGCACTACCGCGGACAGAAGCAGATCTGGTTCCTGCTGCGCATGGTCACGCGGGATACGGCCGTGAACCTGCGCCTGACCGACCATCCCGAGTTTGACGCGTGGCGCTGGCACAACTACTGGGTGCCGCTGGACACGGTCATCGAATTCAAGCGCGACGTTTACCAGCGCGCGCTGCAGGAGCTGTCGCGCTTCCTGCAGCCGCCGCATGGCGAGCGCCGCCACAACGCACGCTACCTGCGCAACCCGCGCAGCGGCGAGGCGGGGCGCGACGGCCAGCCCCGCGAGACCCCGCGAGGCCAGCCGCGCCAGCCGGGCGTGGCAGCCAAGCCACCGGTCGTCGCCGAAGACGGCGAGACCATCGTGTCCACCATCATCATTGCGGACGGCAAAGCAACCTTGCCTTAATTGCAATTCAGCGACTTCCTGCCAGAATGGGCATTCCTGCGATCCAAGGAATGCCCATGTTGCTGACGTCCCGCCTGCTCACACCCTTTCTCGTGCTCACCGCCGCGCTGGCGGCCGTGCCGCTGCCGAGCCTGGCTGAGCGCGCGTGCCAGCGCCGGCGAGGACCCCGTGCACGGCTGCGATGCCGAAACCTACCTGGGCGTGTGGTCCGCGGCGCACCAGGATGCGGCCGCGGAGGCGGCGCAGCGCGAACGCTTTGCCGCCGCCTGCAAGCGGTCGTCCCGCGCGCTAGAATGAGGGCATGTTCACCCCGTCTTCCCATGACGTACGCCGCTTCTTCTGCGAGTCGTACCGCAAGTTTACCGAAAACGCCGTGCTGCAGCCGATGGAGGCCATCGCGGCCGACTGGATCCGCGAGCACCCCGAGTACCACGAGGTGCTGGCCGACCTCGAGGCCGCGATCGCCCGCGATTATTCGGTCGAGGGCGGGCAGGCCAATCCCTTCCTGCACCTGTCCATGCACCTGTCGATTGCCGAGCAGGTCTCGATCGACGATCCTCCCGGCATCCGCGCCGCCGCCCAGGACCTGACCCGGCGCCTGGGCGCGCACGAGGCGCACCACCAGATCATGGAGTGCCTGGGCGAGATGATCTGGGCCTCCCAGCGCTCCGGCCGTCCGCCCGACGGCGCCGCCTACGTCGAGTGCGTGCGCAAGCGCGCAAGCTGACCCCACTGCCGCAATGGCCGCCCTCCTCTGCACGGCAAAGCAGCGCGCAGCGGCGGCCCTGCCCCGCGCAAGGCGCGGCAGGACAGGCTGCCATGCCAACGCCGCCCGGTACTGACGCGAGACGCCGCGCGTTCGCGCTGGGCACCGCCGCGCTGGCGCTGCTGCTGTCCTGCGGCCACGCGGATGCCGAGTGCGTCAGCATCAACGTCCACACCCTCCAGCTGCGCTTCGATCCGGCGCTGCCCACCCTGCCCCTGTTCGACGGCCGCTTCAATGGCCGCCCCGCCGTGCTCGCGCTCGACACCGGCGCCTTCGCCACCACACTGACGGCGGAAGGCGCGGCGCGGCTCGGCCTGCGGGTGTCGGACACCGCCACCCCGGCCAGCGGCGCCAGCGGCGGCACCGTAC
>NZ_SPVF01000040.1 GCF_004614185.1 Zemynaea arenosa | reverse complement strand
TGTCCACGCCACCGCTGCGCCACGTCACGGAAGCGGCCACCTTCGATGCGGCCGTCCATCGTACCGCCGGTGCCGCTGCCTCCGCACCCGCCGTGGCTCCTGCGCCTCCGGCCAGCGAGCCCGCCGGGCGCGTCGAATTCTGGTCCGCCGGCCTGCCCGCGATCCCGTCCAGCGAGCCCGCCGAAGCGGCACCGCGCCAAATAGTGTCCGCGGACGTGCTCCCCGGAGGCGACGTCAACGCCAACGCCAGTGCGTCCAGTTCCGCCAGCATGACCAGTACCGCCGCCGTGCCGGCGACCTACGCCGAGCGGATGCGAGCCCGCCTTGCGCTGGCCAACCGCTTCTCGGCCGAATGGGCGCGCGAGAACAGCTTCCCCGCGCTGTGCCTGCGCACCGCCGCCTGGTGCTGGCTCGCGCTGTACGTCGGCGGCGTCGCCTGGCGCGCGGTCCGCATCGTGCAAGCCCGCGCCGCGCTGCGTACGCTGATGGCCGCCGCCAGCCCCTCCACCGACGGCGTGCTCGAAGTCGACGCCCCCATCTCCCCGATGCTGGCCGGCCTGCGCCACCCCGTCATCCTGGTTCCCGCGCACCTGCGCAGCTTTACGCCCACCCAGCAAGCCCTGATCATCGAACACGAACGTACCCATTTGCGCCGCCGTGATCCATGGCTGCGTGCCATGCGCCTCGCCATGGACGCGATCTGCTGGTTCAACCCCGCCATGCGTGCCCTCGGCGCCCGCCTGGACTGGGCGCAGGAACTGGGCTGCGACGCCGAAGTCCTGGCCCAGCGCACTCCCGCCGAGCGCAAGTCCTACGCTGCTGCTTTGGTCGCGCAACTGAAGCTGCAAGCCCAGGCCCCGCATAGCTTGGCCCTGGCCTTCGGTAGCGATGCCAGCTCCATGGCCCAGCGCATCGCCGCCATGCGCACCGGCCTGCCGCAGCATGGCCGCACCGCGCTGCCGTTCGTGCTGACCGGCGTCGCGATCCTGGCCGCCGCCGGCGTCCTGCTGCAGCCAGCACTGGCCAGCCAGGCCCCCGTCGCGGCCACCCCGGCCAAGCCGAACGCCTTGCGCGCCGCCTCGCAAACCAGCCCGCAAGCCATCGCATGGAGCGCGCCGCTGGACCGCATGCGCATCAGCAGCTTCTATGGCGCGCCATCGGCCTTGCGCGGCCACCCGCATGGCGGCATCGACATCGCCGCCAGCCGGGGCACGCCGATCCACGCTCCGGCCGACGGCATCGTCGATACCGTCACCGACCGCTGGCAAGGGCAGGCCAAGTACGGCAAGGTGATCATCCTGCGCCACGACGATGACATGCAGACCCTGTACGCCCACCTGGACAAACAGCTCGTCAGGCGCGGCGCCCGCGTCGCCAAGGGCGACATCATCGGCTACACCGGCGCCACCGGTCGCGCCACCGGCCCACACCTGCACTTTGAAGTGTGGGACCGCGGCGCCCAGGTCGACCCCGAAACTGTGCTTGGCTCGCTGACCGCCAACGCCACTGCCAACGCACTCAAAGGCCGCGCCACGCGGTAACTCCATGACCTTCCAGAAGTTGATGATGGCCGCGGCCCTGACCGCGGCGGGGCAGACTCACGCCTACGAAACGCAAACCGCAGCACCGCAACTCCAACCCGGCGCGCAGCAACACGCCGCCCAGCAAGCCGCCGCGCAGCATTCCGCCGCACAGCAGACCGCCGCAGAGCAGACCGTCGTACAGCAGGCCGCCGCGCCGCTGGCCGTCTCGCCGCTGGCCGCAATCGCGCCCCAGCCGCAACCCACGCCGCAACCGGCGAGCGCCCCGCAAGTCCAGGTCAACGCCTCCCGACTGGACCAGCGCCGCAACGCCACCAACGCCGTCGCCACCGTGACGCATGACGAGCTGGCGGCCTTCGGCGACGCCTCGCTGAGCACCGCTTTGGGCCGCGTCCCCGGCGTGACCGTGGTGCGTGGCGAGGTGCGCCTGCGTGGCCTCGGCAACGGCTACACCCAGCTGCTGCTGAACGGTGAGCCCGTGCCCAACGGCTTCGCGCTCGACTCGCTCCCGCCCGACGCCGTCGAACGCATCGAAGTCCTGCGCTCCCCCAGCGCCGACATGTCAGCGCAAGGCATCGCCGGCAGCATCAACATCGTCCTGCGCCGCAAGCCGTCGACATCCAGCGCGGACTGGAACGCTGCCATCACGTCGATGGATGGCCGCATCGGCCAGAAGGCCTCATGGACCAGCGCCACCGCAGGCCGCACGCTCTCGGTCACGCTAGACCGCCAGCACGGCGCCCGCCACATCATGGACGAAGTGGTGGACCCCAGCGGCCACCGTATCGAGCACATGGCCGAATCATGGGAGCGCATCTGGCTCACGCTCGCACCGCGCCTGACGTTCGGCGCCTGGACCTGGCAAGGCTTCGCCCGCACGGGCCGCACCAGCAACCCATTCGGCAGCCACGAGGATCTGCTGAGCGGCGCGGGCACCGCGTATCCGCTCAACGCCTCACACAACATCTTCGAGCCGACCACGCTGCGCTCGGACCTCACCTGGACCCGCAAGCTGCCAGATGGCGCGCGCTGGGACGTGCGCACGATCCTGGACACCCTGCACCGCCGCCAGACCTTCTGGTTCGAAGGGCAGGGCGGCGCAAACACAGTGCGCCGCGACGTGCAAGGCGGCGTCGCTGAACGCGGCTTCACTTTCACCGGCAAATACACCAGCGGTCCCCTGGTCGCCGGCTGGGACGTCGCCCGCAGCCACCGCGACGAATCGCGCGCGGAGCAGATTCGCACGGCCGTCAGCGCCGGCATCGACAGCGCCACCGATGAAACTTTCGGTGCCGCCCTGCGCCGCGATGCCGTCTTCGTGCAATGGGAGGCCGAGCTGCCGCATGGCTGGACCGTGTCGCCCGGCCTGCGCTGGGAGGAGGGCGCGAGTCCCATGCTCAACGCACTGTGGAAGTTCGCCCCGCAACGCCAATTCCGCGTCAGTTTTGCGCGCACCTACAAGATGCCCGAACTGGCCAAGATGGTCCCGCGCCGCTACACCGTCGACAACGACAACAGCCCGACCAACCCGGACGCTCAGGGCAATCCGGCGCTGGGCCCGGAACGCGCGTGGGGCCTGGACCTCGCCTACGAGCACTATCTCGGCAAGAGTGGCCTGCTGTCCCTGAGCGCGTACGCCCGCCGCATCGATGGCGTGATCCTGCGCCGCGTGTATGAGCAGGCGGGCGTGTGGATCACCGATTCCGCCAACGCTGGCCGCGCGGATACGCACGGCGTGGAGCTCGAATTCCGGCAGGACTATGGCCAGCTGGCCACGCGCCTCGGCCTCACGCGCAACTGGTCCCGTATCGAACAGGTGCCCGGCCCGGACAACCGCATCGACGGCCAGGTGCCGTGGTCCGCGACCCTGGGCCTGGACTGGCGCCCACGCGGCCGCCCGTTCACCATGGGCGCCAATCTCAATGTGCAAGGCGGCGGGCCTTCCCGCATGTCGGACCGCTGGCTGGCCTGGTCGGCGCCCAGCCGCCTGCTCGACTTCAACGTCGCGTGGACCGTCGACCCGCGCAGCACCCTGCGCCTGACGGGCACCAATCTCCTGCATCGCACCGAGACGTCGGCGGATGTCTACGAGGGCGCATCGCTGCGCTGGAGCCACGACAGGACGCATCCGATCTGGCGCCTGCAGTATGAGCATCGTCTGGCGAACTAGTCCTACACGCTCAGGTGCCGCCGTCCTATTTCGAGCCCCTGCCGGGCTGCCGATAATGACCTCAGCACATGAAAAACGCGAAAGGAGTCACCATGACCAAGCGCATTGGGAACAAGGACATTGCCCAGCACCGCAGCAAGGCCGAAAAGAAGGCCATCAAGAACGCCAACCGCGCACGCGAGGCCGTCAAGCAGGCCATCGCCCGCGCCAAGTACCGCCACCAGCAGAAGGGTGCACCGACCGCGGTCCTGGCCCTGCCGCCAGCCTGACCTCAAGCGTGCATCAACACATCAGGAGGCCCGCCGCGTGCGGGCCTTTTTCATGTCCTGCCGCAGGACTGCGTGGCCCGCCGCGATGATGGCGGCGCTGAGCCGTTCCAGTGCGGGCGACTGCACCTTCCACGCGTGCCAGTGGAGCGGCACGTCCGTGAACTGGCCCGGCGCCAGATCGACCAGGGTCCCGCGCTCCAGCTGGTCGAGGTACTGCTGCTCCGGCACCATCGCGTAGCCGATGCCCAGTTCCACTCCACGCAGGAATGGGCCGCTGGCGGGCAGGTAGTGGCAGGGGTAGCTCCCCGGCGGCAACCCAAGCACGCGTTGCAGGAACTCGGCCTGCAGGTCGTCCTTGCGGTTGAAGACCAGCAGCGGCGCGCGCCGTGCCGCGTCGCGCGTGAAGCCGTTCGCGAACCAGCGGGCGATGAAGGCGGGTGAGGCCAGCATCCGGTAGCGCATCGATCCCAGCTTCTCCGCCGTGCAGCCGCGCATCGGATCGGCGTGGCTCGAGACGGCGGCCAGCGCCTGGCCTTGCGCGAGCAAGTCGTAGGTGTGGTCCTGGTCATCGAGCGTGATGTCGAGGACGATGTGCTCGCGCGCGAGGAAGTCCGCAATCCCGGTGAGCAGCCAGGTCTCCAGCGTGTCGTTGTTGGTGGCGATCGGGATGCTCACCGGGTGGCCGGAACTGCCGTCGCGCGCCGCGAGATATTCCGCTTCCAGCAGGCGTGCGCGGCGCAGGTACTGCACCAGCTGCTCGCCTTCGCGCGTGGCCCGGCACGGCCGTCCGCGCACGACCAGGATCGCGCCCAGTTCTTCTTCGAGCGCGCCGACGCGTTGCGACACGGCGGAGGTGGTCAGGTGCAGCAGTGCGGCGGCGGTATCGAAGCCCCCGGTGTCGATCACGGCGAGCAGCGCTTCGCCCTTTCGGCTATCGAGCATGGTTAAGAAGAATTAAACGAAATCGAATTCGTTTAAAAATACTTCACAAACCGCCGCCGCGCAAGCGACACTGCGCCGCATGAACACTTATCTCCATGGACTCTTTCTCGGCGCGGGCCTGATCATCGCCATCGGTGCGCAGAACGCGCACGTACTGCGCATGGGCCTCCTGCGCAGCCACGTCGGCCTCACGGTTGCCACTTGCATCGCCATCGACATGGCCTTGATCGTTTTGGGCGTCGCCGGGATGGGCGTGCTGGTGCAGTCCTCCCCGCTGCTGCTGGCCGGCGCGCGCTGGGGCGGAGCGGCCTTTCTGCTCTGGTATGGCCTGCGCAGCTGGCGCGCCTTGTTCACGTCAGGAGCCCTGCACGCCAAGGCCGGGGAGCAGGCGATGTCCGCGCGCCAGGCCTTCGCCGCCGTCTGCGCGCTGTCGCTGCTGAATCCTCACGTTTACCTCGATACGGTGGTGCTGCTCGGCGCCGTGGGCGGCGCACAGCCGGACGGCCAGCGCCTCCACTTCGCGCTTGGCGCCATGACCGCGTCGGCGGTCTGGTTCACGCTCCTCGGCTATGGCGCCACGCGCCTCTCGCCGCTGTTCGCCCGCCCCGTGGCCTGGAAATGCATCGATGCGCTCACCGGCTGCACCATGCTCGCGCTGGCCGTCTCGGTAGCCAGCGGCCGCTGAGCGCCACCCGCCGAATCCTTCGCCATTCGCCGCCCGGCGACCGGCGTTCGCCGAAAAGCCGTTTCCTCGCTCTAGCCAACCCTGTAACCTGAGCATGTTTTTAACGAGGGAGGCTACCGTGAGACACGGATGTTCACACAAATTCACCCAGAACTGGCGTGGCCAGGCGGTTTGGGGCTTCATGCTGATCGCCGTCGGCGTCGGTTTCCTGCTGCACCAGGTGGGCGTCATCAACCTGTACGACTTCTGGGATTATTGGCCGTTCCTGTTCGTCGTCTCCGGGGCGGCCCGCATGGTCGGCTACCCGACTCCGCGTGACTTCATGCGCGCCCTCGGCCAGATCTTCTTCGGTCTGTGGCTGTACGCCGTGCTGCAGGGGATGTATGGCCTCACGTGGATGAACGCCTGGCCGTACCTGCTGATCTTCTGGGGCGTGCAGTTGGTGCTGGAACCGATCGTCGCACGCAGCTTTGCCGGTAACAAGGAGCCCCACCATGAATGACTACCACTTCGGCCGCAGTGTGCCCTCGCAGGTCTTGCTCGGCGTGGGCGTGATCGTCCTCGGCGTGCTGTTCCTGGTCGATAACCTGGGCTTTCTCGAAATTCGCAACGTCCTGCGCTTCTGGCCCGCCGTCTTCATCATGTTCGGCATCATCAAGATGTATGACAGCCGCAATTCAAGCGGCTTGATGACGGGCGCGATCCTGGTCGGCGTGGGCCTCTTTATGGTCCTCAGCCGCATGGGCTTCTGGTATTTCAGCTGGAATACCCTGTGGCCGCTGCTGCTGATCGCGGGTGGTGCCGGGCTGCTGCTCAAGTCCTCCGAGAGCCGCCGCCGCGTGCATGGCAGCACCGACGCCACCGGCGCCACCGCCACTCCCGGCGCCGCCGGCCCCACGCTGTCCAAGGACGGCCCGGCCGATGGCCTGATCGACGTCACCGCGATCCTCGGCGGCTTCGATCGCCCGATCCGCACCGATAACTTCCGCGGCGGCGAAGCCACCGCCATCATGGGCGGCTGTCAGCTGGATCTGCGCGACGCCAAGATGGCCGGCAGCGAAGCGACCATCAACGTCTTTGCGCTGATGGGCGGCATCGAGATCCGCGTGCCGACCGAATGGACCGTGGTCACCGCCGGTACCGCCATCCTGGGCGGCATGGACTCGCGGCGCACCTTGCAGGCCGACGGCACCAAGAAGCTGATCGTACGCGGCTACGCGGTGATGGGCGGCGTCGAGGTGCGTAACTGATGCTGGGGCCCTTCGGCACGCGGCGCGGCATGCTGCTCTACCTGCTGGTATGGCTGCTGCTGGGCCTCGTGCTGGCGGGGCTGGTGGCCGGGGTCAGTGGGGCCGCGTGGCCCAACGCTCTGGCCTTCGCGCTGCCGCTCACGGTGCTGTATGCAATTGCGGCGGGCTTCTCGGCCATGTATCTGTGCCGCGCCTATCCCTTGTCCGGGCAGTTCCGTCCCCATGTGCTGCTGGTCTTCGCCACCACCGCGGGCATCGCCGCCGCCGCGTGGACGGGAGGGGCGCTGTTCTGGGACACGGTGCTGGCCAGCGGCGGCTACGGCGTCACCGTCGGTCCGGCGCTGCGTTCGATGCTGTTCGGCCTCGCGGTGGTGCTGTATGGCCTGTGCGTGCTGGGCCACTATCTGGTGATTGAATTCGACCGCACCCGCGCCGCCGAGCGCCGCGAGCTCGAATCCAAACTGCTCGCGCAGGACGCGGAACTGCGCCTGCTGCGCACCCAGGTCGACCCGCACTTCCTCTTCAACAGCCTGAATTCCATCAGCGCGCTGACCAGCATCGACGCGGCGCGCGCCCGGCAGATGACAGTGCAGCTCTCCGACTTCTTTCGCCGCACCCTCGGCCTGGATGCGCAGCGCAAGGTGGCGGTGCGCGAGGAGGCGCGGCTGGCCGCGGACTTCCTCGCCATCGAGCAGGTGCGCTTCGGCACCCGCCTGCGCTCCGAGATGACGATCGAAGACGACGCAGCCGCCTGCCTGCTGCCGCCCCTGATTCTGCAACCGTTGGTGGAAAACGCGGTCAAACACGGCATCGGCGGCCTGCCGGAAGGCGGCGTCATCCGCGTGCAGGCGCGCCGCGACGGTACCCGGCTGCGCGTGGCGGTCGAAAACGATGTGGATGCGGACGCGCCGGCCCGCAAAGGCAACACCATGGGCCTGGCCAACGTGCGCCAGCGCCTGGCCAATGTGTACGCGCACGACGCGGCCGTGAGCTGGGCCAGGGAAAACAATACGTTCCGGGTGGAGCTGAACCTCCCCGCGGAGACAGTAGAAACAGCGAAAACGGGAGACTGACAATGCGGGCAATCGTCGTCGATGATGAAGAACTGGCACGCGGCCTGATGCGCGAATACCTGCGCGCCCATGCGGACGTGGAGGTGGTGGCCGAATGCGCCAACGGCTTCGAGGCCGTGAAGGCGATCACGGAGCTGGAGCCGGACCTGGTCTTCCTCGACATCCAGATGCCCAAGCTGGATGGCTTCGAGGTCGTCGAGCTGGCGGGGCGCAAGCCGCGCTACATCTTCGTCACCGCCTACGACCAGTACGCGGTCAAGGCCTTCGAAGTCCACGCCATCGACTACCTGCTCAAGCCCTTTACCCAGCAGCGGCTGGACGAAGCCCTGGCCCACGCGCGCGCCAGCATCGGCACGCCTGCGCCGCAGACGGCCGTGCAGCAGATGGTCACCGAGGCCGCCGTGCGCAACGGCCCGCTGGAGCGCATCCTGATCCGCGACGGCGCTCGCGTGCATGTGATCCCGGCCGAGAAGGTGGATGTGATCGAAGCGCAGGACGACTACATCGAGATCCGTTCCGAAGGCCGCACCTACCTCAAGAGCCAGACCCTGTCCGAACTGGAAACCCAGCTCGACCCCGCGCGCTTCCTGCGCATCCACCGTTCCTACATCGTCAACGTGGAGCGCATCGCGCGCATCGAGCAGGCCACCAAGGATTCGCACCAGGCGGTGCTCCAGGACGGCAAGGTGGTGCCGGTCAGCCGCTCCGGCTACCAAAAGGTCAGGGCGCTGCTTCAATAAGCTGGGCGGTGGCGCTCCACCAGCGCGGCAGCAGCTCGCGCACCTGCGGCTGGGCGAAGCGGTCGTCGATCAGGTAGACCACGCCGCGGTCCGACTGCGAGCGGATCACGCGGCCCGCCGCCTGCACCACTTTCTGCATGCCGGGGTAGAGATAGGTGTAGTCGTAGCCCGCGCCAAAGATGCGCTCCATGCGCTCGCGGATCTGTTCATTCACCGGGTTCACCTGCGGCAGGCCGAGGGTGGCGATGAAGGCGCCGATCAGGCGGTCGCCCGGCAGATCGATGCCTTCCCCGAACGAGCCGCCCAGCACCGCAAAGCCGATGCCACGGCCACCCGCTTCAAAGCGGGCGAGAAAGTCCTCGCGCTCGGCCTCGTTCATGCGGCGCGCCTGGCGCCACATCGGGATCCCGGGCGAGGCGGTGGCAAAGGCATCGGCCACCTGTTCCAGGTAATCGAAGCTGCTGAAGAAGGCGAGGTAATTCCCCGGCTGGCTCGCGTACTGGCGCGCGATCAGCTCCGCAATCGGCGCCACCGAGCGGGCACGGTGCTGGTAGCGCGTGGAAATGCGGCGCACCACGTGCACGGCCAGCTGGCTCGCTTCAAAGGGCGATTCCACATCGATCCAGGCGGTGGATTCCGGCATGCCCAGCGTATCCGCAAAATAGTTCCAAGGGCTCAGCGTAGCGGAAAACAGCGTCACCGAATGCGCCAGCGCGAAGCGAGGCTTGAGGAAGCTCGCGGGCACCACGTTGCGGATGCAGAGCGTGGAATCGCGGCTGCCGTGGCGCGTGATGTCGAACAGCGAATGGTCCGCAAACTGCTCGGAGAGGCGTACGAACTGCAAGGCGTCGAAGTAGAAGCGCTGCAGGTCCGGGTCCAGCGGCATGGGGTTCTCGGCCAGCCAATCGGTGATGGCGCTGGTGGCGCCTTGCAGTTCGGAGACCAGCTTCTCAGGGATACTGTCCACCACTTCGTACGGCTCTTCGCTGACGGGCCACGCGCGGCCCACGCGGTCCAGCGCGCGGCGCACCAGCGGCGGCGCCGTCTTGCGCGCGGCGCGCAGGGCACCGCGGTCCAGGTCAGCCGTGTACATGGCGCGGGCGCGGTTGACCATATTGTGCGCTTCGTCGCATAGTACGCTCGCGCGCCAGCCGTTGATGAGGGTGAGCGCGAACAGCATCGCGCCGCCGTCGAAGTAGTAGTTATAGTCGCCCACCACGAGGTCCGCCCAACGCGCCATTTCGCTGCCCAGGTAGTACGGACAGACGTCGTGCGCCAGCGCGACCGAACGCAGGCCCTCGCGGTCCAGCTGGTCGACCCCCAGCGCGGCCTGGCGCGCCGCGGGCAGGCGGTCGTAGAAACCTTGCGCCAACGGGCAGGATTCGCCGTGGCAGGCCTTGTCCGGATGTTCGCAGGCTTTGTCCCGCGCGACCATTTCGACCACGCGCAGCGGCACTACGCCGCCGCGCTTGAGCGTCTGCGCCGCATCCAGTGCGAGGCGGCGGCCGGGCGTCTTCGCGGCCAGGAAGAACAGCTTGTCCAGCTTTTGCGCCGGCGCCGCCTTCAGAGCCGGGAACAGGCTGCCGATGGTCTTGCCGATGCCGGTCGGCGCTTGGGCCAGCAGGCAGCGCGCGCTGGTGTTGGCCTGCCAGATGGCTTGCGCGAGCTGCCGCTGGCCCGGGCGGAAATCGGGAAACGGAAAGTCCAGCTGCGCCAACGCCGCATCGCGTGCCACGCGGTGCGCCGCCTCCTGCTCGGCCCACGCGATAAAGCGGCCGCACAGTTCCGCGAAGATGGCTTCCAGTTCGGCCACGCTTCGCGTCTCCTTCAGCACCGTCTCCGTCTGGCGCCCGATGTCGAAGTAGACCAGCGCCAGATTGATCTCGCTGAGGTTCAGCTGGCGGCACATCATGTAGCCGTACACGCGCGCCTGTGCCCAGTGCAGGTGGCGGTGGTTGTCCGGCACACGGGCCACGTCACCGCGGTGGGTCTTGATCTCTTCCAGCAGATTGGCGTCCGGGTCGTAGCCGTCCGCGCGGCCGCGCACGTGCAGCGGGCCGTGGTCCAGCGCCAGGCTGACCTCCGCCTGGTAGTGCGGGCCGCGCCGCCCCGTCACCACTTGGTGCCCGAGGATGCCTTCCTGCCCGGTGGGCGAGGGCGTGAAGCGGGTATCGAGGTCGCCCTGCTTGGCAGTGAACTCGCACAGGGCGCGCACCGCAACCACATAACTCATGACGTCGACTCGGCCCAGGTCAGGTAGCACACCGACACCGGCATCTGGTGCGCGGCGCAGTACTCGATCCAGCGCAGCTGGTTGTCCTGCAGGCGGTCGCCGGGGCCCTTCACTTCGATCATGTGGTAGCGCCGCTCGGCGGGCCAGAACTGGATCAGGTCCGGAAAGCCGCTGCGATTGGCCTTGATGTCCGCGAGGATACGTTCGAAGGCGCGCTTCAGGTGCGCGGGCGGGATGCAGTCGAGCGCCATCTGCAGCAGCTCTTCGCTCAGGTAGGGCCAGACCACGAAGGGCGACTGGATGCCGTGCTTGTCCTCGAAGTTGCGCAGGATGGTGGCGCGGTACTCGTCCGACTCCAGCTGCGCGAAGCAGGCGCGGAACTCGCGCTCGCGGCGCGGGTAGAAGTCGGGCGAGTACAGGTCCGCCGGCTCGTGATGGAAGGGGTGGAAGAAGGCGCCCGGCAGCGCCATGAACACGGGCTGCCAGCACAGGAGCCCGAACAGGCCGTTGATCAGGGTATTCTCGACATAAAAGACCGGTGCCTCGTCGCGATGCAGGTGCTCGCGCACCACGCCCTCGACCCACCAGTCGCCCTGCGGCATCGGCAAGGAGAGGTCGATGCGCACCACCGGCACCTTGGCCGCGGGCTCGCGCATGTGACCGAGCTTGCGGCGCAGGCGCGGGGCGATGCGCAGCACGTGCTGGCGTTCGGCGTCGCTTTCGGGCTGCTGCTGCGCGTGCGAGAGCAGATCCCACGCCTGCTTGTACTGCTCGTCCTTTTCGAGCACGCGGATGGCGCGCGCGCGGGCGCCGGGGTAGCGGCAGTCCGCATACACGGCGTGCGCGTTCTTCCAGTCCTTCAGCTTTTCGTAGTGCTGGCCGATCTGGTACATCAGCTTTTCGCGGCGGCCGCGCAGCCAGTCGTTGTCCCGCACCTCGGGCGGCACGTCGCGCAGCACATCATCGAGCGGTTCGCCCTCGCGGAAGCGCTCCTTGCAGGTGTGAAGCGCCATGTAGAGGTCCACGTCGCGGCGCGAGCGGAAGGCGCGCGAGGACTCGGAGAACTCGACCTGCTCGAACTTGTAGACGCCCAGCTCGGACAGCACGAATTCGGTCCAGTCCTGGCGCAGGTTCCCGAAAAAGATCAGCCGCAGGCGGTCGCACAGCGGCTTGGCGAGGATGCGGAAGGCGGTGTCCGGGCTGTCCTTGCACCAGGCGGAGAAGGCGCGGGGGTCGGCAAACACGGTGCGCAGGGCCGCCAGCTGTTCGGGTTTACGCGCGGCCTGCTCATGGCCCGACAGGCCGAAGACGGCGCACAGTTCGGCCTTGGTGAGGAGGGCGAACAGTTCGTCCAGCGTGAGCTGCGGGTCGTGCTCGATCCAGCCGGTGGGCGCGAGATGGCGCGCGGCTTCGACCGGGCAGCCGATTTCGGCGTAATTCAGTTTGCTGGCGCGGAAAACGGTCCCCTTGCGCATCACCATCCGCACAAACAGGGCGCGCGCGGGCTGGGGCAGGGTGGGGAAGGCGGCCAGGAAGGCGTGCTCGTCGTCCGTCAGCAGGTCCGGATAGCGCGCGGCGATCCAGTCCAGCACCTGGTGGAAGTTGTCCAGGTAATAGAGCGGGTTGTCGAGCTGGCGAATCATGGGGAGGGTGCTGCGGAGGGCTGCTACTGTGAATCCATACAGTATAGCGGGAAAGCGCTTGCGCTGGTCATCTTTGCTTGATATACTTGCGCACTCAAACATATATCATGGATTTATCATGGAAGACGAAAGCAAATTGACGCCGCAGCTCGATTTTTGCCTGCGGCTGGCGCGCGCCTACGCGACCATCGGGCGGCGCATGGACGCGGTGCTCGGCGGGCACCATGGGCTGAGTTTCAACGATTTCACGCTGCTGCTGCACCTGGCGCGCGCGCCGGGCGGACGGCTGCGGCGCGTGGACCTGGCGGACCGCCTGGGCCTCACGGCGTCCGGCGTCACCCGCAGCCTGCTCCCGCTGGAGAAGACGGGCTGGGTGGCGCGCCAGTCGGACCCGCGCGATGCGCGCATCGGCTACGCAGTGATCACGGCGGAGGGCCATGAGCTGCTCGATAACGCGCTCAAGACGGCGGCCGAGGTGGCGGAAGAGATGCTGCTGCAGGCGGACCGCGACCAGCTGGATGTGCTGGCGACGGTGCTGGCGCCGCTCGCCGGCCCGGCACGTTGAGGGGATGGCGATGACGACGACGAATGCGCGCGCGGCGCTGCTGCGCAATCCGAATTTCAGGTGGCTGATCGGCGGCGGTGTGCTGTCCATGCTGGGCGACCAGTTCACGCTGATTGCCTTGCCCTGGCTGGTGTTGCGGCTGACGGACGATCCGGCGGCCCTGGGTGTGGTGCTGGCCCTCATGGGCGTGCCGCGCGCGGTGTTCATCCTGGTCGGCGGGGCGCTGGTGGACCGGTATTCGCCCAAGTCGGTGGCGCTGCTGTCGAAGGTGGTGAGTGCGGGGCTGTTGGGGCTTCTGGCAGCGCTGACTTTGAGCGGCCACCCGCAGCTATGGCAGGTGAATCTGCTGGCGCTCGGGATCGGGCTGGCGCAGGCCTTCGGGATTCCCTCGGCAACGTCGCTGATGCCGCAGGCGGTCGAGCGCACACACCTGCAGGCGTCCAACGGGATGATGATGAGCCTTCGGCAGCTATCCATGCTGGCCGGGCCGCTGCTGGCGGCGCTGCTGATTGCGCTGGCGGGTGGCAGTGCGTCTGAAGGCACCAGCCTGCGGGCGCTCGGCTATGCGTTTGCGTTCGACTGTGCGACCTTCCTCGTGTCCACCTGGACGCTGATGCAGGTGCGCCTGCTGGCCGATGCGAAGCGCGAGCCGGAAGGGCAGCTGCTGCGCTCCATTGGCGCGGGGCTGGCGATGGTGTGGCGCGATGTGCCGCTGCGGTCTTGCCTGATGTACTGGGGCGTGGTGTCCTTCCTCATTGGCGGGGCGACGCAGGTGGCGCTGCCGGTCCTGGCGCGGGACCATATGCAGGGGGCATCCGCGTTCGGGGTGCTGATGGCGGCGCATGGTGCGGGGGCTTTGGCCGGGATGATCGCGTCGTCTGTGTTCGGCAAGCGGAGCATGGGGCGGTTTGGCTTGCTGGTGCTGGGCGTGGATGCAGTGGCGGGGATGCTGCTGGCGCCTCTGGGCATGGTGGAGTCGCTGTGGCAGGGTGTCCTGCTGCTGGCACTCATCGGGGCATTGGGCGGGTTCATTCAGGTGGCGGTGTTCACCTGGCTGCAGGGAAGGGTGCCGCCGCAGATGATGGGGCGGGCGATGAGCATCTTCATGTTCATCCTGATGGGGCTCGCGCCGCTGTCGGCGGCGTGCACGGGGTATCTGCTGCGCTACGTGTCGCTGCCGGAGCTGTTTGGCGCGTCCGGCGTGGTCCTGATCCTGCTGGCCGCCGCCGCATGGCTGATGACGCCCATCGGCCAGATCGGCACCGAGTCGCGCAACCCGGCGTGATGGCGCGGTGGCCGATGCCGCGCTAATTCCCTGCCGGGCGGCTGGCCTGGCGGCCGAGGATGGCGCCAACGCGACCGGCGGCGCTGGCGGTGCGCGCG
>NZ_SPVF01000016.1 GCF_004614185.1 Zemynaea arenosa | reverse complement strand
GCACGACGGACTCCGGCCCGGACGGGCGCTGGCCCTGCAAGGCGCCGCGGGCCAGCGGGAACCATGGATGGCTGCGCGGAGCAGTGCGCGCCAGCCCGTCCGCGCTGAACCCGATGCACAGCGGGGCATCGCCGGTCAGCACCAGCAGCGCGCGCCTGGCGCCGGTCACGTCCACCAGGGCACGCCCGGTCAGGCGCAACACCCGGCTTGGTTCATCCGCCTGCAGCAGTTCGCGCGCGAGGGTCAGGAGTGCCTGGACTTGCAGAAGGGGCTGCGCGGGATCTGTCGGGGACATGGGGAACTCCTGGGTGAACGGTCAGGATGGCATGGGCGTAATGGCTTCCGACAGGGCTTGCTGCGCCGACTCGCGGCGCCGCCGGTCCGGTTCGGACAGCACGCGCTGGATCACGTCTGGCGGCACCAGTTTGTATTCCATGTAGCGCAGCGCCTCCCGCGCATCGCGGACCGCCAGGATGTTCAGCCCGCGCGCGACGGCGTCGGCGGTGAGGGCGTCCCGGCGCCGTTGTCGTTCGGTCATTGGGAGGGACGCTCGTGCGGGGCCGAGGCCGCGGCACCGGTGGCCTCGGCCTGGGCCGCATAGGCCAGGGCCTGGTCCAGGTAGTCGTAGCGGTAGCCGCGATACTGGAACATGCCCTGTTCGTAGCCGATGCCGTACGCCGCCATGCGGGCCCGGTCGGCCGCATCGGGGGCATGCCATTCGGTCCAGCTGTCGGGCAAGGGGAGGGGCTGGCGGGATGCGCGCCGGCCGTCAATGGCGGCATACGCGACGGCGTCGCTCAGGCGGTCGTAGCGGTATTGCTGGTAATGGTAGGCGCGCCCATCGAACCAGATGCCCAGCGCGGAATCGACGAGGGGTGGCACTCCGGTGCACTGCGTGGTACGCATGATCGCTCCAGTGGCGGTGCCTGACAGGCACTGCGGGCCACGGCGTTCTCGGCGAGGACGGCGGGCCGTCGTCCGACTATATACCCTTTCCGGCGGGGGTGTTGGGGTTTCGGCGCCGCGCGCACGCCGGGTTCTTTCAGCGGTCGAAGGAGCCCGCGTGGCGCGCGCCACGGCGCGGCGAAACGGGAGACACTGGATCACGATGCACTCCCCAATTTGGTCAGACCTTTCACACTGGTTTTTCCAGTTGAAAAAGGTCCACCATGCTCACCCACCCCAGCCATAGCAGCAGCGCACGTTCCGAGCGCCGGGTTCTGCTCGTGGACGACAATGCCGACCTTGCCGAACTCACGGCCGAGGTGCTCACCCTGGCCGGTTTCGCCGTGCTGGTCGCCTGGTCGGCGGATGAGGCCATCGAGATGCTGGCAGAGCACCACGTCGATGTCTTGTTCAGCGACATCAATATGCCTGGGGCCAGCGGCCTCGACCTGGCGCGCGCGACGAATGCGCAGCGCCCGCACGTGCGCGTTGTCCTCACGTCGGGCCGGTCCTTTGATGACTGGGAACGAGCCCCGCCCGGCACGGCATTCATCGCCAAACCCTATGTCTTGCAGGATCTGCTGGCGTTGCTGGACGGCTGAGGATCAGTATCCTGGCGCGTGACCATCGGGATGGAGCTCCTGGGATATGGCTGTGCTGCAAGCCGGTCTGCAAGGATGCTTGGCTTTTATGGCACGCTCTGCCGGGGAGACTCGCGTTGCGATACATCGGACGAGATCCCGGTGCGGCGGGTGTCGACCGCGACCCAGTTCACTTCCCAGGTCTGCCCGGCATCGCCGGAATACGCCTGCTCGAAGCGCCACGAAGTGGGACTGATCTGGGTGATGAGAAAGCGCACCTTGATGGCACGGCCATCCAGGGTGTCGTCCCCGTAGAACACGCCGCGTCCGTCCTGAAAGGCACCGCTCATCGGGTTCGTCATCAGGCCGTTCGCCAAATTGGCAAAGTGCAGTGTCCACTGCTGCGTTGCGGGCTGGAACAGTCGCAGCGAGACGCCCGCGATGCGGCCCGCCGCGCCGCTCACGTCGAGTTCCACGATGTTGGCCCGCTGGTTGCCGAGCGGTGACACGACCGTCGTGCCGGCATAGTCCAGCCATTCCGTCTTGCCGCTGAGCGGAGCGCGCAGACGGCGCAAGCGTGTGTCCCACGCGCCGATCTCCCAGTCAAATGCCCGTTGACCCTCGCGCTGCGCCGATAGTCCGGAAGGCGCGGTAGTCGGCGTGGCGCCGGTCCACGCGGGCAACACCAGCGCTGCGCCCAACGTAAAAACCATTAGTGTCATCATCTGTCCGGCCGCTGAACGGCTGTGTGTTCAATGAGGACTCAAGATAGCTGGCGCCCTTCCAGGAGCAAAGAGCCACTCATGCCCATTGGATGGGGCCACGCTTCGTAGTCCTGCCCCGCTGCCAACTCAGGGCCCAGCGAGGTGAATGCGGCAATGAAATCCGGCCGAGACGGAATAAATAGTCGAAATCCTACGGCGCCATTCGTCGGGTTTCAGCAGCGTCTTTGCTGCCCCAACCTGATCGGAGTTATGCATGCGTCCAGTCCAAGCCTTCCTCTTTATATCCGTCGACGGTGTCGTCGAGGCGCCAGAAACCTTTATCCGCCCCGAGCTCTACGAAGAGGTCGATGCCATCCTTGCCGAGATTCTTCCCCAGCAGGATGCTGTCCTTCTGGGCCGCACACTGTATGAGGAGTGGGCCGAGTTCTGGCCCGGTTCCGACATGGAGCCGTTCGCGTCCTTCATTAACAGCTGCCCGAAATATGTCGCCAGCCGCACACTGACCGCCGTGGGCTGGACGAACGCCTCGCTTCTCGGCGGCGACTTGACCCATTCGATCCAGGCGCTGAAGGCCAAGCCAGGCAAGGCCATCTGCGCGCATGGCAGCATCAGCCTTGTGCAATCCCTGCTGAGCCTGGATCTGCTCGACGAGCTCATCCTGGTTCAGACGCCCGCCGTGGTGGGCCGCGGACGCCGCCTGTTCGAGCGGCACGACGGCATGTGCCAGCTTGACCTGGTCCGTGCGAAAACCACCCCATCCGGCCTGCAACTGCTGGGCTATGCACCGCGGCGCTAACGACTTTCAGCGAATCAGCAGGCCCGACCAGCGTCGCCCCCAGCCTTGCTACGACCGCCCGTCGCCGGGTATGGTCGCGACCGGATGTCACCTCATCTCAACCTCAGCGGCTCCGCCGTTATCAAGGACATATTGTGCGTATTGCTTCCACTTTTGCCGCGCTTGCCGCGTGCGTCATTTCGACAGCGGCCCTGGCCGAACCCGCCCCAACTCTGACCCGTTCGACTTTCACGGACGTCGTTCGTGAGCTCCGCCACATTGTCACTCCCCAAGGCGTCGAGCGTCTGGAGGCGGTGCGCATCGGCGGGATTGACCAATACCTGAGCATCCGCGGCGCCGACCGCCGCAACCCGGTCTTGTTGATCGTTCACGGCGGTCCCGGCTTTCCAACCATGCCGATGGCGTGGATGAACACCCGCGGCCTGGAAGAGTATTTCACGGTGGTCCATTGGGACCAGCGCGGCGCCGGCAAGACCTACTTGCTGAATGATCCGAAGTCCGTCGCGGCCACGATGCAGCCGGAGCGGTTTGTGGACGATGCCGAAGAGCTGGTGTCCTGGCTGCGCAAGGACTTGCATAAGGAGAAGGTGTTTGTGCTGGGTACGTCGTGGGGCAGCTACATCGGTCTTGAGCTGGCACGCCGCAAACCGCAATGGCTGCACGCCTATATCGGCATGGGCCAGGCCGTCGACAGTCCGGAAAGCGAGCGCCGCGGCTATGCGTTTGCACTCGACGCGGCCCGGCGGGCCGGCAACCGGCAGGCCATCGCCGAACTGGAATCGATCGCGCCTTATGCCGCGCCTGGCAAGACCATCGAACTGAAGGACATCGCGCTGGAGCGCAAATGGTCCGATCATTTCGGCGGTGTGATGGCTTACCGGACCGGCCAGATCGACGGCATTGCCGCGCGGCTCTCGCCAGACTACGCTGATGCTGACGCCAGGCGCGTCTACGAGGGCAACGGCTATTCCCAGGACTTTCTGTTCAGCCCGGTGCTCAGGCTCGACTTCCAGCACGTTAAGGTTCTCCAGTGCCCGCTCATCATCCTGGCGGGCCGGCACGACCGTTCGGTCAATTCCAACGTGGCCCATGAGTGGTTCGAACGCGTCCAGGCGCCGCGCAAGCAGTTCGTGTGGTTCGAAAATTCCGCCCACGAGATCATGAGCGAGGAGCCGGGCAAGCTGCTGTTGACCCTGGTGCAGAGCGCCCGCCCGCTGGCGGCCGCGGCAGGGGACGTCGCACCATAGCCGCTGACTTCCGAGGGCGCCCAGCGTGACCGGCCGCGCTGGAGCGTGCTCAACCCCGCCGCAGGTCTAACGAGGGGCGCCGGGCAAGGGCACACGCAGGCGCCGGCTCAAACCCAGCGCCTTGATGTCGTCCCCAAACGATTCCCGCAGCAGCCGCTCCTTCAGCCCCGTCGCCTCCGCCTCTTTCAAAGCCCGTTCGAGAATGGGCTGATAGCGCGCGGCAGCAGCCGACAGATAAAACCCGAAATCGGCGGGATACTCGAACAGGAGCCGCTGCTCCACCACCATCTCGGGATGCGTGCGCGCCTCTTCCAGCACCTCGATCACGCCGCGCGGCAGATAATCGACGTGCCGGTTGCCCGCCGCCGCCATGGCAAATATCGTTGGCCACGGCGCCACATGCTCGTACACCGGCAAGCCCGCCGCCCGCCAGACTTTGGCATCGGCCCAGCCTTCGCCAAACCCGGCGACCAGCCCGGTCCGTTTCAAATCGCTCACCGATCGCACTGTCGCAAACAGATTCGCGTCCTCGGGCCGGATCAACAGCACCCGCTGCCCGATCAGGCCATTGGTCAGGCCGACCCGCAGCGGAACGATCCGCCGGTTGCGTTCCTTCTCCTCGGTGATCATGCCGTAGAACAGATTGACATCGCCCCGCCCCAGCATGGCCCACATCCGGCGCGGCGGCAGATCCTTGAGGTAGCGGACCGTGTAGGGCTGGCCAATCAGCTGCAATGACTGTTCCAGCAGCCGAATGAAATACGCGGCGCGTTCATCGGAGGGCACTGCAACGCGCAGTTCAATCGGCGCGGCAGCAGAGGAGGGCGCGCGGGCAGCTGCCGCTGCGTGCGCGCTGGACGCAAACGACACAAGCAGCAGCGATAACCAGAAACGAACGACCGACCGCATCAAAAAAACCTCTTGGCAACTCCGGCGAGATACCGGATTTGTATCTTACAACACCGTTTGCGGACCATCGCCGGACAGCGCGCGGCCGAGTCCGCCCGCCTTTCGCTCCTTTCTGAAGCTGATCTGAACGGGACCTGAAGAATGGGCCGCCCGTTTCGCCGCACAATCGGACCCCGGTTTCGACGAAGCCGCCCAAGCGGAAAAAAACACAAAGGAGACATGTCATGACACTGATGCGGGAGCCTGTACGCCCAGGATTCACCTGGGCGCTCCTCTGGCTGGGCGTGCTTTGCACCGTCCTGCTGGGATTCTCGGCGGCGGCCAACGCCGCTGTGTACCAGGCCGAATCCGGCACCCTGACCGGCGGCGCCGCCGTGCAGACCGACCACACCGGCTACACCGGCACCGGCTTCGCCGGCGGCTTCACGGACGCCAACAAAGGCAACGCGCAAGTGGCCTGGACGATCAGCGCCGCCAGCGCCGGTTCGTACACCCTGGGCCTGCGCTACGCCAACGGCACCGGCAGCGCCCGCACCTTGAGCCTGTACGTGAATGGCACCAAGGTCAAGCAGACCACCCTGAACGCCACCGCGAACTGGGACAGCTGGTCCACCCAGAACGACAGCGTGACGCTCAACGCCGGCAACAACACGGTCGCCTACAAATACACAACCACCGACAACGGCAACGTCAACCTCGACAGTCTGACGACCACCGCTGCCACCACGCCCGCTGACCTCGTCGTGACCAGCGTGACGTGGACGCCCGCCGCGCCGCAGACCGGCAACGCCATGGCCTTCACTGCCATCATCAAGAACCAGGGCGGCACCGCGACGCCCGCCATCAAGCACGGCGTCAACTTCCTGGTCGATGGCGCCCAGGTCGCCTGGTCCGACAACTCGACCTCGTCGCTCGCGCCCGGCGCCTCGGTGACGCTGACGGCGAACGGCGGCCCCGCCGGTGCCACCTGGACCGCAACCAGCGGCGCGCACACCGTGCAGGCCTACGTCGACGACCAGAACCTGATCGCCGAAAGCGATGAGTCCAACAACACGCTGTCCGCACCGTTCACCGTGACTGCGCCGTCCGGCGGCATCGACCTCGTGATCACCAGCCTGAGCTGGTCGCCCGCCAATCCGACCGCGCCCGGCCCCGTGACTTTCACGGCGGTCGTCAAGAACCAGGGGACGGTGACGAAGGCGGCCGGCACCAAAATCGGCGTCAGCTTCACCGTGGACGGCATCCAGGCCAACTGGTCCGACAGTTACACCTCGTCCCTGGCCGCGGGCGCGTCTGTCACGCTGACGGCCAATTCCGGCCCGGCGGGCACCGCTTCGTGGGCCAGCACCGGTGGCAGCCACACGGTGCAGGCCCAGGTGGACGACCAGAACCTGATCACGGAATCCAACGAAAGCAACAACACCAGCTCCGCGACCCTCACCGTCGCCGCCGCGCCCGCCGTCACGAATGGGCTGTACCGCATCCGCAATTACTGGCAGTCCGCCCAGTACCTCTACGAAGCCAACGGCAAGGTCATGTACGGCACCCCGGCCGCGAACGACACCAGCTCCCAATGGGCGCTGGTGGACCAGGGCGGCCACAAGGCGCTCTGGAACGCCGCGACCGGCAACTACGTCTCGATCAGCGGCATCGCCACCTCGGCCGACCCGTTGACGACCACCTACGCCGACCCCGCGCCCAGCAACGTCCTGTTCGACCTGCCCGCCGCCGTGACCTCCGGCTACAACAACCTCCAGAGCGTGGCCACGCCCGCCTGGTACGCCAACATCGAAGGCCTGAAAGGCTTCGCCCAGGCCTACGCCATCGACAAGACCTGGGGCAGCGCGCAGTGGGCGTTCGAACAGGTGGGCTCAGTGCCCGTGCGCCCGGCGGCCAAGCCGGACCTGGTCGTCACCGGCATCACCTGGAGCCCGGCCGTCCCTGCGGCGGGGCAGGCGGTGACCTTCAGCGCCACGATCAAGAACAACGGCCCGGGCGCGACGCCGGCGGGGACCATCAACAAGATCAGCTTCGCCGTCAACGGCACCGCTGTGACCGCGGTGAGCAACTACAGCGCGTCCCTCGCGCCCGGCGCCTCGGTCACTCTGGCGCAGGACACCGGCAGCTGGGCCATGAGCGGTGCGGCGCCAACCGTCACGGCCACCGTGGACAGCAATGCTGCCATCGCGGAGACGGACGAGACCAACAACGCCTTCAGCACCATCCTCAGCACCACGGCCTACGGCGCATCGATGCCGTACACGACCTACGAGGCGGAAGCGGGCACCTACGCCGGCACCCTGATCTCGGGCGGCCGCGCCTGGGGCCAGCTGTCGTCCGAAGCCTCCGGCCGCGCCGCGGTCCAGCTGAGGACGGCTGGCCAGTACGTACAGGTCACCACTACCGCGGCCGGCCAGGGCCTGGTGGTCCGCTACTCGATCCCGGATTCCTCGAACGGCGCCGCCTACGACGCGGGCCTGAGCCTGTACGTCAACGGCGTCAAGAAGAACGACCTGGTCCTGACCAACAAGTACAGCTGGCTCTACGGCACCTGGAGCACCGAAGGCGGCAACAAGCGCTGGTCCAACAACCCCAACGCAACGCCCACCAATCCACACCGCTTCTTCGACGAGGTCGCGGTCGTGCTGGACGCGTCCTACCCGGCCGGCACCGTCATCAAGCTGGTGCGCGAGACGTCCAACCAGAACTTCGCCAGCACGGCCAGCGTGACGGTGGACTTCCTGGAACTGGAGCCGGTCCCCGCGCAGCAGGCCATGCCGTCGAATTTCGTGAGCATTACGGCCTACGGCGGCGTGGCCAACGACGGTATCGACGACACGGCCGCCATGAACTCCGCGATCGCCGCCGTTACCAGTAGCGGCGGCGCCAAGGTGGGCGTGTGGATCCCGGCCGGCACCTTCAACTTCGACACGGGCACCGTCGGCCCGGGCTGGAATGGCACCGGCACCCGCATCTACCTGCCGGCCGGCGTGTCCCTGCGCGGCACCGGCATCTGGACCAGCACCCTGCAAGGCGCCTTCGCGGGCATCTACGCGAAGGGCGGCAACAGCAACCTGAGCGACCTGAAGATCTCCGCGACCGACATCCTGCGCGACGACGATAACGGTGTGACCGGCGCCGAGGGCAACTTCAGCAACTCGACGATCAACAACGTCTGGTTCGAGCACCACAAGGTGGGCGTGTGGACGACCCAGTCGTTCAGCCAGGCAGGTATCGTCACCAACGCCAAGGTGACCAACTGCCGCATCCGCGACACCTGGGCCGATGGGCTCAACTTCCACTACGGCACCAGCAACTCCACGGCCTCCAACAACGCCATCCGCAACACGGGAGACGACGGCATGGCGATGTGGTCGGAAGCCAACCTGGACACGGCCAACGTCTTCCAGAACAACACGGTCCAGTTGCCCGTCATGGCGAACGGCGTGGCGATCTACGGCGGCAAGAACAACGCTGTGAAAGCCAACCTGATCGCGGACACAGTGGACAACGGCGCAGGCATCCAGTTCGGCACCAACTTCGCGCCGCCATCGATCACCGGCACGCTGGAGATCTCGGGCAACAAGCTGCTGCGCACCGGCTCGTACCACCACGACTACAATTACAATATCGGCGCGATCTGGGAGTACTGGGTGGGCAGCGCGGGCAAGATCGCCAGCCCGGTCATCACCCTGACCAACAACCTGATCCAGGACAGCACCTACGCGGCGGTGTTCATCGAGGAGGCGTCGAATGGCGCATCCGTGACCCACACCGGCACGCAGATCGTCAACACCGGCACCTACGGTGTGGAGATCCGCTCGACCGCGAGTGGCGCGGCGACCTTCAACGGCACCACGGTGACCGGTGTACCGCAGGCCCACCTGCAGAACAACTCCAGCAACTTCACGGTCACGGGGACGATTCCCTGAGTGCGTGCGGCAGGCTGTGCGCTACATGAGAACTCCGGCCTCGGCCGGAGTTTTTTTTGCCTGTCTCATTGCTTCCCGCTGCGCGAAGGCTGCGGCAGGCCCGCCTTCAATGCCGTCAAGTTCCAGCCGCGCTGATTGGCCACCACCGCCGCAAGGATCAGCACGATGCCCAGCATTTGCAGCGGACCGAGCACGATCTTGAAATAGACCACGTCCACCAGGATGGCCACCGCCGGGTAGACGAACGACAGCGAGGCGATCATGCCCGCCGACAGACGCTGGAAGGCCGCGTACATGAGGTTGTACATGAGTCCGGTGTGCACGAGGCCGAGAACCAGCAGGCTGGACCATGAACGCCCGCTGTCCAGACCGTGCGAAAAATCGGCCAGCGGCGCCAGCGCCAGCACGCCCAGCAGCAACTGCAGGCCCGCGATCTGGGCTGGAGGGATGCCGCTGAGCTTGCGGGTCGCCAGAGTAGCCACGGCGTACAAGAAAGCGGCCGCCAGCGCCAGGGCCACGCCCATCCACATCCCCGCGCCCGATTCGGCCGCGGCGCCGAGGCCGGAAATCAGCAACACGCCAACGAAGGCGAGTCCCATCCACACCAGCCGGCTGGGACTGGGCGCCTCCTTCTGAACCAGTGCCGCCAGCAGGATCAGGAAGAACGGCTGCACGTGGTAGACCACCGTGGCCACCGAGACGCTGCTGAGCCGGTAGGCCGAGAACAGGCATAGCCAGTTGACGATCAGGGCCGCCGCACCCAGTCCGAGCCAGCCGAGGGCGCGCCGGTTCATCGGCTGCCAGCCACCGCGCAGTTCCAGCCAGGCCAGCAGCGCCATGCTGCCGATCAGGCAGCGGAAGAACACCACCGTCAGCGGTGGCTGGCCGCTGGACAGTACGAATAGCCCGATGGTGCCCGACAGGCTCATCGCGGCCACCATGCGCCATACGCCGCCTCTGGTGTTGGTTGTCATGGCCTGCCTCCCTCATTGTGTATGGGATGACAGTATCGATCCGCCTACCAGCAGAAACAATCCGCTTACAATGCAAAGGATTATTGATTTCAACGCAAAAGTGAGGCACGCATGGAATTGCTGCGGGAGATGGCTGTCTATGCCCAAGTGGTGGACAGTGGTGGTTTTTCGGCGGCCGCCCGGCAGCTGGGACTGACCACCTCGGCTACCAGCCGCCACGTCGCCCGGCTGGAGGGCCAGCTGGGCGTGCGGCTGTTGCACCGGACCACGCGCTCCGTCGCTCCGACCGAGCTCGGCCAGCAGGTCTACGCCGCCTGCAAGCGCATGCTGGGCTCGGCGCAGGAAGTGCAGGCCCTGGCGGGCAGCTACAGCGCCCAGCCGACCGGCGTGATCCGCGTGAGTGCACCGGTAGTGTTTGGCCAGACCTGGCTGGCGCCGCGTCTGCCGGGATTCTGCGCGCGCTTCCCCGAGGTGGACGTGCGGTTGACGCTGATTGACCGGAAGGTGGATCTGATCGAGGATGGTGTGGACCTGGCGATCCGCATCGCGCGTGAACTGGCGCCAGGGCTTGCCGCGCGGCCCCTGTGCGCGATGCGTTATGTGCTGGTGGCGGCGCCTGGCTATCTGGCGACGCACGGCGCGCCCGAGACGCCGGAGCAACTGGCGGCCCACCGCTGCACCCATCTCGGCTACGCGCCCTTTGGGGACGATTGGACGCTGCAGCGGGACGAGGCGCGGGCGCGGGTGCGCGTGCCAGCGCGCGTTACCATCAACAACAGCGCCGCCATCCTGGCGCTGGTGGAGGCTGGCGGTGGCATTGGGCTGGTGCCGGAGTTCACCGCGCATGCGGCGCTGCGGGACGGGCGCGTCCAGCAGGTGCTGCCGGACTGGTCGTTCGGCGAGCCCTACACGGGCGCCGTGCACGCGGTCTACCTGCCCGGCAAGCACCTGCCCTTGAAGGTGCGCGCCTTCATCGACTATCTGGTGGCCGCCCGGGAGGAAGGCGAGGGCGCCTGACGGCGCTCAGTCCTCGCGCCGCCCCGAGCCGGGGCGGTCGCGTTCGTAGAGATGGGCGACTCCGAACGGTGGCAGCCAGCCCTCGCGCCGGATGGTCCAGCACTCGTAAGTCGGCGTGAACTGGCTGGTCCCGTCCAGGCAGCCGAGGTTGATCTCGATCTCGTCCCCGCTCCCCGCAAACAGCGCCGCGCCGCACTCCGGGCAGAAATGCCGGTCGCGGAAGTGGCGCGTGTCGCCCTCCACCGTGAACCCGGCGCGCGGAAAAATCGCGAACGCCTGGAATACCGCGCCGTGATGCTTGCGGCAGTCGAAGCAATGGCACAGCCCCACGCGGTAGGGCGCACCCGTGACCGCAAGTTGCACCTTCCCGCACAGGCAGCTCCCCGTATGTCGCTCCATATTCGCTCCTCAGTCATCTGATGACGCCGCCGAGTATGCCAATCCGGCCGCGCCAGTGGCGCGCAAAAAATCAATACTTAGGCATTGACCTTAGTATTGTGCGGTGCTAGCATCCCTTCAGCTCAGGTGAGCAAGCAATCGAGGGATGCCGACATGGTCCAGGCCGACATGGTTCAAGCAGCAGCAATTGCCAACAACGTCTTTCACGCGCTGTCGAACGAAACCCGGCGGCAGATTCTGGAACGCCTGGCGGCCGGGCCGGCCACGGTCATGGACTTGGCGGAACCGTTCGACATGAAGCTGCCGTCCTTCGTGCAGCACCTGTCCGTGCTCGAAAAGAGCGAACTGGTCGCCTCGACCAAGCAGGGCCGGGTGCGCACCTATGCGATCGCCCCGGCCCACTTCCAGGTGGCGGAAGACTGGTTGAGCCAGCAGCGCAAGCTGTGGGAAGCGCGGTTCGACCGGTTCGATGACTACGTACTGGAACTCAAAAACAAGCAACTGAAAAAGAAGGAGGAGACAAAATGAGAAAGACTTTCGCCGTGGATCCGAAGATCGACTTCGTCATCGAACGCTTCATCGACGCCCCCAAACACCTGGTGTGGGAGGCGCTGACCAAGCCTGAACACCTGGCCCGGTGGTACATGCCGCGCGAGTGGGGCCGCGTGGCCAAGTGCGAGATGGACGTGCGCCCCGGCGGCATGTTCAGCATCGACATCGCCGTCGGCGACGGCCGCGAATTCCCCAACCTGGGCTGCTTCGTTGAGGTGATCCCGCAGGAGCGCCTGGTCTGGACCTCGATGCTGTTCCCCGGTTACCGCCCGGCCGTGTTCGACGACGTACCCATCACCGCCATCGTCACCATGGCGTCGGAAGGCAGCGGCACCCGCTACGTCTTCACCGCGCTGCACCGCGACGAGAACGACTACAAGGCCAACATGGAGTCCGGCTGGGCCGAGGGCACGAAGATCGCGGTCGACCAGCTGGTGGAGCACGTGCTGTCGCTGAAGTGATTCAGCATGGCGCTCTGGGCGCGCGTCAGGACGGCGCCACCGTGAGCACCCCGGGCAGCTCGGCTGCGAGGTAATCCACGAGGGCCCGCAGCCGCGGGCTGTGGCGCATATCGGCGTGAAAGCCGAGCCGCAGGTCGAGCGCCGGCTCTGGCTGCGGGGCCGGCAAGTGGACCAGTTCCCGATGGCGCGCCGCCAAGGGCCGCGGCAGGTGCCCGATGGCGGCGCCGTCCAGGGTGGCCGCCAGCACCGCATGCATGCCGTTCGCGCCCAGCGCCACCCGCGCCGCGCCCAACACGGAGCGGAACCACGCGTCGTGCAGCCAGGTCTCGTCCGCGGTCTGCACCAGCGCGGCAAAGTGCCCGCGCCCGCCCGTGCTGAAATCCGGTGCGCCATGCGCGGCGAGGTACGCGGGCGCCGCGTACAGCCCGTAGGCCACCGTTGCGATGCGCCGCTGCACCATGTTGTCCTGCTCCAGCTGGCGGAAGGCGATACTGACGTCGGCTTCGCGCGCGGCCAGGTTGAAATTCCGCTCGCTGCTCACCAGCCGCACCGCCACCTGCGGATGCTGCTGCCCAAAGCGCGCCAGCAGCGGCGCCAGTACGCAGTCGCCCAGCCAGTCGATGCTCGTGACCAGCAGCTCGCCCTGCAGCTGTTCGTTCTGTGCGACCAGCTTGCGCAGCACGCCCTGCGCCGCGGCGTCCATTTTCTCCAGCTCTTCGGCCAGCGCGGTGCAGGTAGGCGTCGGCCGCAGGCCATAAGTATCGCGGTCGAACAGGCTGGTACGCAGGCGGTCTTCCATGCCCGCGATGCGGCGGCTGATGGTGGGCTGGGTCAGGCCGAGCGCCCGCGCGGCGCCGTTCAGCGATCCATGGCGGATCACGGCCAGCAGGATGCGCAATTCGTCCCAGTCCACGTCCATTCAGCGGTGCCTCCTTGGGCCGATGCTAGATCGCGGCTGCCAGCAGCAGGCCTCCGCACACCGCAATATTACTGAAGAAGGCGTTTTCAGGCTGCGTGCGTTCGCGCCCGGTCAGGTGCCAGAAGTCCAGCAGCGTGATGCTGGCCGCGGCCGTGAACCCGATCAGCAGGCCCGCGCTGACGGCGCGCGTGGGCGCGAACAGCAGGCCGATGCCCGCGACGATCTGCACCAGCGAGCCGGCCGCCAGCAGCAATGCTGGCGCTGGCCAGCGCCGCGCGCGCAGCATGCCGGCGACGGCACCGAAATGCATGAAGTGCACCACCCCCGCGCGCACGAACATCAGCGCAAGGCACAGCAGCCCCAAATTCTGCAACGTCATCGTGTTCTCCCTTGTCGGCCCTGCTGCCATTATCCAGACGGACAGCGGAGCGGGGGATCAACGATTTTGCATACCGGGTCTGCGTGGGCTGAAGTGCTCCTCGATCTCCTCCAGTGTGCGGCCCCTGGTTTCGGGGAGCAGGAACACCACGGCCACCAGGTACACGATCGCGAACACGGCGCCCGCCGCGAACACCATCGCGTAGCCGTAGCGCCCGACCACCGGCAAGAACACGGCGGCCAGGGTGGTCGACACGCACTGGTTCACGAGCAGCGCGACGCTCATGCCGTTGGAGCGGATCCGCGTTGGCATCAGTTCCGAGAGCGCGAGCCATACGCACACGCCCGGGCCGATCGCGAAGCCCGCCACGAACAGGCAGATGGCCGTGGCCACCAGCCAGCCGTGCGACTCGGCCGGCACACCTCCCAGCCACGCCTGTTCGATGCGCAGCGGCGCGAAGCGGGCCGCATCGGGATCGGGAAAGGGGTTGAGATGCAGCGCACGCATGCCGCGGCCCAGCACGGAGTCGGGCTGCACGGCGTCTGCGCGGCGGATCGACAGCGTGCGGCTACCCGCTTCGTCCGACCGCAGATGCGCGACGTTGGTGAAGTCGCCGTAGGCATAGGCGATGGTCAGCTGCACCGGTCCGGTCGACGTGGGATGCAAGGCCGCCAGCCGCTGCGCGTCGAGGGTGAAAGTGAGCGCATCGGCCTGCACCTGCGCGGCCAGCGCCGCCTGCACGTCCTGTCTCTTGCCCTCCACGCCACCGAACAGCAGCGCGGCCGCCACCAGCGCCACCGCCATCAGGCAGCAGCCGAGGGACAGCAGAAACTTGCGGCCCTTGCGGTCCACCAGCACGACCGCGATCACCGTGACCAGCATGTTGAGCACCTTCAGGCCCACGTCCGCACCATTGGCCATCGCGCCCGGCAGGCCTGCCTCGTGCAGGATCGTCACCACGTAGGCGAGGATGGAATTGATGCCGGTGGCCTGCGTCAGCGCCAGGATCAGACAGGCCAGCAGGAAGGGCCACACATAGCGGCGGCTCAGCAGGCTGCCGCTGCCCGCCGCCTGCGCCGCCGCATGCGATGCAGGCTGCATGTCGGCCAGCTCGGTGTCCGCATCGTCCGCGCTGCGGGTGCGCAGCAGGGCCACCCGGGCGCCCGCCGCGTCGCCCCGGCGCATCAGCCAGCGCGGGGACTCGGGCAGCCGCAAGCTCCCGGCGGTGAACAGCACACCCGGCGCCAGGCAAAGCCAGAAGAT
>NZ_SPVF01000145.1 GCF_004614185.1 Zemynaea arenosa | reverse complement strand
CCGTTCCCACTCCGCCCCCCGCCCCGCCGGCACCGGCCGCGGAAGGCGTGCCCGCTCCGGCCCCGGCGGCACCGGCTGCTCCGGCCGCGCCCATGGGTCCCAAAGCGGACAAGCGGGCCAAGCTCGGCTCGAAGCACGGCACCCAGACCCAGGACGGCGAAGTCCACATCGACCTGCCCGCCGAGATCAGCGAGCAGCTCTCCAATGCCATCGAGCAGAGCGTCGAGGAAAAGGCCGAGGAAAAGGTCACCCAGTACCACCGCCAAGCCTCCACCTGGTTCAAGAGCTTCGTCTACCTGCTGCTGCTGGCCCTGCTGGGCACCAAGGCCCTGGTCGGCGGCAAGAAGCGCGCCGAGCTGCAAAGCGCCACGGCGGTCGAGGTGGCCGAGCGCGAATCGATGCAGCGCCAGCTGTCGGAAGCCAAGATGCAGATGATGCAGGCCCAGGTGGAGCCCCATTTCCTGTTCAATACCCTGGCCTCGGTGGAGTACCTGATCGAGACCGACGCCCCGCGCGCGGCGGCCATGCAGCGCAGCCTGATCCAGTACCTGCGCGCCGTGCTGCCGCAGATGCGCGACAACACGGTGATCAGCAACCTGGGGCGCGAGACGGACATGGTGCGCGCCTACCTCAACCTGCTCAAGATGCGGATGGAGGACCGGTTGACGGTGGACATCCAGCTGGCGGACGGCCTGCGTACCGCGGCGTTCCCGCCGATGATGCTGCAGTCGCTGGTGGAGAACGCCATCAAGCACGGGATCGAGTGCAAGCCAGAAGGCGGCACGCTGCGTGTGTTTGCGGACGTGGCCAATGGCAAGCTGCGCGTGATCGTGAGCGATAACGGGGTTGGCTTTGGCGTGATGCCCTCCAACGGCACCGGGACCGGGCTGACCAACATCCGCGAGCGCTTGAAGATGCTGTTCGGCGAGGCCGCCACTTTGCACATCGGCGCCAACGAGCCGACGGGCGTGGTCGCCACCGTCGAAGTGCCCTATCAAGTCGTGAAATGACCGGCGGACAGGGATTGGGTAAGGCGCCCAGCGCGGCGCACGAGCAGGTGACGCTGCGGGATGGCGCGGATGAGGTGGTGGTCTCGGTGCTGGCTGGCCACGAGCCGCGCTGGACGGTGCTGTTTGCGGCCGGCGCGGGCGGCAGTCCACTCCGCCATCTGCCGCTGCTGACGACGCTGGCGACTGCTGGCTGCCATGTGGTCGCGCCCCACTTCCCTCGCCTGTCCAGTCCGACGCCTGGCATCGAGGAACTCGCCATGCGCACCCGCTGGCTGCGCCTGGCCCTCAACCGCGCCCCGGAACACCTGCCCGTCGCGGGCATCGGCCATTCCATCGGCGGCGCCCTCCTGCTCGGCCTGGCCGGCGGCGACCTCTGGACTATCAGCCGCGACTGCCTTCGCGCCCAGCCCGCCGCGCGCCCGCTGGCCAAGCTGGTGCTGTTCACGCCCGCGCTCCAATTCTTGCAGGCGCCGCACGCCGTGGACGCCATCCAGCTCCCGATCCAGGCCTGGGCCGCCAGCGAGGACCGCATCACGCCGCCCAGCCAGGTCGACTGGCTGGCCGCCGCGCTGGCTCCGCGCATGCCCGTGCAAACCCACCTGGCCCAGGGCGCCGGCCACTTCAGCTTCATGGACGAGCTCCCGCCGCACGTCACCGACCCGCACCCCGACCGCCCCGCCTTCCTGGGCGAAGTGGCCGCCCAAGTAACCCGTTTCATCCTCGCCTGAGCCCCGGCAGCTGTCGAGGTTGCCTTACAGCCTGATTCAATCAATAATCATTCATTATTGCTCTGCCAATACCACACAAGGGACCCTCATGCCGACCGCGATCATTGCCGATGACGAACGCCTGATGCGAGACCAGTTGCGCCTGCGCCTGTCGCAGGTGTGGCCGGAGCTGGAGATCATCGGCGAAGCCAAGAACGGCGACGAAGCCATCGACCTGGTGCGCGAACTGAAGCCGGATCTCACCTTCCTCGACATCCGCATGCCGGGCAAGACCGGCATGGACGCCGCCCGCGAAATCGACGGCGCCAGCAACATCGTGTTCGTGACCGCCTACGACCAGTACGCCGTGGAAGCCTTCGAGCGCGGCGCCATCGACTACGTGTTGAAACCGCCCGAGCCCGAACGCTTGAAGATCACCGTGGAGCGCCTGAAGGAGCGCCTGGCCGCCCCGCCGGCTGCCAGCGGCAGCGGCGCGGCCGCCGCGCCGGACGTGACCGCCATCCTGAACCAGCTGGCCGAAAAGATCGCCGCACCGAAGCCCAAGCATTTGCAGTGGATCCAGGCCTCGATCGGCTCCGACCTGCGCATGATTCCGGTGGAAGAAATCCTGTTCTTCCGCTCGGACGAAAAGTACACCTGCGTGCAGACTGAAAAGTTCGAAGCGCTGATCCGCAAGCCAGTGCGCGACCTGGCGGACGAGCTCGACCCGTCGCTGTTCTGGCAGATTCACCGCGCAACCCTGGTCAATGTGAATGCCATCGAGGGCGTGACGCGCGACATCCGCGGTCGCCACCTGGTGATGATCAAGGGCCGCCCGGAAAAGCTGGAAGTCAGCCGCAGCTTCCTGCACCTGTTCAAGCAGATGTAAGCCGCGCGCCGCGGCTGGGGCGGGACTGCGGCGGCCCGCAAAAGTTCCCGCGGCAGCGCCCCGGCGCGGTTGGCGCCTCTCAATCGGACCCGTTCCTGGTGCGCTATCCTGAACGGCATCCGCCTCGCTTCGCACCATGCCTCCGCCACTCACGTCCCGCTCCCAAGGCCGCCGGCACGCCGACCGCCAGGCCGAGGCGCGCCTGCGCGAACTGACCGCTGCCACCCAGCGCGTGCGCGAGCAGGACCGGACGCGCATCTCGCGCGAACTGCATGACGACATCGGCCAGCTGCTGGCCGCGGTGCGCATGGATGTGGGTTTGCTGCTGCGCGCCCAGGGGCTCGCACCGTCCGAGCACCATCTGCTGAAGCAGGTCGACAGCCGGCTCCACGATGCCATCGTGAGCCTGCGCCGCATCGCCGCCGCATTGCGGCCGCATGTCCTCGATCACGGTGGCCTGTTCCCGGCCATCCAGGCCCTGCAGCACGACTTCTGCAAGCGCAGCGGCATGCAGTGTTCCCTGTTTGCGGACGAAGCTGACCTGCAGCTCGACGACGATGACTTCAACACGGGCGTGTACCGGATCGTGCAGGAAGGCCTGCATAACGCCATCGCACATTCCGGGGGCACGGCCGTCACGATGAGCCTGTATCGCCTGGATCATCAGTTGCTCATCACGATCGCGGATGACGGGAAGGGAATTGAAGAGGCGGACCTGCACAAGCCCGGGTCGCTCGGCTTGCTGGGCATGCGCGAGCGGGTGCTCGCGCTGGGGGGAGACATCAGCATCGGCAAGGACGAGGGCGGCGGGACGCGGATCGATGTCACGCTGCCCCTGCCGCCCGCCGGCCCGGCGGAAGACAATGCGCTCCCGCCGGGTTCCGGCATTTAGAACTCGTGGTGCACGCCCAGGCCGTAATACTTGACGCTGGTGGCCGCGCGCTTGTCGGACGCGTCCGCGTACAGGAAGGTGCGCTTGGACAGTGCGTACTCGTAGCCCAGCGACCACTGCTTGGTGGTCACCGCGCCGTCCGGCTTCTTCTGGCCGTAGCCCACCAGCACCTTGCTGGCGCCCATGGTGTAGTTGGCGCCCAGCAGCCAGGCCTTGGTCTCGTTGTTGCTGACCTTGGTGTGGTCCTGGTTCTGGTGCGCGTAAGTGGCCATCAGCTTGAGTTCCTTCATCGGGTTGACCGAGGCGCCCACGAACCAGACCTTGGTCTCGATCGCGTTGCGTTCCCAGGCGCCCATCACGGCGAACATGTCCTGCTTGTACGTCACCGCATAGGACATCGGGATCGCCGACGCTTCGCCATTGGCCGGGTACTGCGGCGCGGCGGCGGTGCCGCGGCCGACCACGGCCGGGCCGTTATTCGCTTCCTTGGTCGCTACGGTGGCGTTGAACTGGAAGCCGTTCACGACCGGCGAGTTGTACCAGATGGCGTTGTTGAAGCGGTCGTTCGACGAGCCGGCCGGGTCCAGCGGCTGGCTGGTGTAGCCGGCCACTTCGATGTCGCCCTTCAGGCCCGGGGTGCCGGAGACACCGTGGTAGGGGTCGAAGGCATCCTTCGCATCCTGGAAGGCCGTCACGCCGCGGCCGATGCGCACCATGCCGAAGTCGCCCTGCAGGCCCACGCGCGACTGGCCCTGGAACAGCGGACGGCTGTTCGATTCGTTGGTGCCGGTGTCCGGCTCGTAGCGCATCTCAAGCTGGAACAGGGCTTTCAGGCCGCTGCCCAGGTCTTCCGTGCCCTTGAAGCCGAGCTTGTTGGCATCGCGCTTGGCGACCTGGGTGGTCTTGTCGGTGATCTTGGCGACCGCGGCGTCGATGGTGCCGTAGACGACGACCGACGATTGCGCCTGAGCCAGGCCGCCGAGGGTGGAGAGGACGAGGACTGCGAGGAGTTGTTTTTTCACTTGTGCCATCACTTTCAGGTTGAAAAGAAGTAACTGGACGGCATCCTAGCCGCCAAATTTTTCAACTTGATGACAAAAGGGAATCCCGGTCACCCTTTTCCGCTACGCGACCCAAGTGACCATCACGCGGGCGTACCCCTTTTTAAAAAATGCGGCCGCGCGCTCCACCGCACTCTTTCGCACTCTTTTGCACTCAAACGAGTACACGGGCGCCGAAAGCGCGTGTGTTTGCGATGTTTCGGACCCGGCGAAGCGCGCGTTCGAGATGCGCATGAGTGCATTTGCGCGCAATGCGCGACGCCGAAGAGTTTGAACAAGAACGAAAAGAGGCGGAACGCGAGAGGAGCTCATCAAAAGCGCCGCTGTGCCTGCCGCAAGTGAGCCGCCAGGCGCCAGTGCGTTTGGTACGGCAAGAGCACGTGCACCGGACTGTGTTGATGCCTCCTTGATAGCGCACGTCATTGAGATAGGTCTCCAGCTGCCGGTAGGTTTCGAACTCGACCAGGCAGCCGACAGGGGAGGTGTAAATCTTGTTCATGCTCTTTTCCTCCTTGTTCAAACTCTTTCTGGAAGCGGAACGCACTCGTATGCACTCAAGCGCGTCTCTTTCGCACGCTTTTGTTGGACTGAAGAGTCGCAAAAGAGTTCAAAGACGGGGACCTTGCACTCGTTAGAGATGATTTGAGTGCAAAAGAGTGCAGCGGAGGAGGGAAGCCAAAAAAATTGTGTCCCCCTCCCTCCCCCACGTCCCGCAAGGAGGGCCGTGGGGAGGCCGAACGAGGGCGTGGCTGTGCGCAACGCAGCCGGGCGCTGGGACAGGCTTACTTCAGGCGGCCGGTGAGCATCCAGTAGTGCTCGGTACGCTTGATGCGCAGTTCCTTGACGTGCGCGGCGAAGCGCTTGCGCAGGCTGCTGTCGGCGGGGTAGTTCTTGAGGATCTCGTAGCGCTGGCCGCTCGGGCCGGTGACGATCTGCCAGGTGTTGGTTTCCATGTCCGTGCGCGCGATGGGCAGGGATTCGCCCTCCACATAAGCGTCATCGACGATGCACAGCAGCGCGTCAGCACCGAGCCGCGCGCGCAGCTGCTTGAGGTACTTGTCCTGCTGCTCCTTGGGCAGATGGCTCCACCAGCCGCCGATGAAGCAGGCCGAATACTCCCCAGGAGTATCCGCCAAAGCCAGCGCATCGCCCTGCGCAAACGTGACTACGGCCGAATCGAGCCCGCGCGCACGGGCCACCGCCAGCATCGCCGCGCTGGTGTCGATCGCCATGATCGAGGCCGCCACGTAGGCCAGCGTCTCGGTCCAGAAACCCGTTCCGCAGCCCAGTTCCAGCACCATGTGACCGGCGAACAGGTCGGCCACGGCGTCCTGCAGGCCCCCCAGCTCATCCTCGCGCTCGGGGTAGGCGTGCAGGCGGTCGTATTCGGCCGCGATATCGTTGTAATAGGCGGCCAGGGTATCGTTACTCATAAAGTCAAAGCTCGTAATTCTCGTGATTGCCCTGCATCGCCTGCTCCACCAGCTTGCGGTTCAGCGTCGGCGCCAGCAGTTCAATGAAGGTATAGATATAGCTGCGCAGGTAGGCGCCCTGCTTGACGGCCACCCGCGACACATTCATGCCGAACAGCTGCCCGGCCGGAATCGCCTTCAGGTTGCGGTCGCGTTCCGGGTCGAAGGCCATGCCCGCGATGATTCCCACCCCCATGCCCAGCTCGACATAGGTCTTGATGACGTCCGCATCGATGGCCTCCAGCAGCACGTCCGGCTTCAGCCCGCGCAGGGAGAACGCATGGTCGATCTTGCTGCGGCCCGCAAACGCCGAGTCATAGGTGATCACCGGGTAGGAGGCGATCTCCTCCAGCGACACCGCCTTGGACTTCAGCAGCGGATGATCGGGCGGCACCACCACCACGTGCTCCCACTGGTAGCACGGCAGCGTGATCAGCCCGTCCACCCCGGCGATGGACTCGGTGGCGATGGCCAGGTCGGCCTGGTCCTTCTGCACCATCTCGGCGATCTGGCGCGGATTTCCCTGCAGCAGCGACAGCCGCACCTTGGGAAACTTGACCATGAACGCCTGCACCACCCGCGGCAGCGTGTAGCGCGCCTGGGTGTGGGTGGTGGCGATGGTGAACGAGCCGCTGTCCTGCGCCGCGTACTCCTTGCCGATCCGCTTGAGCGAATCGATCTCGCGCATGATCAGCTCCACCGACTGCAGCACCAGCTGGCCCGGCTCGGTCAGCCCGCGGATCCGCTTGCCGTGCCGCGTGAAGATATCGACCCCCAGCTCCTCCTCCAGCTCGATGATCGCCTTGGACACCCCCGGCTGGGAGGTGTACAGCGCCTTGGCGGCATCGGTCAGATTGAAGTTCTGGCGGACGGCTTCGCGGACGAAACGGAGCTGGTGCAGGTTCATGGGTGTCGATGGCAGCGGATCTGGGCGGCGATAGACGAGATTATATCGGTCCTTATATCCGGACCGCATATAAGCAAATAAATTCTTTGTTGTATGGAATAAAGGCAGCGGACCTTACCATGTTCGCTACTTTGCCCGAGGACTCTCTTCCATGTACAAGTACGATCAATACGACCATCTCATCGTGCGCGAACGGATCGCCCAGTACCGCGACCAGGTGCGCCGGCGGCTGGCGAACGAGCTGACGGAAGAAGAATTCCTCCCGCTACGCCTGCAGAACGGCCTGTACATGCAGCGCCACGCGTACATGCTGCGTATCGCCGTCCCCTACGGCATGCTGAACGCGAAGCAGATGCGCATGTTCGCCCACATCGCCCGCAAGTACGACCGCGGCTACGGCCACTTCACCACGCGCCAAAACATCCAGTTCAACTGGATCGACCTGGAGGACACGCCCGACATCCTGGCCGACCTGGCCTCGGTGGAGATGCACGCCATCCAGACCTCCGGCAACTGCATCCGCAACACCACCACCGACGAATTCGCGGGCGTGGCCGCCGATGAGCTGATCGATCCGCGCCCCTATTGCGAGATCCTGCGCCAGTGGAGCACCTTCCACCCCGAGTTCATCGCCCTGCCGCGCAAGTTCAAGGTCGCCATCAACGGCGCCATCGAGGACCGCGCCGCCGTGCAGGTGCACGACATCGGCCTGCACGTGGTGAAGAACGAGGCGGGCGAGATCGGCTTCCGCGTGCTGGTCGGCGGTGGCCTGGGCCGCACGCCGATCATCGGCTCGGTGATCCGCGAGTTCCTGCCCCGCGAGCACATGCTGACCTACATCGAGGCCATCATGCGCGTGTATAACCAGTACGGCCGCCGCGACAACAAGTACAAGGCCCGCATCAAGATCCTGCTGAAGGCCCTCGGCGTCGAGGAGTTCACGCGCCAGGTGGAACAGGAGTGGCTGGACCTGAAGGACGGCCCGCAGACCCTGACCGACGCAGAGCTGAACCGCATCCTCGCCTTTTTCGAGCCGCCGCAGTACAAGGCGCTGGACGACCGCGACGTGGTGGCCGCGCAGCCGGGCAACCGCGCCTTCGCCAACTGGGTCAACCGCAACGTCCGCCCGCACAAGGTGCCTGGCTACGCGGCCGTGGTGCTGTCGCTGAAGAAGACCGGCATCGCGCCGGGCGACGCCACCGCCGGGCAGATGGACTTCGTGGCCGACCTGGCGGACCGCTACAGCTTCGGCGAACTGCGCGTGACGCACGAGCAGAACCTGGTGCTGGCGGACGTCGAGCAATCGAAGCTCTTCGAACTGTGGCAGGAAGTCAAAGCTCAGGGCCTGGCCACGCCGAACATCGGCCTGCTCACCGACATCATCTCCTGCCCGGGCGGCGATTTCTGCTCGCTGGCGAATGCCAAGTCGATCCCGATCGCGGTGGCCATCGCCGAGCGTTTCGACGACATCGACTTCCAGCACGACATCGGCGAGATCGAACTGAATATCAGCGGCTGCATCAACGCCTGCGGCCACCACCACGTCGGTAACATCGGCGTGCTGGGTGTCGACAAGGATGGCAGCGAGTGGTACCAGGTCTCGATCGGCGGCGCACAAGGAAACAACGCGGCGCTGGGCAAGATCATCGGCCCCTCGTTCTCGGCGGCGCAGATGCCGGAAGTGATCGGCCGCCTGCTGCAGGTCTATGTGGACCACCGCATCGAGGGCGAGCGCTTCGTGGACACCGCGCAGCGCCTGGGCATCGGCCCGTTCAAGGAATTTGTGTATGCCACGCCGATCCATGTCGGCAAGGCTGTTGTGGGAGAAGACACCTATGCTTAACCGGATCACGCGGCACGAGCGCATCATCAAGGACCGCGCCATCGTGGCCGACGACTGGGCCGTGCTGCGCCTGGACGAAGGCGAGGACGCGGCCACCGCCGCCGTCCCCGAGGGCAAGGTGATCGTGCCGCTCGCCGTGTGGCAGGCGCAGAAGGCCGCCCTGGCCGCGCGCCGCCCGCTCGGTGTGTGGATCGCCGCCGGCGAACGCCCGGAAGTGCTGAAGGGTGAGCTGGACCACTTCGACGTGGTGGCCGTGGACTTCCCCAAGTTTTCGGACGGCCGCGGCATGTCCATCGCCTACAACCTGCGCCAGCGCCTCGGCTGGAGCGGCGAGCTGCGCGCCATCGGCGACGTGCTGCGCGACCAGCTGTTCTCGATGCAGCGCGTGGGCTTCAACGCTTTCGCCACGCGCCCGGACCGCAAGATCGAGGATGCGCTGCTCGGGCTGACCGTCTTCAGCGAAGTGTATTCGGCCTCGGTCGACATCAAGCAGCCGCTGTTCCGCCGCGTGGTGCGCGGCACGCAACCTGAATTCAACGACATCGGCGCGGAGATCTGAACGATGAGCGCTCATGACACGCTTGTTGAGCAGACGCGCGCCACGTTGGAGCGCATCGCGCGCGAGTTCACGCCCGCGGTGTTCGCGTCATCGCTGGCGGCCGAAGACATGGTCCTCACGGACATGATCCTGAAAGCCGGCCTGCCGATCGGGATCTTCTCGCTGGAGACCGGCCGCCTGCACCCCGAAACGCTGCAGATGCTGGACCGCGTGAAGGAGGCTTACGGCTACGAGATCGCCGTCTATCGTCCGGACCCGCTGGCGGTGGACGCCTACGTGGCCGAACATGGCCTCAACGGCTTCTACGACAGCGTCGACAAGCGCCGCGCATGCTGCGCCGTACGCAAAGTCGAGCCGCTGGGCCGCGCCCTCGCGGGCCAGAAGGCCTGGGTGACCGGCCAGCGCCGCGCCCAGTCGACCACGCGCTCGGATCTGCCGGTGGAAGAACAGGACACCGCCCACAATATGGTGAAGTTCAATCCCCTCGCCGACTGGAGCGAGGACGACGTGTGGACTTACCTGCGCGCCCACAATGTGCCCTACAACGCGCTGCACGACCAGGGCTTTCCGTCGATCGGCTGCGCACCCTGCACGCGCGCCATCCAGCCGGGTGAAGACATCCGCGCGGGCCGCTGGTGGTGGGAGAACCCGGATTCGAAGGAGTGCGGCCTGCACTTCGTGGATGGTAAGCTCATACGCATCAAGTCCGTGGCGGCATAAAAGAATTCCTTCTTCCGGCGGCGCCGGAAGAAAATAGAAAAGGTTAGCTATGACCACTGTTACCGACAACTTCCTCTCCGACGTCAACGCGCGCCACCTGGACGCGCTGGAGTCCGAGGCCATCCACATCCTGCGCGAAGTCGCCGCCGAATGCGCCAACCCGGCCCTGCTCTTCAGCGGCGGCAAGGACTCGGTGGTGCTGCTGCGCCTCGCTGAAAAGGCCTTCCGGCCGGGGAAATTCCCGTTCCCGCTGGTGCACATCGACACCGGCCATAACTTCGACGAAGTGATCGCCTTCCGCGACGCCCGCGTGGCGGAGCTGGGCGAGCGCCTGATCGTCGGCTCGGTCGAGGACTCGATCAAGCGCGGGACCGTCCGCCTGCGCAACCCGCAGACCGACTCGCGCAACGCGGCACAAGCCGTGACGCTGCTGGAGACCATCGCCGAACACCAGTTCGACGCCTGCATCGGCGGCGCGCGCCGCGACGAAGAGAAGGCCCGCGCCAAGGAGCGCATCTTCTCCTTCCGCGACGAGTTCGGCCAATGGGACCCGAAAGCCCAGCGCCCCGAGCTCTGGGACCTGTACAACACCCGCGTGCACCCGGGCGAGAACATGCGGGTCTTCCCGATCTCGAACTGGACGGAGCTGGATGTGTGGCAGTACATCGCCCGCGAAAAGCTGGCCCTCCCGTCGATCTACTTTGCGCACGAGCGTGAGGTCATCCCGCGCAACGGCCTGCTGGTGCCGGTGACACCCCTGACGCCGCCCAAGGATGGCGAGACCGTCGAGACCCAGGTGGTGCGCTTCCGCACCGTGGGCGACATCTCCTGCACCTGCCCCGTGTCCTCGGACGCGGCCACGGTGGACGCCATCATCGCCGAAACCGCGGTCACCCAGATCACCGAACGCGGTGCCACGCGCATGGACGACCAGACCTCCGAGGCGTCCATGGAAAAGCGCAAGAAACAGGGGTACTTCTGATGAACGCCATGACCGACAAACTGACGCCGCCGAACGACATCCAGCACAGCCTCCTGCGCTTCATCACCGCGGGCTCCGTCGATGACGGCAAGAGCACCCTGATCGGCCGCCTGCTGTACGACAGCAAGGGCATCTTCGCCGACCAGCTGGCGGCTGTCTCGCGCGCAAAGCACAAGCGCACCGTGGGCGACACCATCGACCTGTCCCTGCTCACCGATGGCCTGGAGGCCGAGCGCGAACAGGGCATCACCATCGACGTGGCCTACCGCTACTTCGCCACGCCCCGCCGCAAGTTCATCATCGCGGACACGCCGGGGCACGAGCAGTACACCCGCAACATGGTGACTGGCGCCTCCACCGCCGATGCGGTGGTGATCCTGGTCGATGTCTCGAAAGTGAAGCTGCGCGAGGACGGCGGCGTGGACCTGCTGACCCAGACCAAGCGCCACTCGACCATCGCGCACCTGCTGCAGATCGAGCATGTGATCGTGGCCGTTAACAAGATGGACCTGGTGAAGTACGACCAGGAGGTGTACGAGCGCATCGTGGCCGAGTACCGCGCGTTTGCCCAAACGCTGGGCATCAAGGACGTCACCGCGATCCCGATGTCGGCGCTGGTCGGCGACAACGTGGTGGAGCGCTCGGAGCAGATGCCGTGGTACCAGGGCCCGACCCTGATCGAGCTGCTGGAATCGCTGACCGTGTACGACGAGTCGCATGCGGCGCCCTTCCGCTTCCCGGTCCAGCTGGTGGCACGCCACAACGGGCACGAAGCCAACGACTTCCGCGGATACATGGGCCGCATCGAGTCCGGCAACGTGAGCGTGGGCGACAAACTGGTGGTGCAGCCTTCGGGCCAGGAAGCCACGGTCAAGGAGATCCTGACCTTCGACGGCCCCCTGCAGACCGCGGTGGCCGGGCAGTCCATCACCCTGCTGCTGGACGAGTACTTGGACATCTCGCGCGGCGACGTGCTGGCCAGCGCCGCACAGCCGGCCACCCTGCTCAAGCAGGTGACGGCGGACGTGTGCTGGCTGTCCGAGGAGCCGCTGGACCTGCGCCGCAAATATTGGATCAAGCATGGCACGCGCCAGACTTCGGCCAAGGTCAAGACCATCGACTCGCTCCTCGACATCAACACGCAGGAGCGCCGCAGCGCGGACGGCTTGAAGCTGAACGACATCGCCCGCATTTCGCTGGCGGTGCAGCAGCCACTGGCCGCCGATGCGTATGCGGACATCCGCGCCACCGGAGCGTTTATACTGATTGACGAAGTCACGCACCAGACCGTCGCGGCAGGGATGATCCGTCTCGACGCTTGATCATCCCGCACCACGAAAGGCATCGATGGCGGTACTCGGCAAGGTTTATCTCGTCGGCGCAGGGCCGGGAGCACAAGACCTGATCACCGTCCGCGGTGCCCGCCTCCTCGCGCAGGCGCAGTGCGTGCTGTATGACGCGCTGGTTACGCCGCAGATGCTGGAGCTGTGCGCACAGGCGGAACTGATCTCGGTCGGCAAGCGCAGTGGCCAGCGCTCCACGGCCCAGCAGGCCATCAACGTGCAGATGGTGGCTGCGGCGCAGCGGCATGCCATCGTCGTGCGGCTCAAGGGCGGCGACCCGATGATCTTCGGCCGCGCGGACGAAGAGTTGCGCGCGCTGGAAGCGGCGGGTATCGATTACGAAGTCGTCCCCGGCATCACCACCGCGCTCGCCGCTTCCGCCGAAACGCGCCAGCCGCTCACCAAGCGCGGTGTCGCGCGCTCGGTCTCCTTCTTCACCTCTTCCACCGCGCCCGGGCAGCCGGACGAACCGGCGCTGCCGGAGACCGATACGCTGGTCCAGTACATGGGCGGGCGCGAGGCCATCGCCACCGGGCAGCGGCTGCTCACCCAAGGGTGGGCGCCGGAGACGCCGGTGATCGTCATCGAGAACTGTACCCGGCCGGACCAGCGCATCGAGCGCATGACGCTGGCCGTGCTGGCGCGCGGGCTGGAGGCGGCGCATGGGCCGGTGCTGGTCATGGTCGGAGAGGCGATGCGCGAACGCTCGCACGCCTGATTTTCTCCGCCGCGCAATGCCGCGGCTTTTTTCCGCTAAAATAATGAATATGAGATTCATTATTCGCGGATGGAGGCTGAGATGACGGTCGAATCGGTGTGGGTGGAAGATGCCTTGACAGGGCGGGACGCGGTGGGTCAGGCGGAGCTGGTACGCGCCGGCGAGCTCTCCGCCGTGGAGCTGGTGGATGCGGCCATCGCCCGCATTGCACGGGCCAACGGCAAGCTCAATGTGCTGGCGGCGCAGGACTTCGAACAGGCGCGCGAGCGGGCCAAGAGCGTGCGCGCTGGTGGCCCGGGTGGACCTCTCGCGGGTGTGCCCACGCTGATCAAGGACCTGCTGCCCTACCCCGGCCTGCCCTGCGGCTTCGGCTCCCGCGCGCTGGCGGGACATGTGGCGCCCGAGGTGAGCGACTATGCGCGGGACGTGGGCGATGCTGGCCTCATCGTGCTCGGGAAAAGCACCACCTCGGAATTCGGCCTGCTCGGCACCACGCAGACGCTGGCGCATGGCGTGACGCACAATCCCTGGGACCTTGCGCGTTCGCCGGGCGGGTCGTCCGGTGGCGCGGTAGCCGCAGTGGCCAGCGGCATGGTGCCGGTGGCGCATGCCTCCGATGGTGGCGGATCGATCCGCGGACCGGCCTCGCTGTGCGGGCTGTTTGGCTTCAAGCCAAGCCGCCAGCGCGAGCGTTCGACGGGGCCGATGAGCGATTCACCGTTCGGGCAGATCATCAGTGACCATTGCGTGTCGCGCACGGTGCGGGACAGCGCGGCGTGGCTGGCAATGACGGAGCGGCCGGACGGCGCGGCCGGTTTTGTGCGCGAGCCGCTGCGGCGGCGTTTGCGCATCGGCTGGTACGAAGCCACGGCCTTTGGCGCCCGGCCGGATGCCGATGTCGCGGCGGGACTGCAGCGCACCGTGGCGCTGTGCGCGGAGCTCGGACATGAACTGGTGCCGGTTGCGGGGCCGCGCTTCGACGCCGAGGCCGCGAGCGCGGCGTTCTTCCAGATGGGCGGCGCGTCGATGGGCATGATGCTCGGGCAGCTGCGCGGCGCGGGCGTGCCGGTGGAGCAGCTCGTCGAACCGTTCACGCTGGAGCTGGCGCGGCGCGCCGGCGCGGATCCGATGCAGGCGCTGGGGCAGGCCAGCGCCGTGCTGCAGCATGCCGCCGGAGATAACGCGCGCGCGCTCGATGGCATCGATGTGCTGCTGTGCCCCACGGTGCCCTTCCCCGCCTGGCCGCAGGCGGAGCTGGATCCGGCGGGGCCATTCGAGGCCATCATCGCCTTCACCAACCGTCTCGCGGGCTACACGGCGCCGGCCTCGCTGGCGGGATGGTGCGCGATGTCGGTGCCGCTGTGCGAGTCGGCGGACGGGCTGCCGGTCGGGATGCACTTTGCTGCGGCGGCCGGGCAGGATGCGTTGCTGCTGGGGCTTGCCTATGAGCTGGAGCTGGCCGCGCCGTGGCGCCAGCGGCATCCAGGATGGAGGGCCCGTGGCACAGCGGCTTAAGGAAGAGGTCCGCGAGCGCATCGTCGCGGCGGCGCGCACGGTGCTGCTGCGCGAGGGCTATCGCGGCATGCGCTTGCAGGACGTGGCGCAGGAGGCGGGGGTGGCGACAGGGAACCTGTACCGCTACTTCGAGGACAAGGACGCGCTGTTTGCGGCCGTGGTGCCGGAGGCGGTGGGCGCGCGCTTGCTGCGGCTGATCCGCACCCGGGTGCGCGAGCTGTCGGCGGCCGGGGACTGGACCACCATGACGGCGGCCAACGCGCCTGCCGCGGCGGCGCTGCTGGCCTTCCTGATCGAGGAACGCGAACGCGTGTTGATCGTGCTGGCCGGTGCCGACGGCTCTCCGCTGGCGCGCGTCCGGCCATTGGCGGTGCGCGAGATGACCCGCCTCGCCCACGGCTACCTGGCCCGCCATGCGCAAAGGAGCGAGCCGGTGACCGCGCCCGCTACCTCACGCACCAACCCGCTGCAGACCGGGGCGTCCCGCACGGATGCGGCCCATACCGGCACAGTGCGGCGCGCGGTCCCGGGCGCTGGCGCTGTGCTCGGAGAGGCCGCGCGCACAGTTCACGCAGCGCCAGATGTCCCGCGCACGGTGCTCGTGCAGCTCTTCACCAGCACCCTGGACATGATCGTGGCCATCC
>NZ_SPVF01000060.1 GCF_004614185.1 Zemynaea arenosa | reverse complement strand
GTCTCCGGCCCGCAGGCGGGCGTAGGCGCGCGCCGCGGCCGCGACGTCCGCCCGGCGCGGGCGGACCCGCACCGAGGTGTAGCCGACCGCCACCCCATCCTTCATGATGGGCGCGGCGTTGGCCTCCACCCAGTAGAAGCCGCCGTGCTTGCTGCGGTTCTTGACCAGCCCGGTCCACGCCCGGCCGCCCTTGAGCGCGGCCCACATGTCGGCGAACGCCTCCGGCGGCATGTCCGGATGGCGGATGATGTTCTGCGGCGCCCCGAGCAGCTCCTCCTCGGAAAAGCCGCTGATGCGGATGAAGTCGTCGTTGACGTAGGTGATATTGCCCTTCAGGTCGGTCTTGGAGACCACCATGTCCTGCTCGGTGAGGACGTACTCGCTCGGGGTGACGGGAAGGTTGATACGCATCGGTTCTCTGCAATCGTTTGCGGGAACCGCAGACTACGGTGGAACAAGCGACTGTAAATATGACGCAGATCAAATTGTTGGCGAATTGCCAAGCCAATCTGGCGACAAATCTGCCCGAAAACCCGACATACCCCAAACATTCTTGTTGCGTCAAGTCCCGAACCACCCTATACTAGCCGGCTTCGGTATGAATTCGTCTTTTTAGGATTCGTACGTTTTTGGTAGTTCAACATCAGCCCCGCCCAATCGCAGGTGGGAATGGAGAAAAAATGAGCCTTGGCCTCCTCGGTCGCAAGGTTGGCATGATGCGTATCTTCACGGACGACGGGGATTCGATCCCTGTGACCGTGCTGGACGTGTCGAACAACCGTGTTGCGCAAGTCAAAACTCCTGAAACGGATGGTTACTCCGCTGTTCAGGTCGCATTCGGCCAGCGTCGCGCTTCCCGCGTGAACAAAGCCGCTGCGGGTCACTTCGCGAAAGCCGGCGTCGAAGCCGGTACCCTGCTGAAAGAATTCCGTGTCGACGCAGCGAAAGCTGCCGAACTGAAGGCTGGCGACACCGTCGCCGTGTCGCTGTTCGAAGTCGGCCAGAAGATCGACGTGCAAGGCACCTCGATCGGTAAGGGTTACGCCGGTACCATCAAGCGTTACAACTTCTCGTCGGGTCGCGCGACCCACGGTAACTCCCGTTCGCACAATGTGCCGGGTTCGATCGGTATGGCGCAGGATCCGGGCCGCGTGTTCCCGGGCAAGCGCATGACCGGTCACCTGGGCGACGTCACCGTCACCACCCAGAACCTGGAAATCGCCCGCATCGACGCCGACCGCCAGCTGCTGCTGGTCAAGGGTGCCGTGCCGGGTGCGAAGAATGGCCATGTGGTTGTGTCCCCGGCCGTCAAAGCTAAAGCAACGAAGGGGGCTTAATCCATGGAACTCAAGTTTCTGAATGAGCAAGGCCAGGCAGGTGCTGCCGTCAACGCCGCGGACACCGTCTTCGGCCGCGACTACAACGAAGCCCTGATCCACCAGGTCGTGGTCGCCTACGCCGCCAACGCGCGCTCGGGCAACCGCAAGCAGAAAGACCGCGAAGAAGTCAGCCACACCACCAAAAAGCCGTGGCGCCAGAAGGGCACCGGCCGTGCACGTGCTGGTATGTCGTCGTCCCCGCTGTGGCGCGGCGGCGGCCGCATCTTCCCGAATTCGCCGGAAGAGAACTTCACCCACAAGGTCAACAAGAAGATGTATCGCGCAGGTATCTGCTCGATCTTCTCGCAGCTGGCCCGTGAAGGCCGCCTGAACGTGATCGAAAGCCTGTCGATCGACGCCCCCAAGACCAAGCTGCTGTCGCAAAAGCTGCAGGGCATGGGCCTGGACCACGTGCTGGTGATCACCGACAACCTGGACGAGAACCTGCTGCTGGCCTCGCGCAACCTGCCGAACGTGCTGGTCGTCGAGCCGAAGATGGCCGATCCGATGTCGCTGGTGTTCTACAAGAAGATCCTGGTCACCAAGCCGGCCCTGGCCAAGATTGAGGAGATGTTCGCATGAACACCCAAACCAAATTTAGCGAAGAGCGCCTGATGAAGGTGCTGCTGGCGCCGGTCATTTCCGAGAAGGCGACCTTCGTCGCGGAAAAGAACGAGCAGATCGTGTTCAAGGTTCTGCCGGACGCGACCAAGCCGGAAATCAAGGCTGCCGTCGAGCTGCTGTTCAAAGTGGAAGTGGAATCGGTGCAGACCGTGAACCGTGAAGGCAAGCAGAAGCGTGCCGGCCGTTTCATGGGCCGCCGCAACCACACCAAGCGCGCTTTCGTGTGCCTGAAGCCGGGCCAGGAAATCAACTTTACCGAGGAGGCTGCATAAATGGCACTCGTTAAGATGAAGCCAACCTCCCCAGGCCGCCGCGGCATGGTGAAGGTGGTGAACTCGGACCTGTACAAAGGCCGTCCGTTCGCCGCCCTGGTTGAAAAGAAATCGAAGACTGCTGGCCGTAACAACAACGGTCACATCACCACCCGCCACATCGGCGGTGGCCACAAGCACCACTACCGCGTGGTGGACTTCAAGCGCAACAAGGACGGCATCCCGGCCAAGGTCGAGCGTATCGAGTACGACCCGAACCGCACCGCCCACATCGCGCTGGTCTGCTACGCCGACGGCGCGCGCCAGTACATCATCGCCTCCAAGGGCATGGCTGTGGGCGACACCGTCATGAACGGCTCGGAAGCGCCGATCAAGTCGGGCAACTGCCTGCCGATCCGCAACATCCCGGTCGGTACCACCATGCACTGCGTCGAGATGCTGCCGGGTAAAGGCGCGCAGATGGCGCGTACCGCCGGCGCCGGCGTGGTCCTGATGGCCCGCGAAGGCACCTACGCCCAGGTCCGCCTGCGCTCCGGTGAAGTGCGCCGCGTGCACATCGAGTGCCGCGCGACCGTTGGCGAAGTCGGCAACGGCGAGCACAACCTGCGCAAGATCGGTAAAGCCGGTGCGATGCGCTGGCGTGGTGTCCGCCCGACCGTCCGCGGTGTGGTGATGAACCCGATCGACCACCCGCACGGTGGTGGTGAGGGCCGTACCGCCGCCGGTCGTCATCCGGTTTCCCCATGGGGCCAGCAGACGAAGGGCAAGAAGACGCGTTCGAACAAGCGTACGTCGTCGATGATCGTCTCGCGCCGCGGCAAGAAATAAGGGATAACACATGACTCGTTCGTTGAAAAAAGGGCCGTTCATTGACGCCCACCTGGTGAAGAAGGTCGAAGCCGCGCAAGCGAGCAAGGACAAGAAGCCAGTCAAAACCTGGTCGCGCCGCTCGACGATCACCCCGGACTTCATCGGTCTGACGATCGCGGTACACAACGGCAAGATCCACGTGCCGGTGTACGTGTCCGAGAACATGGTTGGCCACAAGCTCGGTGAATTCGCGCTGACCCGTACGTTCAAGGGCCACGCCGCTGACAAGAAGGCGAAGAAATAATGGAAACCAAAGCTATCCTCAAAGGCGTGCGCCTGTCGGACCAGAAGGGCCGTCTGGTGGCTGACCTGATCCGTGGCAAGAAGGTGGATGCAGCACTGAACATCCTCCAGTTCAGCCCGAAAAAAGGCGCCACCATCATCAAGAAGGTGCTGGAGTCCGCCATCGCTAACGCCGAGCACAACGACGGCGCCGACATCGACGAGCTGAAAGTCGTCGAGATCTACGTCGAAAAGGGCCCGATCCTGAAGCGCTTCACGGCACGTGCCAAGGGCCGCGGTGATCGCATCTCGAAACAATCGTGTCACATCTACGTGACCGTCGGTAACTAAGGGGACACCATGGGACAGAAGATTCATCCGACTGGTTTCCGCCTGGCGGTCACCCGTAACTGGGCTTCGCGCTGGTACGCCGGCAACGGCAACTTCGCTTCGATGCTGAACGAAGACCTCCGTGCGCGCGAGTTCCTGAAGAAGAAGCTGAAGAACGCTTCGGTGGGCCGCGTGGTCATCGAGCGTCCGGCCAAGAACGCGCGCTTTACCGTGTACAGCTCGCGTCCTGGCGTCGTGATCGGCAAGAAGGGCGAGGACATCGAAGTCCTGAAGTCCTCCCTGACCAAGATCATGGGCGTGCCGGTGCACGTGAACATCGAAGAAATCCGCAAGCCGGAAATCGATGCGCAGCTGATCGCCGATTCCATTTCGCAGCAGCTGGAAAAGCGGATCATGTTCCGCCGCGCCATGAAGCGCGCGATGCAGAACGCGATGCGCCTGGGCGCGGTCGGTATCAAGATCATGTCGTCGGGCCGCCTGAACGGCATCGAGATCGCCCGCACCGAGTGGTACCGCGAAGGCCGTGTGCCCCTGCACACCCTGCGCGCCGATATCGACTACGGCACCAGCGAAGCCTCGACCACCTACGGCATCATCGGTGTGAAGGTGTGGGTCTACAAGGGTGACCGTTCGGCCACCGGCGAAGCCCCGGTCATCGACACCCCGGCCGACGAGAAGAAGCCGCGCGGTCCGCGCCGCGACGACGGCAAGCCGGGCGCCGGCCGTACCCGTCCGGGCGCGAAGCCGTCCAACGCCCCAGCAGGCCGCCGTGCTGCCAAGCCGGCTGCAGCTGAGAAAGCAGGAGAATAATCATGCTGCAACCAGCACGCAGGAAATATCGCAAAGAGCAGAAGGGCCGCAACACCGGCATTTCGCACGGCACCGGCACCAACGTGTCGTTCGGCGAGTTCGGCCTGAAGGCCACTCAGCGCGGCCGTATCACCGCACGCCAGATCGAATCGGCCCGTCGTGCGATGACCCGTCACATCAAGCGTGGCGGCCGCATCTGGATCCGGGTGTTCCCGGACAAGCCGATCTCGAACAAGCCCGCCGAAGTCCGTATGGGTAACGGTAAGGGTAACCCCGAGTACTACGTCGCCGAAATCCGTCCGGGCAAGGTCCTGTACGAGATGGACGGCGTGGCCGAAGAACTGGCGCGCGAAGCCTTCCGCCTGGCCGCTGCCAAACTGCCGCTGTCGACCACGTTCGTGGTGCGCCAGGTCGGCCAATAACAGGAGTGATTCATGAAAGCATCTGAACTCCGCGGCAAAGACCAGGACGCCCTGAAGAAAGAACTGGGCGACCTGCTGAAGGCCCAGTTCGGCCTGCGTATGCAAGCCGCTACGCAGCAGCTGACCAACACGGCCCAGCTGAAGAAGGTACGTCGCGACATCGCACGTGTGAAAACGGTAATGAACTCGAAGGAAGCAAAATGACTGATCAAGTGAAGCTGAAGCGGACGCTGATCGGTAAAGTTGTGTCCGACAAGATGGACAAGACCGTTACCGTGCTGATCGAGCGCCACGTCAAACATCCTCTGTACGGCAAGATCATCGTGCGCAGCAACAAGTACCACGCGCACGACGAGGCCAACACCGCGAAGACCGGCGACACCGTCGAAATCACGGAAGGCCGCCCGATCTCCAAGACGAAGGCATGGACCGTGACCCGCGTGGTGCAGACCGCGCAGGTGATCTAAGTAGCATCCTCCCCACGGTCGGAAGGCCGCGGGGAAATTAGCAGTTGCAGGCCCGCTGGTATTGTGCAATACTAGCGGGCTTCGTTCATGTATCGCCGCAAGTGGCTGCCCCAGGTGGCTGCGGTTCATCGAAGACGAAAGCTGTACCAGTAGTTTTTGGTAAGTCAATCACCCAATCCCGGGCTCCAGCAGGAGGCCGGCGGCGGGACCAAGACTGACCGCAGGCCCACAATGTGGGGTTTCTTCGGCTTAAGTTGGGAAAGAGATAACTATGATTCAAACTGAGAGCCGGCTCGAAGTGGCCGACAACACCGGTGCGAAAGAAGTTCTGTGCATCAAGGTGTTGGGTGGTTCCAAGCGCCGTTACGCGAGCATTGGCGACGTGATCAAGGTGACGGTGAAAGAAGCCGCACCGCGTGGCCGTGTGAAAAAAGGTGAAATTTACAACGCCGTGGTCGTTCGTACCGCCAAGGGCGTACGTCGTCAGGACGGTTCCCTGGTGAAGTTCGATGGCAACGCCGCCGTCCTGCTGAACGCCAAGCTGGAGCCGATCGGCACCCGTATCTTCGGGCCGGTGACGCGCGAGCTGCGCACCGAAAAGTTCATGAAGATCGTGTCCCTGGCACCTGAAGTTCTGTAAGGAGTCGACATGGATAAGATTCGTAAAAACGACGAAGTCATCGTTCTGACCGGCAAAGACAAGGGCAAGCGCGGTGTCGTGTCCCGTCGTGTCGATGCAGAGCACGTCGTGGTGGACGGCATCAACGTGGCCAAGAAGGCCGTGAAGCCGAACCCGATGACTGGTGTTACCGGCGGGATCGTCGACAAGGCGATGCCGATTCACGTGTCCAACGTTGCACTGTTCAACGCTGCGACTGGCAAGGCAGACCGCGTGGGCTTCAAGGATGTGGACGGCAAAAAAGTCCGCGTCTTCAAGTCCAACGGCGAAGTAGTGAAGGCTTAATAACATGGCACGTCTTCAGCAATTTTACAAAGACAAGGTCGTCGGCGAACTGACCGAGAAGTTCGGCTACAAGTCGCCGATGGAAGTTCCGCGCCTGACCAAGATCACCCTGAACATGGGTCTGTCGGAAGCAGTCGCCGACAAGAAGATCATCGAGCACGCGGTGGGCGACCTGACCAAGATCGCCGGCCAGAAGCCGGTGGTGACCAAGGCCCGCAAGGCGATCGCCGGCTTCAAGATCCGCGAAGGCTACCCGATCGGCACCATGGTGACCCTGCGCGGCGCCCGCATGTACGAGTTCCTGGACCGTTTCATCACCGTGGCCCTGCCGCGCGTGCGTGACTTCCGCGGCGTGAATGGCCGCTCGTTCGACGGCCGTGGCAACTACAACATCGGCGTCAAAGAGCAGATCATCTTCCCGGAAATCGAGTACGACAAGATCGACGCTCTGCGTGGCATGAACATCTCGATCACCACGACCGCGAAGACCGACGACGAAGCCAAAGCGCTGCTCGCCGCCTTTAAATTCCCGTTCAGGAACTAAGCAATCATGGCAAAACTCGCACTGATTAACCGTGAACAGAAGCGTGCAGACCTGGTGGAGAAATTCGCCGCAAAGCGTGCCGCTCTGAAGGCCATCATCGCCGACCAGTCCAAATCGGAAGAAGAGCGTTACGAAGCGCGCCTGAAACTGCAAGCGCTGCCGCGTAATTCGGCCCCGTCCCGCCAGCGTAACCGCTGCGCCATGACCGGCCGTCCGCGTGGCACCTTCCGCAAGTTCGGCCTGGCCCGCACCAAACTCCGTGAATTCGCCATGAAAGGCGAAATCCCGGGTATGACCAAAGCTAGCTGGTAATAGGAGAACAAAGCATGAGTATGAGCGATCCTATCGCCGATATGCTGACCCGCATTCGCAATGCCCAAGGCGTCAAGAAGACCGAAGTGGCCATGCCTTCCTCGAAGGTGAAAGTTGCGATCGCCAACGTCCTGAAAGACGAGGGTTACATTGAAGATTTCGCCGTCACCAACGAAGGTGGCAAGGCGGAACTGAAGATCGGTTTGAAGTATTACGTTGGCCGTCCGGTCATCGAGCGCCTCGAGCGCGTGTCCCGTCCTGGCCTGCGTGTCTACAAAGGCAAGAACGAAATCCCGACCGTCATGAACGGCCTGGGCGTGGCGATCGTGTCCACCCCGCAAGGCGTCATGACTGACCGCAAAGCACGGAGCACCGGCGTCGGTGGCGAAGTGATTTGCTACGTGGCGTAAGGAGTCAACGATGTCTCGAGTAGCTAAGATGCCGATCGCCGTGCCTGCGGGCACCGATGTGGCGATCAGCGCCGGCGCGATCACGGTCAAGGGCCCGCTGGGCTCGCTGACCCAGCCGCTGAACGGCCTGGTCAAAGTGGAAAACAACAACGGCACCCTGACCTTCGACGTGATCGATGAGTCGCGCGAGTCGAACGCGATGTCGGGCACCCTGCGCGCCCTGGTCAACAACATGGTGACCGGCGTGACCAAGGGCTTCGAGAAGAAGCTGTCGCTGGTCGGCGTGGGTTACAAGGCCACCGCGCAAGGCGACAAGCTGAACCTGTCGCTGGGCTTCTCGCACCCGGTGGTGCACCAGATGCCGGAAGGCGTGTCGGCCGCAACCCCGACCCCGACCGAGATCGTGATCAAGGGTATCGACCGCCAGAAGGTTGGCCAGGTCGCCGCCGAAGTGCGCGCTTACCGCTCCCCTGAGCCCTACAAGGGCAAGGGCGTCCGCTATGTGGACGAAGTGGTCAAGCTCAAAGAAACCAAGAAGAAATAATAGGAACCGACATGGACAAGAAAGAATCCCGTCTGCGCCGTGGCCGTCAAACCCGCATCAAGATCGCGCAGCTCGGCGTGAACCGCCTGTCGGTGCACCGCACCAACCTGCACATCTATGCGAACCTGATTTCCCCGGACGCCAAAGTGCTGGTGTCGGCTTCCACCCTGGAAGCGGAAGTGCGCGCCGAACTGGCTGGCCAGACCGGCAAGGGCGGCAACGTCGCCGCGGCCGCCCTGGTGGGCAAGCGCGTCGCCGAGAAGGCACTGAAAGCTGGAATCACCGAGGTCGCCTTCGACCGTTCCGGTTTCCGTTACCACGGCCGTGTCAAAGCGCTGGCAGATGCTGCCCGCGAAGCCGGCCTGAAGTTCTAAGGAAGAAGCGTCATGGCAAAAATGCAAGCAAAAATGCAGAGCGACAAGCCGGATGACGGCATGCGCGAAAAAATGATCGCGATCAACCGCGTCACCAAGGTGGTGAAGGGTGGTCGGATCATGGGTTTCGCGGCGCTGACCGTGGTCGGTGACGGCGATGGCCGCATCGGCATGGGCAAGGGCAAGTCGAAGGAAGTCCCGGTCGGGGTGCAGAAGGCGATGGAAGAAGCGCGCCGCAACCTGATCAAGGTTCCGCTCAAGAACGGCACCCTGCAGCACACCGTCGAAGGCCGCCACGGCGCCTCGCGCGTGATGATGTCGCCGGCCAAGCCGGGTACCGGCGTGATCGCGGGCGGCGCCATGCGCGCGATCTTCGAAGTGATGGGCGTGACCGACGTGGTCGCCAAGTCGACCGGTTCCTCGAACCCGTACAACCTGGTGCGTGCGACCCTGAACGGCCTGTCCAAGATGAGCACTCCGGCTGACATCGCTGCCAAGCGCGGCAAGTCGGTCGAAGAGATCCTCGGTTAAGGAGTAAACGACATGGCAAATACCGTCAAAGTGAAACTGGTCAAGGGCCTGATCGGCACCCGCCAGGACCACCGCGCCACCGTGCGCGGCCTGGGCCTGCGCCGCGTGAACTCGGTCTCCGAGCTGCAGGACACCCCGTCCGTGCGCGGCATGATCAACAAAGTCGCTTACCTCGTGAAAGTTGTTTCGTAAGCTTCGGCTGACGAACGGAGAAAACAATGGAACTCAATACCATTCAACCGGCCGATGGCGCGAAACACGCCAAGCGCCGCGTCGGCCGTGGCATCGGTTCGGGTCTGGGCAAGACCGCGGGCCGTGGCCACAAGGGTCAGAAGTCGCGTTCGGGCGGCTTCCACAAGGTCGGTTTCGAAGGCGGCCAGATGCCGCTGCAGCGCCGTCTGCCGAAGCGTGGCTTCAAATCGCTGAACGCCACCTTCAAGGCCGAAGTGCGCCTGTCCGACCTGAACGCCCTGGCCGTGACCGACATCGACCTCGTCGTGCTGAAGCAAGCCGGCGTGCTGCCGGTGCTGGCGCGCGACGTGCGTGTGATCGTGTCCGGCGAGATCACCAAAGCGGTGAACCTCAAGGGCATCAAGGCAACGGCGGGTGCGAAGGCAGCCATCGAAGCGGCAGGCGGTTCGGTCGCGTAATTGCGGCCCGCTTGATTCGGAGCATTAATGGCGACTAATTCACAACTCGGTAAGAGCGCGGCAGCCGGTTTCCCGTGGAGCCGTCTGTGGTTCTTGCTCGGCGCGTTGGTCGTGTACCGCATCGGGGCCCACGTCCCGGTGCCCGGCATCGATCCGGTGCAGCTGGCGGCGCTGTTCAAGCAGAACGAAGGCGGCATCCTGGGGCTGTTCAACATGTTCTCGGGTGGCGCGTTGTCCCGCTTCACGGTGTTCGCCCTCGGCATCACGCCCTACATCTCGGCCTCGATCATCATGCAGCTGGTGTCGATCGTCTCGCCGCAGATGGAAGCGCTGAAGAAGGAAGGCGAGTCGGGCCGCCGCAAGATCACCCAGTACACGCGCTACTTCACGGTGGCGCTGGCGATGTTCCAGGCGTTCGGCATTGCCGTCGCGCTGGAGGCACAGCCGGGGCTGGTAATCGATCCGGGCATGGCGTTCCGCTTCGTGACCGTCGTGACGCTGCTGACCGGGACCATGTTCCTGATGTGGCTCGGCGAGCAGATCACCGAGCGCGGCCTGGGCAACGGTATCTCGATCATCATCTTTGCCGGTATCGCAGCCGGTCTGCCGAACGCGCTGGGGAGCATGTTCTCCCAGGTGTCGACCGGTTCGATCAGCCCGTTCTCGGCGATCGTGATCGTGGCGCTGGTGGCGGTCGTGACTTACGTCGTGGTGTTCGTGGAGCGGGGCCAGCGCAAGATCCTGGTCAACTATGCGAAGCGCCAGGTGGGCAACAAGGTGTACGGTGGGCAAGCGTCCCACCTGCCGCTGAAGCTCAACATGGCCGGCGTGATCCCGCCGATCTTCGCCTCGTCGATCATCCTGTTCCCGTCCACCATCCTGGACTGGTTCGCGCGCGGGTCCGATCCGAACAACCGCTTTGTCGTCTTCCTGAAGGACGTGGCGGCTTCGATGACGCCGGGTGAGCCGCTGCATGCCCTGCTGTACGCCGTCGCGATCGTGTTCTTCTGCTTCTTCTACACCGCACTGGTGTTCAATAGCAAGGAGACCGCGGACAACTTGAAGAAGAGCGGTGCGTTTGTGCCGGGCATCCGCCCGGGTGAGCAGACTGCACGCTACATCGACAAGATCCTGATGCGTTTGACGCTGGCCGGTGCGGTGTACATCACCCTGGTCTGCCTGCTGCCGGAATTCATGCAGGCCCAGTGGAAGGTGTCGTTCTACTTCGGTGGCACGTCGCTCCTGATTCTCGTGGTGGTCACCATGGACTTCATGGCCCAGGTGCAGAACTACGTGATGTCGCAGCAATATGAGTCGCTGCTGCGCAAGGCCAACTTCAAGGGCGGTATGCCGACCCGCTGAAGCCCCGCACAGGAGAGAACAGACCGAATGGCAAAAGACGACGTCATCCAGATGCAGGGGGAGATCCTTGAGAATCTCCCGAATGCAACGTTTCGAGTCAAGCTGGAAAACGGCCACGTGGTACTGGGCCACATCAGCGGCAAGATGCGGATGAATTACATCCGCATCCTCCCGGGCGACAAAGTGACGGTGGAACTGACCCCGTACGACCTGTCCCGGGCGCGGATCGTGTTCCGCACCAAGTAAGTTATAGATAACGAACCGAAAAAAGAGAGTGCAAAATGAAAGTTAACGCTTCAGTCAAGCGCATCTGCCGCAACTGCAAGATCATCAAGCGCAAGGGCATCGTGCGGGTCATCTGCATCGAGCCGCGCCACAAGCAGCGTCAAGGTTAATCAGTCAGATCGAGGAATAACGAATGGCACGTATTGCAGGGGTTAATATCCCCAACCATCAGCACACCGTGATTGGCCTGACCGCCATCTACGGCATTGGCCGTCCGCGTTCGCAGAAGATCTGCGAGGCCACCGGCGTTGCGACCAACAAGAAGGTCAAGGACCTGAACGACAACGAACTCGAAAAGCTGCGTGACGAGATCGCCAAGTTCGTGGTCGAGGGCGATCTGCGCCGTGAGCTGTCCATGAACATCAAGCGTTTGATGGACCTGGGCTGCTACCGCGGCATGCGTCACCGTAAGGGCCTGCCGGTCCGCGGCCAGCGCACCCGCACCAATGCACGGACCCGCAAGGGCCCGCGCAAGGCAGCACAAGCTCTGAAGAAATAATCCTTAGGAAGAGACCATGGCCAAGCAACAAAGCAGCGCAGCCGCAGCCCGCGTGCGCAAGAAAGTCAAGAAGAACGTTGCCGAGGGCATCGCCCACGTGCACGCGTCCTTCAACAACACCATCATCACCATCACCGACCGCCAGGGCAACGCCCTGTCGTGGGCAACCTCGGGTGGCGCTGGCTTCAAGGGTTCGCGCAAATCGACCCCGTTCGCAGCCCAGGTCGCTGCTGAAGCGGCCGGCAAGGTCGCTCAGGAATATGGTGTGAAGAACCTGGAAGTGCGCATCAAGGGCCCGGGCCCGGGCCGTGAATCGGCTGTGCGCGCGCTGAACAACCTGGGCATCAAGATCACCGAGATCCAGGACGTGACGCCGGTGCCGCACAACGGCTGCCGTCCGCCGAAGCGCCGCCGTATCTAAGCTGCGCGGCTGGGCTGGCCGTATGACCCGCCCCGCCAACACCGACAAGCCGGTGCAGAATGGCCCGAAATGGGTTATACTGCCCGGCTATTGTCGCCTGCCATCATAGGCTGGCGGCTTTTTCAGCCACGTTTGGCTCATCCCCCCACGCGCAGCGCGGGGTCGAGACCAAACTAGCGTCTGGTGCAGGGCCTGGCCCTGTTCTCGGGACGTCATTCAAACACAACAAAGGATTTACTGTGGCACGTTATATCGGACCCAAAGCCAAACTGTCCCGCCGCGAAGGCACGGACCTGTTCCTCAAGAGCGCCCGCCGCTCGCTCGACTCGAAGTGCAAGCTGGAGACCAAACCTGGCCAGCACGGCGTGAAGTCGGGTGCCCGCACCTCCGACTACGGCAACCAGCTGCGCGAAAAGCAGAAGGTCAAGCGTATCTACGGCGTGCTGGAGCGCCAATTCCGCCGCTACTTCGCCGAAGCTGACCGCCGCAAGGGCAACACTGGTGAGACCCTGCTGCAACTGCTGGAACAGCGCCTGGACAACGTCGCCTACCGCATGGGCTTCGGCTCGACCCGTTCGGAAGCCCGCCAGCTGGTGTCGCACAAGGCGTTCACCGTGAACGGCAAGGTCGTGAACATCCCGTCCTACTCCGTCAAGAAGGGCGACGTGATCGCCGTGCGCGACAAGGCCAAGAAGCAGGCCCGCATCATCGAAGCTCTCTCGCTGGCCGAGCAGGGCGGCATGCCGAGCTGGGTCTCGGTCGACGCCAAGAAGATGGAAGGCACCTTCCGCACCTTCCCGGAGCGTAACGAGCTGTTCGGTGACGTCAACGAATCGCTGATCGTCGAACTGTATTCGCGTTAATCGTGAAGGGGCCGGGCGCCCCTTTCCGGCGGTTGATGAGGGGCGCCAGCGCCCCTTGGCAATCCTGCAGGACCCGCCTGCGTCCCCGTTGGGGCCGCGGGCTTTTTCAATAATGCCATCAGCCTTATCGGTGTAACGAGCCGAGGGTAATGAAAAGGACATTTCATGCAAAACAGTCTGTTGAAGCCGCGTATCATCGATGTAGAAGCACTGGGCCCTGGCAATGCCAAGGTGGTGATGGAGCCGTTCGAGCGTGGCTATGGCCACACCCTCGGCAACGCCCTGCGCCGTGTCCTGCTCTCGTCCATGGTCGGCTTTGCGCCCACCGAAGTGACCATCGCCGGCGTCGTGCACGAGTACTCCTCGCTGGACGGCGTGCAGGAAGACGTGGTCGACCTGCTGCTGAACCTGAAGGGCGTCGTGTTCAAGGTCCACAACCGTGATGCCGTGACCCTGACCCTGAAGAAGGAAGGCGAGGGCCCCGTGCTGGCGTCGGACATCGACCTGCCGCATGACGTGGAACTGATCAACCCGGATCACGTGATCGCCCACCTGACCGCTGGCGGCAAGCTGGACATGCAGATCAAGGTCGAAAAGGGCCGTGGCTATGTGCCGGGTAACGTGCGCCGCCTGTCGGAAGACACCAACAAGACCATCGGCCGCATCATCCTGGACGCCTCGTTCTCGCCGGTGCGCCGCGTGTCGTACGCCGTCGAATCCGCCCGCGTCGAGCAGCGTACCGACCTGGACAAGCTGATCATCAACATCGAGACCAACGGCGTCATCACCCCGGAAGAGGCGATCCGCCAGTCGGCCCGCGTGCTGGTGGACCAGCTGAACGTGTTCGCCGCCCTGGAAGGCACCGAAGCCACCACCGAGGCACCGTCGCGTGCACCGCTGGTCGATCCGATCCTGCTGCGTCCGGTGGACGACCTGGAGCTGACCGTCCGTTCGGCGAACTGCCTGAAGGCCGAGAACATCTACTACATCGGCGACCTGATCCAGCGTTCCGAGAACGAGCTGCTGAAGACCCCGAACCTGGGCCGCAAGTCGCTCAACGAGATCAAGGAAGTCCTGGCTTCCCGTGGTCTGACCCTCGGCATGAAGCTGGAAAACTGGCCGCCGGCTGGTCTGGAAAAGTAATACTTTCGCCCGAAAGTGCACCCCTACTTTCGGGCGGAATCACCCAAAAAGGACTGGCAAAGCCAGATCCTTTTTGGACAAATTAACCCCCTAAGAACCGGCCCGCGCGTGTTGCGATCGAAGAGCTGGGATAAAACTTGAAAGGTAATACATCATGCGTCACCGTCACGGCCTCCGTAAGCTGAACCGCACCTCCGCACACCGCCTCGCGATGCTGCGCAACATGACCGTTTCCCTGCTGCGTCACGAAGCGATCAAGACCACCGTCCCGAAAGCCAAGGAACTGCGCCGCGTCGTCGAGCCGATCCTGACCCTGGGCAAGAACGACACCCTGGCGAACAAGCGCCTGGCCTTCTCCCGTCTGCGTGACCGCGAGATGGTCCTGAAGCTGTTCAACGAACTGGGCCCGCGCTACGCCAACCGCAACGGCGGCTACCTGCGCATCCTGAAGATGGGTTTCCGCGTCGGCGACAACGCTCCGATGGCCTTCGTCGAGCTGGTTGACCGTCCGGACATGACCGAAGCAGTGGACGTCGAAGGCGCGGCTGAGTAAGCATCGCTGAAGCGTCATAAAGGAAAGTCAGGCTGCGGCCTGACTTTTTTTTCGCCTGAACCCGCGTACGAAAAATGGGCATTGACCGCATGGAGGCTTGCACAGGTGTACCATTTCGGATGCAGCGGGCCGCGCCCGCGAGAATTTGCAAGGACGTCATGAACCGTAATCTGTTCCACCGCTGGGGCCGCGGAGCTCTCGCGCTGCTGCTGGTCCTGTTGAGCCTGTCGATGGCCGCGCCGTGCGCGCGGGCGCAAGAGTTCCTCGATCCGGCCGACGCTTTCAAGATGTCGGCGCAGATGATCGACGGGCAGACCGTGGCGGTGACCTACGAGATCGCCGACGGATACTACATGTACCGCGAGCGGTTCAAATTTGTCGCCGCAGGCGCCAAGCTGGGCGTGCCGCAGTTCCCCGCGGGGACAGTGCACTTCGATGAGAACTTCGGCAAGAACGTCGAGACGTACAAGCGCTCGGTGACGATCCGGATGCCGGTGCAGGCGCAAGGGATGTTCACGCTGACCGTGACCGGCCAGGGCTGCGCCGATGCCGGGCTGTGCTATCCGCCACAGGATGCCACGGTGCGCCTGGTCGCCGCCTCGCCTGCGGCTGCGGCCGGCGACGGCGGCGGCGGGGCTGACGGCGGCGCGGACAAGG
>NZ_SPVF01000238.1 GCF_004614185.1 Zemynaea arenosa | reverse complement strand
CCATCATCAAATGAGACCTTGGCAAACCGGGGGCGTCCATGTACGGGGTCAGGCCCCGCATTTTTCAAACGGTATCAGAACATTAACGCGTAAGCTGCTGATTTTGAAAAGAAAAATGAGGGTGGTGCCAGGGCTCGTCTATGAGGGGCACGCCTGACCCCGGTCGGGGGTGGGGCAGGCGGGCGGGGCAGGAAGGGGCGGGACGGGGGTAGCGCGGCGTGCTACTTGGCGCTGGGCTCAGGCTCGGCCGTGAGCTGCGGGGCGGGCGCGGCGTCTGCCACGGCTGGGGCGCCGAAGCGGAATGAGGAGACGGCGAGATTGCCGAAGAATTCGTCCTCGTGATAGACGCAGGCCGCCGCTTCTTGCTCGGCCGCGCCCAGCACCACGAATAGCGGCACCAGATGGTCTTCGCGCGGGTGCGCCATGCGCGCGGAGGGGGCGTCGCCCCAGTGCAGCAGGGCCTCCAGCCGCTCGTCCGGGGGCAGCTCGCGCAAGGTGTGATTGAGCCAGGCGTCGAATTCGTGCGAGGGCGTGCGGCCCACCGCGCCGAACATGCGCAGGTTGTGGTACGACAGGCCGCTCCCCAGAATCAGCACGCCTTCGTCGCGCAGCGGCGCCAGGGCGCGCCCGGCTTCGATGTGGGTCATGGCGTTGAAGCCGTGCTTCATCGACAGCTGCACCACAGGCACGTCAGCATCCGGAAACACGGGCGCGAGCATCGAGAAGGTGCCGTGGTCGAAGCCGCGGTGCGGGTCCAGCTCCGCGGTGTGCCCGGCGGCGGCCAGCAGTTCGGCCACGCGTGCGGCCAGCTCGGGGTCGCCCGGCGCCGGGTACTTGACCTGGTAAGTGTGCGCCGGGAAGCCGCCGTAGTCGTAGATCATCACCGGTGCGGCGCCGGAGGACACGGTGAACTCCTGCTCCTCCCAATGCCCGCTGACCACCAGCACCGCCTTCGGCTTGCCGCCGATCTGGCGCGGGATGTCGACGAGGGACGCTTCCAGCTTGTCGTACGTGTGGCCGTACTGCTCCTTCATGTACGGCCAGGGACCGCCTCCGTGGGAGACGAAATAAGTCGGAAGTTTGGCAGAGGGCGGCGCGGACATGGCAGGCTCCTTGAGTACTTGGAGACTACTATGCGCGCGCCGCGCCGCTTTATCAAGGCCGCGCCAGCTCCACCAGCGCGTACATGCGCGCGCAGCGCATCCAGGCGATGACCAGGGCGATCACCTGCGTGAGCAGCATGGCCAGCCAGAAGGCGCCCGCGCCGGCGCCATTCGCGTTCAGGCGGGCCACGCCGAGCAGCCCCACGATCAACAGCGCCGCGGCGGTGATGATCACCCAGCTGCCAATGGCCGCCACCGGCTGGCGCAGCACCAGCTTGAGCCCATCCCACCACGCCTTGAAGGGCGAGACGCGGCGGCGGTCCAGGGCCAGCACGGCGCGCCCGCCTTCCACGGTGGTGTGGAAGAAGGCCACCGCCAGCACGAACACCACCATCGCAAAGCGCGAGGCGCCCGCCGCGTCGGCCGGGGTGATGGCCTTGTCATTGATCTCCTCGGCCGCACCGCTGGCGATGCCGTACAGCGCCATGGCGATCCCCATCGGGATCAAAGCCCACAGCAGCATGTAGAACATGCGCGGATACTGTTGCAGGCCACCGGCCACCAGCTCGCGCCAGCGCAGCGGCTGCGGTGCGCGGGTGGCCGTGGCCACCATGCCGGAGAGCAGAGGGGAGAGCAGGAAGGTCACGATCAGCGCCAGGATCATCGACGTGGTGATCATGCCGTTCTGCGCCTTGAAGGCGATCTGCAGGTCGGCGATGGCGATGGCGTCCAGGCGCGCGGCCAGTTCGGAGGCGTGCACCGAGTTGTCGAAGGCGCCTTTCAGCGTGGTCCAGAACGGGACTGCGGCGATGGCGGTCGGGATCAGCATCAGCGCCACCCACAGCACCAGCAGGCGCCATTGCAGGGCGGCCTTCATGGCGCCCGCCGTGGCGCCGAAGCGCAGGGCGAAGCGGCGGCGTGGACGCGCGACGGTGGTCACGTGCTTCGCCTGGCGCGGCGCGGCGGCCGGTCCGCTGGCAGCTGCGGAAAGGGGAGCCTCGGCAGGCTGCGGTGCCGGCTCGGGTGGCAGTGCGGCTTGCGCGGGCGTGGTGTCGGTCGTTTGGTCGTAGCTCATGGTCACACCGTGGCGATGAAGGAGAAGAGAAGCTGGATGATGGCGGCGAATTCGCTGCCCCAGCGGCGCGAGGCACTGGTGTCGGCCTTCATGGTGTGGCTGTCATCGAGCTTGCTGACGTCCAGGTAGTGCAGGCGGTCCGGGTCCAGCTCCGCCGACACGGCCTTGGCGGGCTTCACCCAGGTGAACTTGGCCCACGCGCGGTCGTCGTTCCACACCACTTTTTCACTGCTGCCATCCGCGAACTTGACCAGCACCGTCTGCGGCACCGGCGCGCCGTAGCGGCGCAGCGTGACCGTGGTGCGGTACGGGTAAGGGCCGGTACCCGGCTTGGCATCCGGATGGGCCTTGTCCCAGGCCTTGCGGACTTCCTCGACCTTCTTGTCGACATCCTCCTGCTTGTCCTCGACCCACTTGCCGTCCTTGCCCACGCGGGTGCCGGTCAGCGGCAGCTCTTCCTCGCTGGTCAGCTTGGCCACGCGATCGTCGATCTTGGAGGTCTTGTAGATCTGGTTCGCGAACACCTGCTCGACGACGGCGCGCTGTCCGGTGCCTTCCGCCAGCGCTTCGCGCAGGTCGGCCACGCTCGGGTGGCGGAACTTCCAGCGGCGGTAGTACTCCTTGAAGCCGCGCTCCAGCGCATCCTTGCCGATGCGCGCTTCCAGGTCGCGCATGGTGGTGGCGGTGCGGGAGTAGATCGGGTTCATGCCCTGCAGGCGTTCGTAGGCGTTGTCGCCCACGTTGTCGGCCGGTTCGTCGCGCGGAGTGCCGGCGCGTTCGATGTCGAACGGTTTCATGGTGGGCGCAAAGCCGATCTTCTTGAGGAAGGGCGTGCTCAGGCCGACCGTCATGTTGGCCGCGCGGGCCATGCGGTTGTCCCAGTAGTCGTTCAGGCCTTCGTCCAGCATCGGCTCCTCGAATTCATTCGAGGCGAGGATGCCGTAGAAGTAGCCATGGCCGAATTCGTGGATGGTCACGAAGTCCAGCGCATACTGTGCCACCGTGCCCGGCTCGACTTTGTCGAAGCCCTCGGCCGTGATGAAGGTCGGGTACTCCATGCCGCCCGCTTCACCCGCGTTGTGCGGCGGGATCACCACTGTCAGCGTCTTGTACGGATAGGGGCCGAGCGTGTTGGAGAAGTAGGTCAGCGAATCCTTGGCGGCCTTCATGGCCGGGGCGGCGCTGGCCTCGAATTCGGGCGGGTACAGGACGGTGACTTTCACCTCGGGGCTGCCCGCGCCGGTCCAGGTGGAGACCATGGGCTTGGCGGTGCGCTTGTCCGCGGTCCACGCGAAATCGTGCACGTCGTGCTGCACGTAGCGGTGGGTCAGCAGGCCGTTCGCTTCCACCGGTGCGCCTTGCAGCTCGCCTGTGGCGCCGATGGTGTAGGTCTTGGGCGCGGTGATGCGCACGTCGTAGCTGCCGAAGTCCGCGTAGAACTCGGAGTCCTTGTGGAACTCGTGCACGTTCCAGCGCACCGCAGTGGCGCCACGCTCGCCCGGCAGTTCCAGCACGCCGATCTTGGGGAACCACTGTCCGACCAGATGGAAGCTGCCGAAGTAGCCGGTGCGCGCCATCACGCGCGGGAGCTGGTCGAAGAAAGCGATGTCCAGGGTGGTCGAGGCGCCCGCTGCCACGGGTGCCGGCAGGTCGAGCTTGACCACGGTGTGGTCGGTGGCCGGGCCGCCGTCCGGATGCACGAAAGACCACTCGACCTTGGCGCCGCCCTGGGTCACTGAGCGCAGTTCCTGGTGGCCCCATTCGCCTTCCTTGATCGCTACGCCGCTGCGGAAGCTCTTGCCGGAATGACGGAGTTCGCTCTGCCAGGTGCTGCCCTCGCCCTCGAACGCATTCAGGTACAGGTGCAGGTAGACGCTGCGCACCGGCTCCTGGCTGCGGTTGCGCCACGTGAGTTTCTGCTTGCCCTCGATAGTGTGCTTGTCCGGATCGAGCTTGGCCTCGATCTCGTACTGCACCACGCGGTCCGACAGCGTCGGTGCGCTGTCGCTGCGGATGCCGCCCCACGCGTCCGGTGCGCTCGGCGTGCTCACGGCGCCGGTGTGCGGGACCGCGAACGGGATGCCGGTGTCGGTGGCCGGCTGGGGGATGGGCGTGACGGTGACGGCGGCGTTTTGCGCCAGCAGCCCCGCGGTACACAGGACACCCGCCGCAAGGGCGAGGCTCCTGATGAGGGACTTACGAACGGCCATGGGGTCGGACTCCTCTTGTACTTATTGAAAGGTGCGGCCACTATAGCCAAGGCAGTAGCAAAAGGCTAATGCTTTTTTGGTCAGGTATAATGTCGCCCGTTCTGGTGCCCGCAGGTGTTCTCACATCTGCAGTTAAACGGGAAACACGATGCCGACGCGCTGCGCGCCAAGGCCAACGTGTGCTGCCCCCGCAACGGTAAACAAGCGCTGCAAAGATGTCGTTCAGACTTTGCAGCAGGCCGCTTCCACGACCACTGACCGTCACGATCAGGAAGGTGAAGCCGGCTCGCTTGGAGCCCGGATACCGGCCAGGACAGGGGAGTGGTGCATCCATGAGGCGCGCCATTCGTACCGCCCAACGGCCTGCGGGGACGCAGGCATCGGGCCTTGATCGAGACCACAACAACACCATGAGCTCTACCGCTTTGCCGCGCCTGTCGCTGCTCGCCACTGCCTTGTCCTTTGCTTTCGCCGCCCCCGCGCTGCACGCCCAGGACCTCACCTCCGCCGCATCGGGAGCCACCGTCGCATCGGTCACGGTGAGCGCCTCGCGCTTCCCGGACCAGCCGGGCGTCGGCGCCACCGTCATCACCGCCGATGAAATCCGCCGCGCCGGCGCGGCCAACGTCAACCAGGCCATTCGCAAGATCGGCGGCGTGTACGGCCGCCAGAGCCTCGATGGTTCGCCGGACTTCGCGCTGGACCTGCGCGGCTTTGGCTCCAACAGCTCCGAGAACGTGGTCGTGATGCTGGATGGCGTGCGCCTGTCCGAAAATGAACTGGGCGGCGCGGTGCTGTCGACCATTCCCATCGAGACCGTGGAGCGCATCGAGATCATTCGCGGCGGCGCGAGCGTGCTGTTTGGCGAAGGCGCCACCGGTGGCGTGATCCAGATCGTGACGAAGAAACCGACGACCAACGCGCAGCGGGGTTCGGTGTTCGCTGAGCTGGGGCAGTTCAAGTCGCGCGACCTGCGCGTGTCCGCAGCCAAGAGCTGGGATGGGTTTGCGCTGGATGCGTCGGTGGCGCACCAGGGCACCGATAACTACCGCCAGAACAACCACTTCCAGCAGAACGCCTTCAGTGGCGGCGCGCAGTGGGCCTATAACGGTGGGCGCTTTGGCCTGCGCATCGATTCGGCGCGTTCGGATTCGCGCCTTCCGGGGTCGCTGACCCAGGCGCAGTTCGAGGCCGATCCGCGCAAGAGCTTCACCTTGAACGATCATGGCTCGCTGGATGCGGACCGCCAGACGGCGTTCATCGAGCACCACATCGGCCAGCTGGAACTGGCGGCCGAGCTGTCGCACCGCGAGAAGACGGTCAAGTCGACCTACTTCTTCGACTTCGGTTCGGGACCGTTCGCGTCCAACGCGGCGTACGACAGCCGCCAGAACCAGTTCTCGCCGCGCTTGCGCTACGTGTCGCCGCTGCAGGGTATGCAGAACGAACTGGTGGCCGGTATCGACTGGATTCGCTGGAACCGCAAGACGGAGTCGGACTTCTCGAAGGCGGATGCGACCCAGACCTCGAAGGCGGTCTATGTGCGCGACGAGTTGCGTCTCGCAGGCGGGGCGCGCGTCTCCGCGGGCGCGCGCCACGAGACCTTCGACAAGGACTTCTCGGACCCGCTCAGCTTCTCGTTGCCCAAGCCGGAATCGAGCGGCCAGTCGCAGAACGCGTGGGAGCTGCAGGGCAGTTATCCGGTCCTGGCGAACGCCGAGGTGTATGCGAAGTTCGGCCAGAGCTACCGTGTGCCGAACGCGGACGAGAACAGCTTCCGCTCGTCGGTGCAGGTGCTGAAGATCCAGACCTCGCATGACATCGAGATCGGCGCTACGGTGGGCGACAGCAATGCGCAGGTGACGGCGCGCGTGTTCCGCCACAACCTGGAGAACGAGATCTTCTTTGATCCGACGCTCAATTTCGGGACCAACACCAACCTCGATCCGACGCGCCGCCAGGGCGTGGAGTTCGATGGCGAGATGCAGGTGGCGCAGGCGTGGCGCGTCAGCGGGCACGCACAGCATGTGAAAGCGACCTTCCGCGAAGGCGTCAACGCGGGCCGCGAGATGGTGCTGGTGCCGAAGAACGTGGTCACCGCGCGCCTGGCGTGGGTGCCAGGGGATGGGCAGACGGCGGACTTTGGGGCGCAGTGGGTGGATAGCCAGCGTTACGGCGACGACTTCAAGAACAGCTGCAGCGCGCGCATTCCGTCGTTCACCACCTTCGATGCGCGTTATGCACGCACCTTTGGCGCGTGGGAGTTCGCGGTGTCGGGGCAGAACCTGGCGGACAAGAAGTACTATTCGAATGCCTTCTCCTGCCGTGGCGGTATTTACCCGAGCGATGGGCGGCAGCTGAAGGTCTCGCTGCGGTACGACTTCAAGTAAGGTCTGTTTTGTCGATGGTCCTCGAACCCATGGCTGGCGTGCAGCGCCAGCGTCTGATCCTGATGGTGCTGGCGGCGTGCGCGCTGCTGGTGCTGCTGGGGTCTGTGCTCGTGGGTTCGGTGGCGCTGCCGTGGGCTGAGCTCCCGGCGGCGCTCAGCGACGTCTTGTCCGGGCAGGCGGGAAGCATGACGGCGACTCTGCTCGATCTGCGGCTGGGGCGTGCCGGGAGTGCGTTTGCGGTCGGGGCGGGGCTGTCGCTGGCGGGGGTGATGATGCAGTCGCTGCTGCGTAATCCGTTGGCCGATCCGTTTGTGCTGGGAGTCTCCAGTGGGGCCGCCGTCGGCGCGCTGGTGGCGCTGCTGCTGGGCGCGGCGCTGTGGATCGTGGATGCGGCGGCGCTGGCGGGCGCGGTTGGCATCTCGCTGCTGCTGTATCTTTTTGCGCGGCGGGATTTGTCCGGGCACTTGCAGCGGGAGGTCGCGGGGGATTCGTCGACGCTGCTGCTGACGGGGGTGATCCTGTCGTCGGCCTGCATGGCGGTGGTGACGCTGATTTTGTCCATCGCGCCGGAGTCGCGGTTGCGGGGGATGGTGTTCTGGATGATTGGCGACCTGTCGGCCACGGGGTGGCGGTGGTTGCCGTGGATTGCGCTGGTGGTGGTGCTGGCGCTGGTGCGCTCGCAGGCAAGGGCGCTCAATGTGATGGCGCTGCATGCCGATGCGGCGGTGACGCTGGGCGTCAATGTCGGTGGGCTGCGGCGGACCTTGTTTGTGTGTTCGGGGCTGCTGGCGGCGACGGCGGTCACCACGGCGGGGGCGATCGGCTTCGTCGGATTGATCGTGCCGCACGCCTGCCGCTATGCGTTCGGGCCGGACCATCGGGTGCTGCTGCCGGCGTCCGCACTGGCGGGCGGCGCGTTCCTGGTGCTGGCCGACACTTTGGCACGCACCGTGCTCGCGCCGCAGCAGCTGCCAGTTGGCGTGGTCACGTCGCTGGTCGGTGTCCCCGTCTTTCTTCTGCAGCTCCACCAGCTCCGGGTCCGCCGCCCATGAACCGCCGCGAAGACTCCCGCGATCCCGCTCCCGCCGCCGTGCAAGCGCCGCATACTGACGCGTCGCCCGGGCGCGCACTTCTTGCTGTGCGCGGGTTGGCGCTGAGCGCGGGCGGGGCGGGGCGGCACGATGCGGATCGCACGCTGGTGCGGGGCCTCGACTGGTCCGTCCGCGCCGGGGAGTGCTGGTGCATCATCGGCCGCAATGGCGCGGGCAAGAGCACGCTGCTGCGCGCGCTAGCCGGCGTCGGCACGCCGCAAGCTGGCGACATCCTCCTGCAAGACAAGCCGCTGCGCGACTGGCCGCTCCCCGCGCTGGCCCGCGAGCGCGCCTTCCTCGCGCAGTCGCGCAACGATGCCTTCTCCTACCGCGTCATCGACACCGTGCTGATGGCACGCCACCCCTACCACGCCAACAGCTACTGGGAAGACACCGACGACCACCGCATCGCCCACGACGCCCTGCGCCAGATGGACGTGCTGGACCTCGCCCAGCGCGACGTGCGCACGCTCTCCGGCGGTGAGCGCCAGCGGGTCGCCATCGCGGCACTGCTGGCACAGGACACGCCGCTCATGCTGCTTGATGAACCGGCGACCGCGCTCGATCTCGCGCACCAGGTCGCGGTCATGCGCCTGCTCTCACGCCTGGCGCGCGAGCAAGGCAAGTGCGTCATCATGGTCGGACATGACCTCAACCTCGCCGCAAGCGCCGCCACGCATGCGCTGCTGCTGATGGGTGACGGAAGCTGGCGCGCCGGTTCCGCCGACGAGGTCCTGGTGCCCGCACTGCTCACCGAATGCCTCGGCCACCCCATCGGCACCGTGCAATATGGCGCTGAGACTCGGCTCGGCGACCCGCGTGATGACGGCGGCCGCCCTGGCGACACCCGCGGTGACGACCGCCGCGGTACCGACCGCCGCGGTGACGACCGCCGCCGCATCTTCATCAATCTCGAGACCTGACATGAAGCTTTCCGCATTCATCATTGCCGGCGCGCTCGCCAGCGCCGCGCAGGCCGCCGTCACCGTCACGGACGACGCCGGCCGCACCGTCACCCTTCCGCGCGCCGCCCAGCGCGTGATCGCCTTCGCCCCCCACATCACCGAGCTGCTGTTCGCCGCCGGTGCCGGTGACCGCGTGGTCGGCGCCATGAACTTCAGCGACTACCCGGAAGCGGCCAAGAACATTCCCCTGATCGGTTCCAACAGCCAGATCGACCTCGAACGCGTGCTCGCCCTGAAGCCCGAGCTGTTGGTGGTCTGGCAAAGCGGGAACACCGCGCGCCAGCTGGAGCAGTTGACCCGCCTCGGCATCCCCATCTTCTACAGCGAACCCCGCTCGCTGGAGGACGTCGCCACCAACCTGGAACGCCTCGGCCAGCTGACCGGCACCGCCGCGCAAGCTGCGCAGGCCGCGCACAGCTACCGCGCGCAACTCGCGGACCTGCGCGCCAAATACGCCCAGCGCCCGCCTGTGAAAGTCTTCTACCAGGTCTGGGACAAGCCGGTCTACACCCTCAACGGCAAGCACATTGCCAGCGACGCCCTGCGCGTGTGCGGCGGTGTGAATGTCTTTGCCGGCCTGCGTGTATTGGCGCCGGAAGTGAGCACCGAAGCCGTCCTGCAGGCCAACCCCGAGGTCATGTTCGGTTCTGAGCTGAACGGCTGGAAGCAGTTCAAAACCCTCACCGCCGTCCAGCGCAATAACCTGTTTTCGTCCGAAGGCGAGCACCTGACCCGCGCCACGCCGCGCATCGCCGATGCCACCCGCGCCGTGTGCGAACAGCTGGAGCAGGCCCGCCAGAAGCGCCGTTGACCAAGCCAGTCACATGGCGTTACACCGCGTAAGCAATCGAAAAAGTCTTGGCGGATATGACGGCTTAATTCGATCATAAGCGGAAAAGTGGTAATCTCCCGTCGTTCGAATTTCGTTCATCTTCTCAGAAGGATCACTATGCGTTCTCTGCGCCTCGCCCTTGCAGCCGCCGGCATGCTGGCCGCCACCGCCTTTGCCTCGCCGACCGACCCGAAACTCGGCGTCGACTACGTCGCCATCGCCCGGCCGCAACCGACGGCCACGGCCGACAAGAAGGTCGAGGTGATCGAGTTCTTCATGTACCGCTGCCCGCACTGCGCCGCGCTGGAGCCGGAGCTGGAAGTTTTCGCCAAGAAGCAGGCCAATAACATCGTGCTGAAGCGCGTGCACTTCCCGTACGGCGGCCCGAACGATCCCGGCGCGCACCTGCACCTGACGCTGGAAGCGATGGGCAAGGCCGAGGAATATGCGCAGCGCGTGTTCGACGCGATCCACAAGCAGCACATCCGTCTGGACATGGATGAGCAGGCGATCTTCAAGTGGGTCGCCGCCAACGGCATCGACCAGGCCAAGTTCCGCGAGTACTGGAATTCGTTCACGGTCCAAACTAAACTGAAGCAGCTGAACCGGATCGTGGACAACTACAAGGTCGAGACGGCGCCGACCATCATCATCGATGGCCGCTATATGACGTCGCCGTCGGTGGTGGGCAACGCCAACCGCGAGCAGCGCGAGCCGGTGCTGATGAAGATGACCGCGCAGACGCTGGACAGCATCGTCACCAAGATCAAGGCCGAGAAAAAATAATCACCGAGGAGCCAGATGAGCGACACCAAAGAACATGGGATGATGAAGGCGTACGGCGGGTCTCTCCCCAATGAGGAGAACCTGTACGACACCACGCGTGTGAACCAGGTCGCGTGGACGCTGGTGGTCATCCTGATGGGCGTCGTGTTCTGGCTCTGCTTCGCCCTCGTGCATGCCGAGAATGAGCGCTTCGCGATGGAGAAGAGCATGTGCAAGGACCCGGCGTTCCCGACCCAGGTGGACACGCGCTGCCTGCCGACCGTGCACTCGCGCGACCACTGGTGGGAACATCTGTGGTACGCGGTGCGGCATGTGATCTGACGCTGTTCGCGTCAAGCCTTCCTGATTAGTCCTTCGCTGGCAGGCGCACCACCATGCGGGCGCCGCCCAGGCTTTCCGACGTTTCGATGTGCAGCGTGCCGCCGTGCAGGCGCACGGCTTTCTGCGCGATCGAGAGGCCCAGGCCGAAGCCGCCGGTGGCCCGGTCGCGGCTGCGGTCCAGCCGGTAGAACGGCTCGAAAATCTTCTCGCGTTCCTCTTCCGGGATGCCGGGGCCATTGTCTTCCACCACGATCTCCAGCTGCTGGCCTGCCCGTTGCGCGGACAGGGCGACGTGCCCGTTCGAGTACTTGACGGCGTTGCGCAGCAGGTTGTCGATGGCACGGCACAGCAGGCGTCTGTCGCATTCGATATCACCCAGCGCGGGTGATATGTTTTGCGACATCTGCTCAGGCGGTGGGGTGAGCCCATCGACCAGGCTGCGCAGCATGTCGTTGACCTCCACCGGCTCGGTGTGCAGCTCCTGTTTTGCGTCCAGCTTGCTCATGCTGAGCAGCTCGTTGACCAGGTCCTTGAGCTCGTTGAGGTCGCCTTCCATGGCGGTGATGCGCTTGTCCAGGGCCGGGTTGCCGGCGGCGTCGCGCAGTAGTTCCAAGGCGAATTCCAGCCGCGCGATCGGGGTACGGACCTCGTGCGAGACCGAATGCAGGAGATTGCGCTGGGCCTCCATCAGCCCCTGAATGCGGTCGGCCATGTGGTTAATGCGTTCCGCCAGCGGGTAGACCGCGTCGCGCCGGTGCAGGTGGGCGCGGGCGGACAGGTTGCCGCTGCCGAAGTCATCCGCCACGCGCGACAGCGATTGCAGCGCCTTCCAATGCGCGCGCGACCACAGCGCAATCGGGATCAGCAGGGCCAGCGCCACGATCACATAGCGCACCACTTCCATTTTCAGCGCGAAGCCTATGTCGATCGGCAAATCCTGGGCCAGGATGGCCTCCTCGTCACTGCCGACGTAGCGGTTGCCCTTGGTGTCCACGCGGCGGTAGAAGGCGCGCGCGACGGGATCGATGACGACCTCGCCGCGGTCCAGCTGCGCCCGGCGGGAGGCGGGCAGGGCGGCGCGGGCGGTGGCCAGCGGGATGATCTCGAAGTGCACGTCGGACACTTCCCGCACCTTGTTCAGGCGCGGCAGCCACTCGTCGGCCGGGGCCTGGTCCACGTATTGCTCGAGCACGAAGATCTGGGCGGCGGCCTGGCGGCGGGCGATGTCCTCCAGCGGATCACCGAACAGGCGGCTGATCGCGAAGTAGATCACGAAGGTCGCCGCGGTGATGGACAGCATCACCAGCACAAAAAACCGGAAAAACAGCCGATTCACGCCACTCTGCCTGAGGTGGCGGCGCGGTTGCGACGGTGTTTTGGCCCGAAGTGCATGCTTGCCGTGGAATTGTGTTTCTGGAAAGCAGCGATTGTAATGGAGCCAGCGCGCGCTGAACTCATCAATATTACAAAATTCCGACAAAAGCCTTACAAGTGGGGGCGGATTGCATGAAGTTATATCCCTATGATGGATCGGCATTGAGGGAACAACTTTGTGAGGACTTTCACCATGACACTGTTTGGCAAATTGTTGCGTGTGGCGCCTGTGAGCGCCGCCATCCTGCTCGCGGCGTGCGGCGGGGGCGGGGCAGGCGGCGTGACCACGACCGTGACGAGCGGCAGCAGCCAGCAGTTCGCGCCGGGCGAGCCGGCGCCGGGCAGCAAGCCGATCGTCCTGGCCGACTTCACGGCCGCCGTCCAGAACGCGGCCTGCGCCGGTGTGCGCAGCGACCTGTACGTGATCGACAACACCCATGTGCTGTGGGACCGCGCCGGCAACTGCGCCGACAATTCCTACGCCTTCACCCTGTACGGCAGCACCCCGCAGGACGTGCTGTGCACCCAGTCGGACAGCATCGCCGGCCCGCGCACCGAGTGCAAGGACAAGGCATCCCGCGAATTGTTCGACGGGCTGCTGAAAAACCTGGACAAGGCTGACCTCGGCCTGGGCGCCACCCACAAGGTCGAGAAGACCAGCCTGGTCAAGGCGCAGCCGCCGGGCGACGGCTTCGAGCCCCTGCTGCTGGACGGCTATTCCGCCATCGCCAAGCCGCGCACCGTCGTGGTCAAGGATGAGGCCGCCCTGACGGCCCTGCTGGCTGAGCACTACGGCAGCCGCCGTCCGGACCTGAACCTGCCGAAGGTCGACTTCACCCGCCAGATGGTGGTCGGCGTGTTCCTCGGCCTGCAGGACCGAGGTTGCCGGTATGCGGCCATCACCAAGGTCACCGCCGAGGGCCGCCAGCTGCGCGTGGACTACAACGGCGTCGACCTGATGACCTTTGCCGTGTGCACCGAAGCCCTGTCCTCGCCGGCCGCGCTGGCCATCGTCGACCGCACCGATGGTGCCGTGGAGTTCGTCAACGTGGCGCCGGAGCAGGTCAAGTTCAGCGTGGTGGACAGCACGAAGAATTCGGGCATCACCAAGGAGCAGAACGTGGTGATCCGCGACGAGGCGACCTTCTCGGCCATGTGGGCGATCCACAGCCCGGGCGCCGACATGCCGAAGATCGACTTCTCCCAGAACATGGTGCTGGCCGCCTTCCACGGCAGCGGGATGTCGTGCTCGGGCGTGGCGATCTCCCACGTGGAGCGGGTCGGTAAGGCGCTGAATGTGAATGTCATCAAGACGGAGCCGGGTCCGACGGTGCTGTGCGCCGCCACGGTGGCGACGCCGGCCTACCTGGTCCAGGTGCCGCGGACCGACGATCCGGTCAATTTCCGCACCATCACCACGCTGCTGTGAACGGCCGCGTCGCGGGGTGGTGCCCGGCACCGCCTCATGCTTTTTAGAAAGGGAGGGGGCGATGCCGGTAGAATGGCAGTCTGCCCCCGAACTCTTTGCTAGCGAAACATGCTCAAGTATTCCGTTCTCCTGCTGGCCGGTCTGAGTGGCGCTGCCGCCGCCCAGACGCCGACCATCAACCCGATGCCTGATGGCAGCCGCGACATGTATGTCGGGCTGGGGGCCGTCTCGGCCCCGCGCTGGGATGGGGCCAGCGAGCGGAAAACCTCGGTCCTGCCGGTGGTGCAGTTCGAATTCAGCAACGGGATCTTCCTGAGCGGCATGACGGCCGGCTGGCACCTGTCGGACGGGCCGGTGGCCGAGTACGGGCCGCTGCTGTCGCTGTATCCGGGGCGCACCCAGTCCGGGCGCGACGCCGGCGTCGGCCACGTGACCACGGCGGGCAGCTCGGGGCTGATTCCGGGTACGGTTCCGGTCGGCGTGCCATTGGGCGCCAGCCGCCTGTACGGCATGCACGACATCGACCGGCGCGTGGAGGCGGGCGGCTTCTTCAACTACTACCTGGCGCCGCAAGTGCGGCTGGCCAACACCGTGCTGGTTGGCTCCGGCCGGGACCGTAACGGCCTGCGCTACACGCTGGACCTGCAGCGCGTGGCCACGGATGCCGCCGAGCACCACCGGATTGCAGCCGCGGTCGGGTTCACTCTTGTGAACCGGCAGTACAACACAACTTATTTCGGGGTGACGGCCGAAGAGTCGCGCAACAGCCTGAATGCCGAGTGGCATCCGGGCGGCGGGCTGCGCGACGTGCACGCGAGCGTGCGCTGGAACTGGATGTTCACCCCGTCGTGGATGCTCACCTCGCAGGTCCAGGTGGCGCGCCTGCAGGGCGACGCCAAGCGGAGCCCGCTGGTGGAGCGGCCGGCCAACGTGTCCGTCTCGACGGCACTGGCATATCGATTCTGATTGGAGCAGTAGAGGGACATGCGTTTTTCGGGACACATATCGCTGTTGTGCGCGATGCTGCTGGCGGCAGGGTCCGCCACAGCCCAGGCGCGCGAGGGCGACTGGGTGTCCTACCGGGACGCCTACCGGGCCATGGTCGTGTTCGAGAAATACGGCAAGCCCAAGCAGTTCCTGCAGAGCACCTACCAGGTCATCCCCAAGGACAAGACGGCCCCGACCGAGGGCCTGAAGCTGACCCTGAACGGCAAGAGCACCCAGCTGAACCTGCCGCTGGATGCGGCCGGGCGCACCGTGTTCCCGCTGCTCAAGGCGGCGTATGACGAGAACGCCGAGCTGACCCTGAACCACAACGTGGCGCAGTACCAGTTCCGCCAGCGCATCTCGATCGTCACGCGCGCAGACGGCGTCTACGAAGCGGCCGACCTGCGCGCCGCCTGCGAGCAGGCGCTGGCTTACGAGCGCTACGTGCACCCGTCGATCGTGAGCGGCAAGAAATGCGCCGGGGTGCGTTTCGTCTACCCGCGCAAGGGTATCGACCCGACCGTCCACGTCCGCGTGGGCGAGCGCGACAGCACACTACCCGTGAACGAAGGCTCGGCCTTTGCCGACAACGACGGCGGCAGCACCTTCCGCGTGGTCGCCTACCGCTTTGCCGACTGGCCCGCCACGGGCCGGGTGGTGACCGAAGACGGTCCGCTGCTCATCTCGGCCGTATTCGAATAGACAACTTCCGTTGCTACAAATTCACGACAATTCCCCGACAAAGCTCGGAGGATTTCCCGGCACCAACTCCGTACCATACTCCTATTGAATCGGTTTTCCGTTTGACCCGCGATCCTGCCAGAACGCGGGTTTTTTTTCGTCTTGATCCACCCCAACCCCGGGGTCAGGCACCGGGTTCATAGACAAGCCCTGGCACCTCCCAGATCTTCTCCTTAAAAATCAAGCTGTTGGGCGTTGATGTTCTACCATGAACAAAAAACACCGAGGCCTGACCCCATACATGGACGCCCCCGGTTTGCCAAGGTCTCATTTGATGATGGCGGTGGAAGGAT
>NZ_SPVF01000255.1 GCF_004614185.1 Zemynaea arenosa | reverse complement strand
CATCGACTTGCGCGCGCGGCCGGAGCCCGGCGCCGGGCACCGCTGCCTGCTCGGCATGGGTGTGCATGAGGACTACCGACGTGCGGGCCTGGGCGCCCGCCTGATCGAGCACGCCGCGGCCTGGGCGCACGGGCAGGGACTGGCCTGGATCGACCTCGAAGTCCTCAGCGAAAACGCCCCCGCCATCGGCTTGTATGAGCGCTGCGGCTTCACCCGCACCGGAGAAACCACCGACATGTTCCGCATCGACGGCGACTCGCTGTCGTACAGCTACATGACCCGCGCGCTGGGCGCCTGAGCAAGCCGTCAGTGCACCAGCTTCGCGGCGGTGAAGGCCAGCGACGCTGTGGCGAAAATCGTCACCACGAACCACTTCAGCAGCCGCGCCTCCAGTTCTGCCATGCTGGCCGCCAGCATGTCCTTGGTCACGAACTGGTCCAGTTTCTCAGCGAAGCCGTCCAGTTTCTTAGCGAAGCCGTCCAGTTTCTCCGCGAAGACGTCGAGCCGGGCAGACATTCGCACCACCTGAACAGACAGGTCTTCCAGTCGTGCTTCAAGCCTGATGAACCTATCTTCGAAACTGTCCAGGCGTTTCTCGATACGCGTCAGGCGCTCCCGCGCGTCCTCGGCGAAGACCTCGATCCGGATCACGCGGGTTTCCAGACTGTCGCCCTCGCCGCCGTCACTGCCGGTTTGTGCTGCCATTGCCAGCTCCTGAAGACCGGACCTTCATAGACTACACCTGTTCTCGCGCCCCGGCACGCAATGGCCTAGCGGTGTACGACGTGTGCCGGGCAGACGACGGCATGCACGACAACGGCGGCCAGAAACGACAAAGCCCGGCGGACCGGGCTTCGGAGGGCGTTGGCGCGCGGAGGCGCCGCGGCGCGGCTTAGCGCTGGCGGCGGCGCAGGGCGCCCATGCCGGCCAGGCCGAGGGACAGCAGGACCAGCGAAGCCGGTTCCGGCACGGTGGCGCTGACGTTGTCGAGCAGGCCATCGGTCGAGTAGGTGTAGTTGCCGGCGACGTCCGTGAAGCGCAGGGTCGCCACGCTGTCCACCGCAAAGAAGTCGAAGGCGAAGCTGCCCAGCGCCGGGCCGGAGCCGGCAAACAGGTCGTTGGCCAGCACGCTGCCGTTCCCTGCGGTCACCGAGGCGGCAATCTGCTGCACGATGCCATTGTTGGTGCCCCAGTCAAAAGTCACGTGGTACTTCTGCCCCGCGACCGTCGCGAACGACTGCCACACCGCGCCGTTCGGCTGCTGGTCCCCAATGTTATAGGCCACCATCCACTGGCCGTTGGCGGCGGGCGAACCGCCACCGAAATACACCGGCGTCGCCAAACTCACCATGCCGGCGCCGTACCAGCCGCTGCCACCGTTTTCAAAATTTCCGTTCACCAGAAGGTTGGCTTGGGCTGCCCCGCTGAAGGAGAGGGCGAGGGCTGCAAGGGCGAGGATTTTCTTCATTGAAGGGCTCCGAGTGATGTGTCATTACGATTAAGCAATGATCGTGCCCAAAGGAATGTTGCTTTCAGAATCAAACACTTGCGCTACATCAGCATTCGTTCACATCCTGCTATGTAAAAATTGCCGACAGTTAAACCAAAAAAGCCCGGCGCAAAGCCGGGCTGTGAGGCGGGAGCGACAGCCTGCGCTCCCGTGGGACCGGAATATGCAACCAAATGGTTGCATATTCGAGCTGCTGAAGCTACGAGATTACTGGGTGATCAGGCTGACCTTGTCCACCACGAACGAGGTCTGGGCCGACGAGTCTTCCGTCATTGCGAACGACAGCGTCACGGTCTGGCCCTTGTATGGCAGCAGGTTGAACGAGCGGATCTGGTAGCCCGACGCCTTGTTCAGGTTCGAGTAGGTCGCCAGGGTCGCCAAGGTGCTGCCCGCGCTGTTCTTCACCGTCACCACCAGCTTGTCGTACGCGGTCGAGGTCGTGGTCTCGGCCGTGTCGATGTGCAGGGCGAACGACAGGTTGGCCGCGGTCGCGGTCGACGGGATCGCCACCGCCTGGGTGATGGTCTCGGACGCCGTGGTGCCGTTGCCGCCCAGATAGGCGTACTTGGTGCCGTCATACGCGGCCTGCTGGGTCCACGAGCCGATCACGCCGGTGGTGCCGCTCCAGCCGGTGGTGCCGCTCTCGAATGAACCGTTGGTGACGCGCTCGGTGGTGCCGCCGCCGCCCGAGCTGACCGTCAGGGTCGCATTGCTCGAGGTGGCGGTGGTCGGCGAGGTGGCCGAATCGGTCACCTTCACCGCGAACACGGCGCCGTTGTCGGTGCTCTGCGCGGTGAAGCTGTAGGTGGCCGCGGTCGCGCCGCTGATGTTCGCGCCGTTGCGCATCCACTGGTACTGGTACGGCGCAGTGCCGCCGGTCGCGGTCACCGAGAACGACGCGGTCGAACCGGCCGCCACGGTCACGGAGGACGGCTGGGAGCTGATCGACACGGCGCCGCCGCTGGTGGTCTCCGGCACGTCGGTACCGACGTTGATGGCCGCATAGGCACGGGTCACCGCCGTCACTTCACGCGAGCCGGCGCCATACAGCTCGGTCGCGGCCTGGATCATCTTCGAACGCGCATCGGCGTAGGTCGAGGACGCGGTCAGCTTGGTGGTGTTGGCGCGGAACCAGATGCGGTAGGCCTTGTCGTTGCCGATACCCGTCATGTTGCGCGGCGACTGGGTCAGGTAGGAGCTGTACATCTCGCTGCTCGACGACGAGCTGGAGCCCTGCGACAGGAAGTAGAACATGCGGTTGTTCGGGCCCGACGAATAGTGCGGGTTCAGGGTCTTCAGGGTCGAGCTCCAGGCATCCTTGGACGCGCCATCTTTGGACGGCTTCCACATCCAGCGCAGCGGCACGCCATTGCGGGCGATCTCCTTGCCCATCATCCAGTCGTTGCCGGTGGCCGGGATCACGGAGCCGGTGCCGCCGTTCTTGGCGTAGGCTTCGATCATCTCGCCGTTGATGTCCGAGGACGACTCATTCAGGCCGCCCGACTCGCCGGAGTACGTGAGGTTGGAGGTCGCGGCGGTCACGCCGTGGCCCATCTCGTGGCCGATCACGTCGATCGAACCGAGGCTGTAGAACGACGAGCCGTCGCCGATGTACATGCACTCGCAGGAATCGTCGTAGAAGGCGTTATCGTAGTTGTTGTCGACGTGGACGGCGATGTAGGTGGCCTTATTGGCGCCGTTCAGGGACTGCCATCCCTGGGTGTTCTTCATCGCGTCGTAGGTGTTCATCATGCCCCACAGCGCATTCACGGCCGCGGTCTGGCCGTTGGCGTTGGTGGTGCTGCCGCCCGAGATGTACTGGGTGCCGTCGCCCCAGGTGTTGGTGCTATTGGTGTAGATGCTGCCGGCCTGCGGATTGCTCTCCGGGCTGTGGTTGGCGTTGGTGATCGCCATGCCGCCGAACACGCCACCGGTGCCGCGGGTCGAGTCGAGCATCTTGTAGGTCGAGCCGGACAGGGTGGTCTGGATCGGCACGTCGCCGTAGTACTGGCTGTGGCCCACGCCGACCACGGTCTGCAGCGCATCCCATTGGGCGATGGTGTGCGCGTCCTTGGCGCTGACCACGGTATCTGTGTAGACAATCTTGCCGTTGCTGGCCATGCGGGTCTTGACCAGGTAGGCCAGCTCGTAGCCGGTGACCTTGTCTTCCACGTCCAGCGCGTTCAGCTGGGACTCGGCCTTGTTAGCGGCGGCCGCCGTGCGGACCTGTTCGACGATCGGGTAGATGATCAATTCAGCGCTCGGCTGGTAGCGGTGCACGCCGTTCGGCGCCACCGCCTTGACCACCGCATTGATCGCGGCCTGGGCCGAGATCTTCGGTTTCACATCGAAGGACTTGGTGGCGCCCAGGTGGTTGCCATTGCCGCTGCCCAGGTTGTTGCGGCGGTCCGAGTCGGACTCGCTGATCACGTTGTCGGCATCGTCGGTGACCACCACCGATTCCGAACCAAACACGCGCACGCCCTTGTAGGTGTGGTCCAGGCGGCTCACCTTGGTGCCGGCTTCGCCCGGATGCTCCTTCGAGAGCTTGTAGCCGTGATCTGCGTCAAGGCCCTTGCGGCCGTTCTCGCCGGCCATCTTGGCCACCAGTGCGGCTGCCTGTTCGGGGGTGGCCTTGGCCACCGGAGCCCCCAGCATCATCGGGTTGGCAGCTGCCAGGCCGCCCGCCAGGGAGATTGCGGCAATCGATGCGGCGAGCGTGGTTTTCCGTAGTTTCATTTCTTCTCCAAGTCGTAAGTCATTGAATCGGTTTATATTTTTGCGCCGCCGGGGATGGTGGCGGCGGCCTCCGAACTCATGTGCCGAGCTCAGGAATGGCGACGTTATGCCTCCTGTTTGGGGCCTGTCAAAAAAAACGGAAAATGAGACGGACGTTCTCGGATTGTTCAGTTTTGAACATTTTCATGCCGAAACTGTGTGGCGCACGCGCGACGAGTGGAAGAATTGTTCTGTTGACGCAGATCAAAGCGTGATTTTTAATCAACCCCCTGCAGCGAAAACCGGGCTACGCTGGAACTCGCTGCAAAAATGAAACAATTGGCGAGAATTCGATTCGCGCTTCGATTGCCTTTTCATAAGTTTGCGGACTACACTAGGTCCCAGAGTACCGGGCGATACGCCCAGGTAACGCCGATGAAAGCGCCGGGCAAAGACCCCCAAAAGCGCACTGAGTTGAACGGGAAAAACATGAGCACACGTGCACAACTGGCATTCGTCCTGGTAGCGCAGCACTGGCAGTCCTGTCATCACCCCCTCCCCGCGGCCTGAGCGCCATTCCTTTGTTCTGAGTTGACCGAGGCGGCTGCGCGCCGGCGCGCGCGTGGCCCAGTGTTTTCCACTTTCCAGGGGACGCATGGCGGGGGCCGCTGTGCGATAGACAAAATGCTGTCGATTGCAACAAAAGTTGAGCAAATTATTTCGGAATCGCCCTTCCTGACCGAAGGGATGTCGCTAGGACTGATCAACCTGTCCGAGCTGGCGCGCCAGCTGCGGCCGCAGCTGGAGGCGGACTTGTGGAAGCCGGTGGGCCAGGCCGCTGTGGTGATGGCGCTGCGCCGCCTGTCGGACCGGCTGCCGCAGCATGCCAGTGCGATCCCCGTGCTGGCCCCGCGCTCGGGCGAGCTCAATTCCAAGACCGACCTCTCGCTGTTCACCTATCGCCTGTCGGATCTCTCGCATGAATGCCAGCGCCAGCTGCTGGCGATGGCCGAGCCGCACACCGGCATGTTCGTGACCGTGACGCGCGGGGTGCAGGAGATCCTGGTGGTGTGCAGCCGCGCGCTGGTGCCGATGGTGGAAGACGCGTTCGGGTCGGAACGCCTGCTGGCCCGCATGGACAACCTGACCGCGCTCACGCTGCGCCTCAACCCCGAGACGCGCCGCACGCCCGGCATCTACCACGCGGTGCTCAAGAAGCTCGCCTGGGACAAGATCAGTGTGGTGAACATGATGTGCACCTTCACCGAGCTGACCATCCTGCTCGAACAGTCGCAGACCGGGGCCGCGTTCTCGGCGCTGTCGCAGATCGTGTCGCACTGAGCGCAGCGGACCGCATGCGCCAGCTCAGCTACCGCAAGCCGCAGCAAGGGCGCGACTACTGGGTCGCGGACGACTTCCTGCCGAATGCGCCCGAGGTGGCGGCGCGCTCGCTCGCCCGCCATGACTGGGAGCTCGGCGCGCCTTATACCCAGCTGCCGTGGCCGGGCAAGCGCTCGCCCGCCGCCCTGACCGCGGACGAGATGGCGCATGTGGAAGCGTGGGTGCGCAAGGTCACGGGTGCGAAGAAGCTGTGGCAGGAACAGGCGCCCGAAGGCCGCACGCTGAATCACAACTATGTGCAGCTGGTGGGCATGGCCGATTCCGGCGCGCGCCCGCACACGGACTCGCGTGCGCTGTGCCGCTATGCCGCGGTGATCTACCTGTCACCGGAGCCCGAGCCGGATGCCGGGACCTCGTTCTACCGCCAGCGCTACCCCAGCGGACAGCTGGGCGGGAACATGTGCAGCGCGCCGCACACCAACCTGCGCGAGGCGCTCGGCGTGGCCCGGCTGCCGCCGCAGGCGTGGCAGGAAGAAGTCCGCGTTGAAAACCGCTTCAACCGCATCCTGCTGTACCGCGCCAACCTGGTGCACTCGGCCACGTCCTACTTCGGCTTCGACGATCACGAGAAGCGCATGACCGCCGTGTTCTTCTGGATGGCGTAAGACCCGGCTACTGCGCCGCCCCGGCCACGCGCGACGAGTGCGACGACACCAGCACCCACTCGCCCTGCCGCTTGATCCACACCCGCGTAAAGCGGAAGGTGCCCTGCCACGGTTGGCCGTCGCTGACCGCCGACTGCACGCTCATGCCGTTCACCACGGCCGTGTCGCCGTACTCGCGGATACTCACCTCGGCATTCTTGATCGCGCCGTTCACCCGCTTGCGGGAACTGAGTTCGGCCAGGTAGTCGGCCTTGTGCTGTACCCGGCCATCCGAGTGCACCAGCACGAAGCGGTCGTCGATGATGCGCGCAAGGGCGGCCGCATCGCCGCTCTGGCGCAGCGTATTCCATGAGGCGTCGCGCGCGGCCAGCGCCGGGTCCTGGGCCCACACGGCGCCGCTGGCCAGCGCCAGCAAAAAGAAGAGCGCTTTCATGAGACGGCCGGCTCCAGCAGGGTGAGGGTCCCGGTGTCCGTGTCCATGCGCGCCAGCACGCCCACGGGCAGCGTGAACTGGTGGCGGATATGCCCGAAGTGCCAGCCCGTGACCGCAGGCCGCGTGAGCGGCAGCAGGTGCTGGTCCAGCGTTTCGTCCAGGGTCAGCGAGATGCTGCCCGGTTCCCCCTCGCAGTTCTCGCAGATGCCGACCATGACCCCGGCCGCGTTCTTCAGGCCCGCGGCCAGGTCCAGCTGCGTCATCCAGCGGTCGATGCGGTAGGGCTCTTCGTTCACTTCTTCCAGGTACACCAGCGCATTGTCGATCTCCGCCGCATACGGTGTGCCCGCCAGCGCTGCGACCAGGCTCAGGTTCCCTCCCACCAGGCGCCCGGTGGCCACGCCGCTGTGCACCGTGCGCATGGCGTACTGCGGTTCGTTCAGCGCGCGCACGATGTTTTCCTCGGCGGGTGCGATGGTGTAGAACGGCTCGGGGTTCATCAGCACATTGAGCAAGTGCCTGTTGGCGTACTCGGAAGGCCCGGAGGCGGCCACCGGCCCATGGAAAGTGACCAGCCCGATCTTGCGGCGCAGAGCCAGGTGCAGGGCCGTGATGTCCGAATAGCCGATCAGGATTTTCGGGTGGCGGCGGATCAGCTCATAGTCGATGTGCTGCAGCAGCGAGATCGCGCCCGAGCCGCCGCGGATCGCCCACAGCGCCTTCACCTCCGAGTCCATGAACATGCCGTGCAGGTCCTCGATGCGCTGCTCCACCGTACCCGCGTAATTCCCGTGGATCTCGCGCAGGTGCAGCGCGGGCTTCACGCGGAAGCCCAGTTCCTCGATATGCGCCGTGGCCTTGGCGATGGCGTCTTCGGTGGTGCGGCCGGCCGGCGCGATCAGGCCGATCGTGTCGCCGGGGTGCAGGCGGGGTGGTTTGATCATGATGGGATGGGAAGAAGAGGAGGACCGCGGACCGCGGCGGCGCGCCGCGCGGGGTGTCGCCAGCGCGCTGGATGCGGGCAACGCCAGTCCGGTGCCGAGCGCACCGAGGCCGCCCAGGAGACCCAGGCGGCCCAGGAAGCCACGCCGCGTCAGCCGGTCATCAGTCATGGAGCAATCATGGGGCAACGGACGCCAAAAACAAAAAAGCCCGTTGCGAGGCGGGGGGCGCGCCTCGGGCAACGGGCCACAAGCAACTGGATTACAGGAACTTGTAGTTGACGGTGATCGCCAGCGAACGGCCGCGCGGATCCGCCACACGCGGCTCCCAGGTGCTGCCGGCGCCGGTGTTGGAATCGTACGTGATCGCGAACGGCGGATCGGTGTTGAAGATGTTCTTGATACCACCCGTCACGGTCAGGTTCTGCACGCCCGAATAGGTCAGCGACACGTTGTAGATCGAGTAGGCCTTGACCTTCGAGCTGTAGTCGCTCGGAACAACCTTCCCGCTCGCCACGCCCGGCAGGACCTGGTCTTCATAACCCGAACGGTAGATGTTCTGCAGCAGCGCACTCCACGGACCATTCTGGTAGTTCAGGTAGGCGACGTGCTTCCACTTCAGGCCCAGGTCACCGGTGAAGGTGAAGACACCCACTTCGCTCTTGCCGTAGTCGGCCGATTCGAGCGGCTTGGATTTCTTCTCCAGCAGACGGGTGCCGTCGATGCCGGCGGTCCAGCGTGCGTCCAGCGCCTTGAAGTTGTAGCGCGCGCCGACTTCCACGCCCTCGGTCACCGAGGTCCCGGCGTTCACCCAGCGCTGGTCGATGGCGACCAGCTGGCCGTTCTGGTGCAGGAAGCGGTCCTGGAACAGGTTGTAGTTCTTCACCAGGTCGGTCAGGGTGATCGACTTGATCTGGTCGTAGCGGCGGATCAGCCACAGGTCGGCATTCGCGGAGAAGCCGGTGAACGGCTCCCAGACCATGCCGATGGTGCCCATCTTGGCCGTTTCCGGACCGAGGTTCTGCTTGCCGCCCGTGAAGATCACCGGGGTCACCGAGGCGCAGCCCACAATGTTCGAATCGACCTTGCCCGAGGCGCAGGTGGCCGGGTCGGCCAGGTCCTTGCCGGCGTACGGCGATTCGGTCACGCCGTTGTACAGCTGGTTGAAGGCCGGCGCCCGGAAGGCCGAGCTATACGAACCGCGGAAGATCACCGACTCCACCGGATTCCAGCGGAACGAGGCCTTCGGATTGAAGGTGTTGCCGAAGCCGTCGTAGCGGTCTTCACGGCCCGACAGCGTCACTTCCAGCGACTTGAACACCGGGATCGCGACTTCGAAGAACAAGGCCTTCACGTTGCGCGACACGTTGTTCAGCGCGTTGACGTCGTCGAACGGGGCGTTCAGGATCGCACGGCGCTGCGAGACGTCGCGGGTATCGCCGTTGAAGCGGTATTCCTCGCGGCGGAAATCCATGCCGACCGCACCCATCACGGCGCCGGCCGGCAGGTTGAACAGCTCGCCGGACAGGGTCGCGTCCAGCTCGGTCATGATCGATTTGCCGCCGTACAGCTCAACGCCTTCGGCCGAGGTGGACTTGATCAGGTCCATCGCCGCCTGGCTCTGGGTCTGGCCCGGTGCGAGGAACGGATTGATGATGCCGCTGCCCAGCGCCTTGGCCAGGTCCGCGGTGTAGTTATAGCCAGTGCCCAGCGTGGACACGGACTGCGACCAGGCCTGCGACAGGCCGACGCGGTAGTCCCAGGTCTTGCCGCCCAGCTGCAGCGGGCCGTCCGCGCCCACCAGGTAGCGCACGGCGCGGGTCTTGGTCTTGATCTCGCGGTTGCCGCACTCCATGCAGCGCCAGCGGTAGGCGATCGGCAGGCCGTAGTTGGCGGCCACGCTCGGGAACACCTTCACCAGGGCGTTGTAGATGTCGTTGTAGGCCGCGCCGGTGGACGGGTAGAACGAGGTCGCATTGAAGGTCGAGGCGGACGGCGAGATCTGGTTCGGCGAGAAGCTCTTGGCCACCACGGTCTGCGAGCCGACGGCCTCCGCGAACAGCTGGTGCTCGCCGCGCTTCCAGGTGCCGCGCAGGACGGCGTTGTCGCTGGTGACCGGCTGCTGGAGCACGGCGGCGCGGCCGGTATCCCAGGCGCAGCCATAGGCGGCGGCCGGCGAATCCCACAGCTTCTCGTCATACGCGTCCATGCCCGGCACGGACTTGCAGCCCGCCTGGCCCGGCAGGTCCAGCACGTTGACGCCGTTGAAGGCCTGGGTGCCGCCCGGCAGGGTCGCACCGGCGCTGCCCTTGGACAGCAGGGTCGGGGCCAGCGAGGTCGCGAAGATGGTGGCGTACGGGGTGCCGCGGGTATCGACGGACACGCCGCGGTTCGGCTGGAAGGTCTGCACGAAGTCGCGCTCGTCGCCGCGCAGCTTCTGGCTCTCGGCGTGCGACAGGGCGGCCAGCACGTTGTAGCCGTCGTTGTCCAGGTCACCCCAGCCGCCGGTCACGGAGCCGCGGGTGATGTTGGCGCCACCCTGCTGGGTGATGTCGTTGAACAGCTGCGCTTCCAGGCCGTGGTAGTCCTTGCGCAGGATGAAGTTGATCACGCCGCCAATGGCGTCGGTACCGTAGGTGGAGGAGGCGCCGTCCTTCAGCACCTCGACGCGGTCCACGGCCGCCATCGGAATGGAATTCAGGTCGACCGCCTGGCCCTTCATGCCGTGGGTCGCGATGCGGCGGCCGTTCAGCAGGATCAGGGTGGAGTCGGAACCCTGGCCGCGCAGGTTGGCGGACGAGGCGCCGTTGTTGCCGCGCTGGGCGCCGGAGGTGACGTCGGCGTTGGAGGCCAGGTTATCGGAACCGGTGCCGTTGACCGACAGCGTGGCGATCAGCTGTTCGGCAGTGACGATGCCCTGGGCGTCGATCTGCTTGCGGCTGATGATCTCCACCGGCAGCGCGCCTTCCTTGGCAATGCGCTTGATGCTGGAACCGGTGATCTCCACGCGCGCGACCGGCTGGGCCGGCGGCGTGCTTTGGGCGTAGGCCGTGCCGGCCACACCGATCAGCGCAATCAGGTGCGCAATCTTCTTCACTTTCACGAATCTCTCCTTGGGCGAAATAGGGCAAACACGCTTGCGTGGCAAACGTTGCAATGTTTCTGTATCGTCTTAGCAATACATTATTCGGTGAACTGAGCGTACGCGCGGTGTTTTCAGACCGCTAATGAAATAACCTGCGGCACGCATAACTTTTCGGAATAACTAATTGGGCATCCCGCGGCCACGGCCTAGCGGGAGGCCGCATTCCCGTGCTGGGGATTATCAAGGTCAACGTCGAGGTAGCGCCACTGCGTGAACTCCACCGGGTGCCGCTTGTAGTTTTTTAGCCACGGTTGGGTGAGATCGGCCGAGATGGGATGGGTCAGCGGCACCCATGGGTTATAGGCGGCGATCAGCTGGTTCAGTTCGAAATACAGCCTCCTGCGCTCCGGCGAGTCGGGCAGCAAGCGGGCCGCCTCATACCTTTGGTTATAGGCGGGCAGGTCAAAGCGAGCGTAGTTGGCGCGGCCCACGTTGCCGCCCCACAGCAGCTGGTAGAAATTCTCGCCGTCCGGGAAGTCGGCAAACCAGTTCGCCTCGAACATCATCACCTTGCCCAGGCGCGAGCCCTTGATGATCTCCGACTTCTTGTCTGACTTGAACTCCACCCGCAGGCCCACCGCGTTCAGGCACTTGCGCCACAGCTCGTCGCGCAGGCGGCCGCCCGGGGTGGCTTCGCTGGACATCACCAGCGTGAGCGGCTGGCCGTGCGGGTCGCGCCGCATGCCGTCCGGGTCGCGCTGCTGGTAGCCGAAGCGGTCCAGCAGGGCGTTGGCCAGCGCCGGGTCGTAGCGCACCGGGCTGCGGTAGGCCGGGTCGTAGCCGATGGCGCCGGGCGGCAGCGGGGACTCGGCGTGGATGGCCAGGCCCTTCTTCAGCAGCCGCACGTCTTCCGCCGCGTTGTAGGAGAGCGCGATGGCGCGGCGCAGCGCCACCTTCTCCTTGCCCATGCCGCCGATCACCGGGTTTTCGGTGTTCATCCACATGTAATAGGTCTGCAGCGGCGTGAAGCGGTGCAGGCGGATGCCGCGCTGCGCCAGGTCCGGCTTGAGCGCGTCGCCGGTCATCACCATGTCGCGCATCGATTCCGGAATCTGCTCGACGTAGTCGTATTCGCCGTTCAGGAAGCCGAGCATGCGGCCCTGCAGTTCCTCGGCCACCCGCACCTCCACCCGGTCGACCCGCGGCAGGCGCTGGCCTTCGAGCGCTTTCGAGATGGCCTGGTCGGCCGGGTCGCTCCCGGGGGTGGCGTGGAACACCGCCGTGGAATCCGGATTCGCCAGCAGCACGATGCGGTCGCTGCGCTTCCACTCGCCGACCATGAAGGGGCCGGTGCCGACCGGGTGGTTGCCCGCCTGGCCGGGGTAGGCCTCGACCACTTCGCGCGCCACCACGCCGGTGGCGGGCATGGCGAGGTAGTACAGGAAGTTCAGGTCCTTCGCCTTCAGGGTGATGCGCAGGGTGTACTTGTCCAGCGCCTGCAGGCCGGCCACCGGCTGGTCGTAGCTGAAATTCTTGCGCAGCTGTTCGTCGCCTGCGATCTTGTTTTCGAACTGCGAAAACCAGGGCGACTTCACCTGCGGGTCGTACAGACGCTTGAGCGAATAGATGTAGTCCGCGGCCGTGACCTCGCGCTTCCGGCCCTTGAACGCCGGATCGGGCGTGAAGAAGATGCCGGGGCGGAGATGGAAGGTGTAGGCCAGGCCATCCGCCGAGACTTCCGGCATCGCAGTGACGGTATTCGGGATCAGTTTGGCCGGGCGGGCCAGATAGTCGTAGCGCAGCAGCGGGTCGAACACGTTTTCCATCAGCTGCAGCGAGGCCAGGTCCGAAGCGACCGCCGGGTCCATCGAGCTTTCGCTGGTGGCCAGGTACATGTGCAGCACCTTGGGCGGGCCGGAACGTGGCGCGGCCGGGGCCTGCGCGCGGGGCGCGGCGGCGGAGCAGGCCAGCAGGGCGGCGAAGGCGAGGCGGTGCAGGGCGGTCATGGATGGCGGCGGTGAGTCGGCGCCTATCATAGCGCCTGCCGTGCGGCGCTGGCCGATGAATTGCCGTGACCCGCTCATAACTTTTTTGCATGGTGGGCGCGCATTCTTTCATCAACGCGCGCGCCGCTCGGCCTATACTCTGCGGCACGCATTCCTCCGCAGGCTCCCATGGCACTGAATTACATCTGGTCCGGTTTCTTCATCGTCGGCTTTATCGCAGCGCTCCTCCAATGGCTGTTCCTGGGCGACGCCGAAATTTTCAAGCGCATTGTGGATGGCACTTTCGAATCCTCCAAACTGGCCGTGATGGACATCGCCCTGCCGCTGGCCGGTGTCATGACGCTCTGGCTGGGCATCATGAACGTGGGCGAGAAGGCAGGTGCGGTGGACTGGCTGGCGCGCATGATCGCCCCCTTCTTCTCGCGCATCTTCCCCGGCGTGCCGAAGAACCACCCGGCCACGGGCCACATGGTGATGAACTTCTCGGCCAACCTGCTGGGTCTTGACAACGCGGCCACGCCGTTCGGCCTCAAGGCCATGGAAAGCCTGCAGACGCTCAACCCCAACAAGGACGAGCCGACCGACGCGCAGATCATGTTCCTGGTGATGCACACCTCCGGCCTGACCCTGATCCCGCTGGCGATCATGGCGCAGCGCGCGATCCTCGGTGCGGCCGACCCGTCAGACATTTTCATTCCCTGCATGATCGCGACCTACGTCGCCACGGTGACCGGCATCGTCGCCTGCGCCATCCGCCAGCGCATCAACCTGTTCGACCGCGTGGTCGTGGGCTGGCTGGGCGGGATGACGGCGGCGCTGGTCGGAATGATCTACTACCTCACCACCTACCTGACCAAGCCCGAGATGGAGCTGGTGTCCAAGGTGGTCAGCAATTTCATCCTGTTCGGGATCATCATCACCTTCATCGTGGGCGCCCTGCGGCGCAAGGTGAACGTGTACGACGCCTTCATCGAGGGCGCCAAGGGCGGCATCCAGACCTCGATCACGATCATCCCCTACCTGGTGGGCATGCTGGTGGCGATCAGCGTGATCCGCAATTCGGGGATCTTCGGCTTCATCGTCCAGGGCTTCAGCTGGATTTTCGCGGGACTGGGTCTGAACACCGACTTCGTGCCGGCCCTGCCGACCGCGCTGATGAAGCCCCTGTCCGGCAGCGGGGCGCGCGCCATGATGATCGACACCATGAAGACCTACGGCGTCGATTCCTTCGTCGGCCGGCTGTCGGCCATCTTCCAGGGCTCGGCCGACACCACCTTCTACATCGTGGCCCTGTATTTCGGCTCGGTGGGCATCAAGCGCACGCGCTATGCCATCACGGCCGGGCTGATTGCCGACCTGGCGGGCGTCATCGCGGCGATCGCGGTGGCCTACGCCTTCTTCCACTAACCACTTCGCTCCCAGGATCCGCATGCTCCGCCGCCTCGCTCTCGCTGCCGCCCTCGCCGCCTGCCTGCCCTTCGCCCACGCCGCGCTGCCCGCACCCGTTGCCGCCGCGCTGGCGGCCAACGGGCTGCCGGAAGATGCCCTGGGCGTGATCGTGATCCGCGGGAACACCATCGTGCTGGAGCAGAACGCGGCGCGGCCGATGCGCCCCGCGTCGGTGATGAAGACGGTGACCACGATGGTCGGGCTGGACCGGCTCGGGCCGGCGTTCCGCGGCCGCACCGAGCTGCTCTCGAACGCCGCCGTGGTGGGCGGTACGCTGCAGGGCGACCTGGTGCTGCGCGGGGGCGCGGACGTGGACCTGACCACGGCCACGCTGGAGCGCATGCTGCACGACCTGCGCAGCCAGGGTATCCGGCGCATTGCGGGCAATGTGATGGTGGACCGCTCGCTGTTCACGCCCGCGCGGCTGGACATCGGCGTGCCGCCCTTCGACGAGTCGCCGGAGGCCTACTACAACGTGATCCCGGATGCGGCCATCATCAACCGCAACATGCTGGACATCGACATGCGCTCGACGGACAAGCGCATCACATTCAGCGTGTGGCCGGAGCTGGACCGGGTCGCGGTGACGTCGGACATGACGCTGATCGATGGCGACTGTGCCAAGTGGGAGGACGGCTGGAAGCAGCCCGAGTACAAGCGCGATGGGTCCGGGCGCCTGAAGATCGTCCTGCACGGCACCTTCCCGAAGAACTGCGCGCGCTCGAACAGCATCAATGTGCTGGACCGGCAGGACTACACGGCGCGGCTGTTCCGCGCGCTGTGGAAGCGCCAGGGCGGGCAGCTCAAGGGCGAGGTGGTGGACGGCGTGGCGCCGGCCGATGCCAGGCTGCTGGCCGAGCATGTGTCGCGGCCCTTGCCCGAGATCGTGCGCGATGTGAACAAACCGTCGGACAACGAGATCGCGCGCACCATCTTCCTGGCGCTGGGCAGCCTGCAGTTCGATGAAAAACTGGGCAGCAAGCCGCTTCCGGTGGACGGTGTGGGCAGCACCCTGGTGCGCGCGGATGCCACCGTGCGGGCGTGGATGCACGAACATGGGATTTCGGACGATGGCCTGGTGCTGGAGAATGGCTCGGGCCTGTCGCGCATCGAGCGCGTCTCGCCGCAGCAGCTGGCGGGCGTGCTGCAGGCCGCGCTGAAGAGCAACTGGGCGCCGGAATTTGTCACCAGCCTGCCGATTGCGGCGGTGGACGGCACCATGCGGCGGCGCCTGAAGGACAGCCCGGCGGCCTCCCATGCGCGCGTGAAGACCGGCACCTTGCGCGACACCATCGCCAACGCCGGCTACGTCCCCGATGCCAACGGCGAAGTCTGCATCGTCGCCGCCATCCTCAACGACGACCACGTCGGCAACGGCAAGGGCCGCGCCGTCCTCGACGCCCTGCTCGACTGGGTCGCCCGCAGCAGCGCCGCAGGGCAGTAAGCCAGCCGGCCCCGGGCCACCAGCCGCACGCCGGCCGCGTCCTAGCGCGGCGGGCAGGCGTGGGCCTGCATCAGCC
>NZ_SPVF01000056.1 GCF_004614185.1 Zemynaea arenosa | reverse complement strand
GTGCCGCCGTTGCCGCCCGCAGCCGGCGCGTGCGCCGGCTCATCCTGCGCGAACAGGCCGCGGCCACGCCAGCGCATCAGCGCTTCCTGCTGCTCCTCGGGCGGCGCGTCCGGCGGCGCCAAAGCCTGCACCGCCACTTGCCCGAGCAGCTCCATGCGGTTCGCTTCCGTGGGGCTGAAGTAGATCCAGATGACGCCGAACAGGATGGTCGCCACCACCAGCGACCCAAGCAGGGCCGCGTAGACGCGCACATACATCCGCGACACGGCCCGCCCCATCTACGCGTCCTGCACCTTGGCGAACACGTAGCCCGCTCCGCGCACGGTGACGATGCGGCGCGGCTGCTTGGGATCGTCCTCGAGCGCCGCGCGCAGGCGCCCGATGTGCACATCGATGGAGCGGTCGAACGGATCGTGCGGCTGCCCGCGCACCAGATCCACCAGCTGCTCGCGCGAGAGCACGCGCCCGGCCCGTTCCGCCATCGCCATCAGCAGATCGAATTGATAGGCCGTGAGGGGCCGTTCCTGCCCATCCACCCGCACGACGCGCGCATCCGGGTCAATCTGCAGGCGGCCGAAAGTCAGCCCGGCGTTCACCGCCTGCTGGGACACGATCTGAGGCCGCCGCAGCACCGCGCGCAGGCGCGCCAGCAGTTCACGCGGCTCGAACGGCTTGGGCAGGTAGTCGTCCGCGCCCAGCTCCAGGCCGATGACGCGGTCCAGCGGGTCGCCCTTCGCCGTCAGCATCACGATCGGCGTGGCGGACAAGGGGCCGGGCAGGGCGCGCACGCGGCGGCAGACTTCCAGCCCGTCCAGGTCCGGCAGCATGAGGTCCAGCAGCAGCAGGGCGTAGTGGCCGGGCGCGGCGGAGGTGAGCCGCTGCAGACCCGGTGCTGCGCGCTCCGCCACCTCCACGTCATACCCGTGCTGCGCCAGGTAGGCGCTGACCATGCCCGCCAGGCGCTGGTCGTCCTCGATCATCAGGAGACGCGTGTTGACATGGACTGCGGTGCTCAATAGTTCCCCCGATGCTGCAGACGTTCGTTGAAAAAGCGGGCGCGCTGCGCGGGCGTCATCAGCTCCGCCGCATCGGCCCCTGCCCGCACCAGGCGGCGCGAGATCTGGTCCAGGATCTGGACTTCGTGCGCGCGCACCGTCTCCAGGGCGCTGCGGTCCACCTTGGGCTGAGACAGCAGCTGCATGGCCTGGCGGTGACCGTCGCGCAGCTGCTGCCGAAGCGGTTGCAGATCCGCCTCCGCCGCCTGCACCAGGGTATGCATGCGGGCTTTCTGGTCCGCCGTGCCATCGGCCACTGCGCGCTCATAGGCGATGCCGAGGTGCCCGCCCATCATGCCTTCGCCGAGCCCCATGGCGCCGCGCTGGCCCATCGGTCCCTGGCCCGGGCCCATGCCCGTTCTCGGACCCATGGTGCCCGGCCCCATGCCGGGCTGGCCCATCATGCCGGGACCGGGCGGCTGGGCCTGCGCCGCGCAGGCTGCCAGCGCGATGGCTGCGCCGCCGGCCCAATACCGCAGAGTGTGTGACGTGCTCATGATCGATTCCTCCATGCTGACAAGATTAATTGCGACGCATTTCAGACATATGTTGACCACGTAAAGTTTTGTGAAGCCCTCCGCGGCGCGTGGCCTCAGCCCGGATGGTGGAACACCTGCCGCAAGTAGGCCAGGAAGGTCTCGTCCTTGACCATGGTCTTGCCCGGCGAGTCGGACAGCTTGGCCACCGGCTGCCCATTGCAGGACACCAGCTTCATCACGATGTTCAGCGGTTCGATGCCGATGTCGTTGGTGAGGTTGGTGCCGATGCCGAAGCCCGTCATCACGCGGTCCGCAAAATGGCGGTACAGGGCGAAGGTGGTCGGCAGGTCCAGCCCGTCCGAAAATACGAGGCGTTTGGTGTGCGGGTCCAGGCGAAGCTTGGTGTAGTGGGCGATGGCCTTCTCGCCCCACTGGATCGGATCGCCGGAGTCGTGCCGCAGGCCGTCGAACAGCTTGGCGAAGTACAGGTCGAAGTCGGCCAGGAAGGCGTCCATGCCGACGACGTCGGTCAGCGCCGTTCCCAGGTCGCCGCGGAACTCCTGCACCCAGCTTTCCAGCGCCGCCTTCTGGAAGTCGCGCAGGCGCACGCCGAAGGCCTGGAAAGACTGCAGGTATTCGTGCGCCATGGTGCCGATCGGGACCAGATTGTATTTCTTGGCGAAATACACGTTCGAGGTGCCTTTGAAGAACTTGGGGACATCGCGCACCAGCGTTTCCACCACCTCCTCATGCCAGCGGCCGGAGAAGCGGCGGCGCAGGCCGAATTCGAAGATGTCCAGCGGGTGCACGCAGGGCGGTTCCTGGTCGAAGGCGCGCAGCATCTCGATCTTTTTCGCGAGGCGCTTGCGGCCTTCCGTCACCGCGTTCACCGCGTCGAAGCGGCGGAAATACAGCTCGTTGACGATGTAGAGCACATAGATCTCGAAGCCCATCACGTGCACTTGCGGGCCCACCGCGCGGATGATCAGCTGCGGGCCATCGGTCTCCACGTGGATGAAGCGGCGCTGGAAGCGGAACACCGACAGGAAGTCCACGAAGTCGCTCTTGATGTAGCGGAGCGAGCGCAGATAGAACAGCTCCTCCTGCGTGAAGCACAGCCAGCACAGGTGATCGAGTTCGCGTTCGATGTCCGCCTTCAGCTCCGCCAGCGGGTACACCGGCTGGTTGCGGCAGGCGAACACATATTCCGCCTGCGCGGCCGGATGGCTGTGCAGGAGTGCCTGCCACATGGTGAATTTGTACAGGTCCGTTTCGAGCAGGCTGCGGACGACGGGGGTGCTCATTGAATCTTTATCCTTGGTTGGCTTGGAGTTCGGCCACGGCATCCGCGGCGCTGGCGATCTGCACGCCGCGCGCCTGCATGTCGCGCACGAATTGCCGATAGTGGTCTTCGAACCCGGTCACGGGGCTCATGCAGTCGGTGAGCAGCACGAGGCGCGGGATCATGGCGGGATCGATGTGCTGCACGATGTGTTCCGTAGTGGCCTTGACGCAGTGGCTGCCCGCTTCGCCCGCGATGTAGACGCGCTCGCACTGTTCCAGCACGCCGAGCAGCTGGCGATTGAGCTGCGTGGCGTCGTCGCTGGGAACGACCACCTCGGCCTGCACGGCGGAGTAGTGCTCGGTCCAGGGATTGGTGCCCTTGATGACGAAATTGACCGTGGTGTGGTGCAGGTCTTCCCACGCGTCATAGGCGCGGCGCAGGTCCGCATGCACGGCGTTGCCCCAGCTGCCGATTTCGCAGTGCACGGGCCAGACCATCAGGGTGTAGCGGCCCGCTTGTTCCAGCTGGTCAAGGTAGGCCAGCGCGCGCGCGGCGGCCTGCGGGTCGCGGGTACGGTAGGCGCCTGCGCGCACCTCGGCGGCGGTAATCTGGGTGAAGGGCGGGACCGCGCTGCCGTCGCCGCGCTGCCAGAAAGTCGGATGGGCGATGTCGTAGCGGTGGTGCGAGTCGAGCGTCACGCTGATGCCCGCGAGGCCGCCTGCACCCTGCTCCACCAGGCGCGCAAGGCGCTGCATGTCGGCATGCGCGCCCGGCACCGGCAGGGCCGGCGCGGTGCGCGCGCCGCTCAGCGGGTCGAGCGGGCGGTAGGCGTCGGGCAGATCGCAGAAGTCGTTCTGCGGATCGATCACCAACAGGTGGAGCTGACGAGTCATGACATCCCTTTTGACAAGATCATTCAAGTATAGGGCAGTTGGACTCATCCTGGCCGCCGGCGGGTGGGCAGGCGAACGGCTTCCCCCCACCCGGCAGGGCGGGATTGTTTGTTGCGCAGCGCTACAGGGCGAGGGCGCGGTATAGACTGGTCTCGGCCTGGATGTTCAGGCGGGCGCGCAAGTCCTGCGGGTTGAAGCCTTGCGCTTCCTGCTGCTTCTTCACCGCCACCGCGGCCGCTTCCATGGCTGCGTCGTCGCGCCACTCGGCCAAGGTCACGATGCGGGAGGTGCCGTCGGGCTGCGGCTGTTCCAGCAGGGAGTTGCGGAGCAGGCCCGGTTGAGCCGCCAGCAGGATGGCGGCTTCCCGTGCGCGTGCCAGGAATTCCTGGCGTGCGGCGGCGGGGACGACGAACTGGGTCATGCGATAGACAGACGATGCGTGGGCGGTGCTCATGCTTGCTCCTTTCGTATTGATCGATTAAGGTGGGGCCACTCTACAACCTCAACTTAACTTCAGGTCAAGCAGTGATGAACAAGCCCGAACATCTGGATACCAACGACATGCTCAGCGTGGGCGAAGTGGCGCAGCGCGCGGGCGTGGCCGTGTCGGCGCTGCACTTCTACGAGCAGAAAGGGCTGATCCGCGCGGCCCGCAGCAGTGGCAATCAGCGGCGCTACCCGCGCGGCGTGCTGCGGCGCGTGGCGCTGATCAAGGTCGCGCAGCGGGTCGGCATTCCGCTGGCCGAAGTGGCGCAGGCCCTCGCCCTGCTGCCGCCGGACCGGCGGCCCAACGCGGAGGACTGGCGCAAACTGTCGCGGGCCTGGCGCGCGGACCTGGACGCGCGCATCACGCGGCTGCAGCGCATGCGCGACCAGCTGGATGGCTGCATCGGCTGCGGGTGCCTGTCGCTCACCGACTGCCCGCTGCGCAATCCGGAGGATGCGCTGGCGGCCGAGGGCAGCGGGGCGCGGCTGCTGGAGCGCTGAACGGCCAGTGTCATTTGCGGCCCAGTTCCGCCTTGGCGTCGGCAATGGCCTGTTTCAGCAGGCTCCAGTTGCCGGTGCCGGTGGTGGCATCGGTGATGTCGGCGCCGCAGAAGTCCGGGTGCAGCGTGATCTTGCCTTTGGAGGGCAGGGGGATGCGGCGGTAGGCGGTGCCGTCGGACAGGGGGAGCACGGCGGTGTAGCTCTTCACATCGGCGCGCTCGTGGCACTCCGTGTCCGCGCAGTGGAAGACGCGGATCCGGTAGGCCTGGCAGGCGGGGATGGGAAACCACGGGACCGGCGCGGCGCTGGGCAGGGCGGCGACCGGGTAGGACCTGAGCGGCGGCGCGGGGTCGAGCCGCTGCACGGTGTAGGCCCAGCAATCGGTGCCGGGCACGATCTGCGGCGTGGGCGCGGCGTAGCTATCGATGACGAAGGGCTTGAGCGGGACGGCGCGCGTGGCGCAATCGGCGGCGTCGCCCTGCACGCGGACGGCCAGGCCGGCGGTGGCGACGATGGCGTCCAGTGCATCCTTGCGGTTGTCGGTGGCCTGGGTGCCGATGGTGCTGATCACCAGCTCGTCGGTGTACTGCACGGCGCTGACGCTGGTCGAGATGACGCTCCACGCCTGCGGCTGGCCGGTGGCGAGGAAGCTGGCGAGGGGCGAGCCATCCGGCCGCGTGGCCAGCGGCACCGGCGTGAAGGCGACGCTCTCGGTGACGCCGCTCTTCTCGGCCGGGACCACCTTGACCACGGTACGCGGCACCACGAACGGGTAGCCCACCACGCCGTCATCGGCCTGTGCGAGCTGCAGGTAGGTCAACTTCGCCTGCGGCATGCCGCATCCGCCCAGCGCAGCGGCCAGCAGGACCACTGGCGCTTCGGTCAACATGGCCGAATACCGATCACGCATAGCGCCTCCATTGACTCGTCAATGCCTGGTCGAGGTTACTGCAAAGCGGACGGCTAGAGGACGTTCTCGGCACGAAAGGGCGTTGGCGGTGTTCTAATGTCGCGCATTCCCAACTCGAACTCGGTGCCGCGCTCATGAATCTCTGGTTTCGCCTGATCTGGATGCTGCTCACCTCCCGCCTGCGTCCGCGCGCGGGGATTTTTGACACCACCGTGCTGCGCATGCGGGTGCTGCCCAACGATCTCGATTTCAATGGGCACGTGAACAACGGGCGCTATTACACGCTGGCCGATATCGGGCGCATGGACTTCGTGCTGCGCACCGGGGCCGCCAAGGTCGCGCTGCAGCGCAAGGCGGCGCCGATCGTGGGCGACAACATGGCCAAGTTCCGCAAGGACCTCAAGCTGTTCGAGCGCTACGAGCTGCACACGCGCGTGCTGGGGTGGGACGAGAAGTGGGTCTTCATGGAGCACCGGTTCGTGCGCGGTGGGCGCGTGGGGGGGCTGGTGCTGATGCGCGGCTTGTTCCGTGCGCGCGACGGCGTGGTCACGCCGGCGGAGCTGCTGCACGACATGCAGGTTGATGTGCCGTCGCCCGCACTCCCGGCCTGGGTGGCCGAATGGAGCGCGGCGTGCGACCGGCTGGCGGGAGATGTGCGCGCCGAGGAAGCGCTGGCCGCTACGCCGCCAGCTCCCGGCCATCGGGCGCCTGAGCTGCCAGCAGCGCGCCCAGGACACTTGGGCGGGCGATGACGAAGCTGCGCAGCAGCCCGGCGTAGTCAGGGCCAACGGCCGCGCGCACTGACGGTCGCCGGGCAAGGGCGGCGCGCCAGGCTTGTACCTTCGGACGGCCAGCCATGAAGTCAATGCCCGTCGCTGAGTCAAACACATCCAGGTAGCGGAAGACCGGGGCGTAGGCGGCGTCGGGCAGCGTGAACCGGTCGCCCGCGAAGTAGGGGCCGCTGCCGAGCGTTTTTTCGAGTCCCGCGAAGCGCTGGTGCAGGACGGTGGCGGCGGCATCGTAGGCTGCCTGGCCGGAGGCTGCGTAGAACGTTCCGACCGCGTTCAGCGTCGCCGAGGCAAACTCGATCCAGGCGCGGTGGCGGGCGCGCTCCAATGCGTTATCCGGATGGAGCTTTGGCTCGAAGGTTTCGTCCAGGTATTCGCAAATCACTGCGGATTCGAAGACCGGTGTGCCATCGACCACGAGCACCGGCGTCTTCCCGAGCGGCGACAGCGCCAGGAACCAGGCGGGTTTGTTGGCCAGGTCGATGTCGACCCGCTCGTACGGCACGCCCTTTTCCTGCAGGACGATGACGGCGCGCTGCACGTAAGGGCAGAGGCGGTGGCTGATCAAGGTGAGGGTCATGGCGGGCCTTTGGTAGTGTGCATGGGAACCATTCTGGAACTCCGATGCCCGCCCTGGAATAGGCTCCTGTGCATAGGCCGCTTGCAAGGCCGCCCATGCGGGTGCAGTCAGTCGAGCGGCTGGCAGGCCTCATCGGCGAGCCCGTGCTTCATGGCGTAGCGGATCAGGTCCGCTGTATTGGTGAGCCCCATCTTCTGCAGGATGCGCGTCTTGTGCGTGCTCACCGTCTTGGCCGAGAGATGCAGCTGGTGCCCAATGGCGCTGGTGCCGACACCCGCCGCCACCAGGCGGAATATCTCGTACTCGCGGTTACTCAGGCGCGCGTGCGGCGCGTCATCGCTCACCGCCAGCCCCTGGGTCAGATTTTCGGCCACGGTGCTGCCCAGGAACGTGGCGCCACCGGCCACCTTGCGGATCGCCTTCACCAGGTCGGCCGACGCGCTGTCCTTGCACAGGTAGCCGAGCGCCCCAGCTTTCAGCGTGCGCACCGCGTACTGGCTCTCCTTGTGCATCGACAGCACCAGGACCGCCAGCTGCGGGCGTTCGATGCGGACCTGGCGCAACAGGTCCAGCCCGGCGCGGCCCGGCATCGCCATGTCCAGTACCAGCACGTCGAGGTCCTCAAGCCGGCGGATCGCGACCAGTACCTCGAAGCCATCGTTGGCTTCTCCTGCGACCGCGATGTCCGGACACTCAGCCAGAATCTGTTTGAGTCCGTCGCGCAGGATGGTGTGGTCGTCCGCGATCAAAACCTTGATCAAATGTGGTCTCCCTGTTGAGGTTGAGGGGGCTGCACAGGCAGCCGTGCCAGCACTCGGGTGCCGGCGCCAGTGGGGCTGGAGACGTCCAGCGTACCGCCGAGCAGCTTGGCGCGTTCGCGCATGCCGAGCAGACCAAAGCCGCGCCGGACTGGCTGGCCGTCGCCGTTGCCGATGCCGATGCCATCGTCTTGCACGGTCAGCTGCATCTCGCCCCCGTGCAGATGGAGCCGTATGTGCACGCAGCTGGCGTGAGCGTGGCGCGCCACGTTGGTCAGCGCCTCCTGGAGGATACGGAAGAGCGCAGTGGCCAGTTCGTCGCACAGGTCGAAGTGCTCGGCGTTCATGTCGAGATGGCACTGCAGCCCCGTCTGCGCCGACAACTTGAACACGTGGTGCTCGACCGCAGCGGCCAGGCCCAGGTCGTCCAGCATTCCGGGGCGCAGGTCTTCGGACAGCCGGCGCACCGCGTCAACCGTGGTGCCGACCAGGTCCAGCATTCCGGCCAGCTTGGCCTGCAGCACCGCCTGCTCCACGCGCGCGGACAGCCAGTTCAAGTCGATCCGCAGCGCGGTCAGCGCCTGCCCCAGTTCATCATGCAGCTCGCGTGCGATACGGCGCCGCTCGGCTTCGCGCACGTTTTGCTGGAAGGCGGACAGCTCCTGCAACTGGCGGCGCGAGTCGCGCAGTTCGGTGTCGGCGCGGCGGCGCTCGGTCACGTCCTGGAAGGCCACCACGCACCCCGCGACACTGCCTTCTTCCATGATGGGCGTGGCCACCAGAGCCACCGGCAGCATGGCACCGTCCTTACGGATAAAGACTTCATCCTCGGCGCGGCGCGGCTCGCCTGCCAGCGCGGAGGCGAAGACAACGCAATCGTGGCGCGCCAGCGCACCGCCGTCCGGGCGGCGGCAGTGGATGATGTCGTGCAGAGGGAGACCGTCCAGGTCCGCATGGCGCCAGCCGAGCAGGCGCTCTGCTTCCGGATTCATGAACACCAGCTTGCCCGCGCGGTCCAGTACCAGCAAGCCCTCGCCCAGCGACGCCGCGATCTGCAGCAGCAGGCGGCGGTTGGCGGCCAGCGCCTGGTCGGCCTGGCGGCGGCCGTCCCGTACGCGGCGCTCGCGCCGTTCGCGCATCACGGCGCAGGACAGCCGGGTAAGGTTGGACTTCATCACATAGTCATGGGCGCCTGCGCGCATCAGGTCCGCCGCCTCGGCCTCGGCCAGGTAGCCGGAGACCACGATGAACGGGATATCGCGGCCGCTGGCCTGCAGGCAGCGCAACGCACCGCGGGCGGAAAAGCCGGGCAAAGCGGCGTCGGAAAGCACCACGTCCCAAGGTTCGCTCTGCAGCGCGAGCGCCAGCTGCGGACCGCTCTCCACACGGCGGTAATGGAGCTGCTGGCCCGCCTGTTCCAGTTCGGCGCGGACCAGCAGGGCGTCATCCGCGCTGTCTTCCACGTGCAGCACGCGCAAGATGTCAGGCATGCGCGCACTCCGGCAGGGTGAGGTAGAAGGTGGCGCCCTTGCCTTCGCGGCCTTCGGCCCAGGCCCGGCCGCCGTGCAGCGTCACGATGCGGCGCACCGATGCCAGGCCGATGCCATTGCCAGGGATGTCGCGCGGATGCAGGCGCTGGAACGGCTCGAACAGGCGCGTGGCATAGGCGGGGTCGAAGCCGCTGCCGTTGTCCGCCACGCTCACCGTCACCCAGCCATCCGCATGCTGGGCGGCGACGCGCAGCTGCAGCAGCGGGCGGGCCGCGCTGAATTTCCAGGCATTCCCCAGCAGATTGTCGAGCACGAGACGCAGCAGGACGGGGTCGCCCTGGACCACGATGCCGGGTGCGATATCGGCGCGCACCGCGCGCTGCGGGTCGCGCTCGCGCAGCTCGTCCAGCACCTCGGCCGCCAGCCGGGAGACGTCGACCGGCTCGCGCCGCAAGTCCCCGCGGCCCAGGTGGGCGAGGTCCAGCAGGTCGTCGATCATGCGGCCCATCCGCTCACTGCCTGCTTCGATGCGGGCGAGGTAGCTGAGACCTGTGGCGTCCAGTCCGGCGCCATGGCCGCGCCGCAGCAGCCGCGCGAAGCCGTCGATGGCATGCAGGGGCGCACGCAGGTCGTGCGAGACGGTGTACGCGAACGCCTCCAGGTCCGAGTTGGCACGCTCGAGCTGTGCGGTGCGCTGCGCCACGCGCTGTTCCAGCGTGGCGTTCAACTGGCGCAACGCCTGTTCGGCCGCAGCGCGCTCCGTGGCCTCGGCCTGCAGGCGCGCCAGCGGCTCGCGCACCGCCAGGCGGAACGCGGTGCGGTACAGGAGCACGTAGACCACCACCTTGACCAGGTGGCCGAGGAGGTTGAATACGTCCGTCACGTTCACATAGACCATGAAACACAGCTCGCTCAGGGCGGTCGCCACAGCCACACCGAACAGGCCCGCTGCGAGCCCACCGCTGCGCAGCGCGCGCCGGTACAGGAGCAGCGCCGCAGCCACCAGCACCGCCACGATCGCCCACTCGCAGGCGATCTTGAAGCCCGTCAGGCCCAGGCCCGGTTCATACGTGTGCCAGCCCAGGTCCGGACCGAGCAGCACCAGCCAGGAGGCGGCGCCGCTCCACGCCAGGCTGGCGCCGGCCAGCCAGTAGCGGGCACGCGGGCCAAGAGGACGCACTCCGGCCACCGCGGCGGCCAGCAGGGCCAACGAAAACCACAGGCGCGCCCACAGCCAGAAGTCGATCGCCTTGGCCGGGCCGGACGGCGTGATGAAGGCGGGCATGCCCTGGTAGGACAGCGCATGCGCGATATCGAGCAGTCCGACGCCCAGACCAGCGTGGCCGACCAGCGCCAGATCCGCACTGCGCCCGCCCGGTTGCACGTTCCACACCACGGCGAATAGCAGCAGCGACACGCAGCCGGAGAACAGTTCGATCACGGTGTGCAGCCACAACGGCATCAAAGGTACGCCGCGCGCGGCCCAGGTGGCCCGGTCCTGCCAGACGAGCAGGCAGAGCACGAGGAGCACCAGCAGCAGGCCTTCCATGCGGCGCAGGTCGGCCGGCCGGCCGGGGTCAACGGTCAGGTCGGAATGCATGGTCGTGGAGAGGTGGAGTAGGAAGAATCCTACAAAATTTGCTGACGTTTCCGACGTTAAATTACCCCTGATTCCTCGTCAATATAGGATTTATCTGATTCTTTCGGAGGAAGTGCATGCGCCATGATGTGGGTCAAATAACACATCCATCCTTTCCTCTCTATGCTTCGCAATCTCACCATTCGCGCCCGGCTGATCCTGGTGCTGCTGTTCCTGTCCGCCGAACTGATTGTGGGCGCCCTGCTCGGCCTGGGAGGCCTGGGCCAGGCTTCCGCCAGCATGGAGGACATGTATGCCAACCGCGTCGTGTGCCTGCAGCAGCTCGACCAGATCATGCGGCTGCTGAACCAGAACCGCTACCAGGTGCTGGCCGGAGCCCTGTCCGATCCGGCCGAGATCCCGGCCCGGGTGGCGGACGTGGAAGCCAACATCGCCACCATCGGCGAGATCTGGAAAGCCTTCACGGCCACCGCTCTCACCGACGAGGAAAAGCACCTCGCAGACCAGTTTGCGGCGCACCGCCAGCGCTTCCTGGAAGAAGGTCTGAAACCAGCCCTGGCGGCCATGCGGACCGGCGACCGCGAACGGCTCACCGGTCTGGCACGCGGCGCGGTGCCGGCCACCTTTGAACCGTTGCGCGGCGAAGCCAACGCGCTGATCGCATTGCAGCTGCGCGTGGCCAAACAGCTGTACCACCGGGCCGATGCGGACTACCGGCTGGTCCGCATGCTGGCAGGATCAGGCCTGGCGCTCGGCCTCCTGCTGGCGGCCATCGCCGGGGTGACCCTGGTGCGCGCCATCACCCGTCCGCTGGACGCGGCCATCCGCGCCGCCGAAGAGGTGGCGGATGGGAACCTGGCGCACCCCATCGAAGTGCGCGGGAAAGACGAAATGGCGCGCCTGATGGCGGCCCTGCAGCGCATGCAGGCCGGCCTGGCGGCGATCGTCGGCCAGGTCCGCGGAGGGACTGACACCATTGCCTCGGCCTCCGGGCAGATCGCGACCGGCAACCAGGACCTGTCGGCCCGCACCGAGGCACAGGCCAGCGCGCTAGAGGAAACCGCGGCGGCGCTGGACGAGCTGACCGGCACAGTGCGCCGCAACGCCGCACATGCGGTGCGGGCCGACCAGCTGGTGCAGAATGCGGCCGGCGTTGCCAGTGCGGGCGGGCAGGCGGTGGCGGATGTGGTGCGTACCATGGAAGGCATCCACGCTTCGGCCAGCCGGATCGCCGACATCATCGGCGTCATCGACGGGATCGCGTTCCAGACCAACATCCTGGCCCTGAACGCAGCGGTGGAGGCAGCGCGCGCGGGCGAGCAGGGGCGCGGATTTGCGGTGGTGGCATCCGAGGTGCGCAACCTGGCGCAACGCAGCGCCGCCGCGGCGCAGGAGATCAAGGGCCTCATCTCGTCCTCAGTGGCCGAGGTGGACGTCGGCGCGCGCCAGGTGAACCATGCGGGCCAGACCATCGGCCAGGTGGTGGAGCAGGTGCGCGAGGTAGCGCAGCTGATGAGCGAGATCGCTTCGGCCAGCGATGGGCAGGCGGCCGGCATTGTGCAGGTCAACCAGGCGGTCCTGCAGATGGATGCTGCCACCCAGCAGAACGCAGCGCTGGTGGAGGAAGCCGCGGCCGCGGCCGCGGCGCTGCAGCAGCAGGCCGGGTCACTGGCGCAGCTGGTGGGCCGCTTCCGTCTGGACGCCACCAGTACCGGCCCGGCACGGCCCGTACGCGCGCTGCTGCGGTCCACCGTTCCTGCCTGAGACCGCGATGACAAGCCACGGCCCCGCTCCGGCGATCTTTTACCGGATGGTGGACGAGGCCATCGACGCGGTGGTCATCATGACCGGCGAATGCATCATCCGCTACGTCAATCCGGCGCTGGAGCGGCTGGCAGGCTACGGTGCCGGAGAGCTGCTGGGACAATCTCTCAACGGCCTGCTGCCCGAGCCAGTGGCGCGCCACCACGACAGCTACTTGCGCAAGTACCTGGCGGGACTGGACAACTCGAAGCTCGTTGGTCAGGTTCGCCAGATGGCCCTGCGCCACCGCAACGGCGCCCTGCTGCCAGTGGAGCTGAAGGCGCTCGACCTCGGCGCCAGCGGAGGCGAGCGGCTGTTCGGGGCGGTGATCGTGGACCGCAGCGGCCCGCCTGGCGCGGCACCCGTGGATGCCAGCGGCCGCACCGAGCTGCGGCGCCTGCAGCAATTCCGCAGCGAGAGCGCGGACATCATGGAACAGATCGCGCGCGACGTGCCGCTGGAGCGCACGCTGCACGAGATCGCGCGGGTGGTGGAAGCCTACGAGCCGCAGTTCGTGTGCACCATCATGCTGATGGAACCGGAGACCGGCCGCCTGCGCCACGGGGCGTCGCCCAGCCTGGCCGACACCTTCGCCTACGCGGCCCAGCCGGTGCTACTGGACGGTGTCCAGGGTCGCCGGCTGTCCCAGGCCGCGCAGGCGCGCGACATCGCAAAGGACCCGGCGTGGGCGGGCGTGCGCGCGGCCGCCCAGGCGCATGGCCTGCACAGCTGGTGGGCCCTGCCCGTCCTGGCCGATGACCGCCTGCTGGGCGCCCTGGTGCTGCATTCGGTGGAGGCCCGGCGGCCGCCGGTGGAGCAGGGCGAGCTGCATCGCTGGTGCTGCCGCCTGGCCAGCGTTGCCATCGGGCGCCATAACGCCACCACGCGCCTGCGCAGCAGCGAGCAGCGCTTCCGCGCCCAGGCTTCGCTGCTCGACCACACGCAGGACGCGATTCTCACGCTGGACGCGCACGGCATCGTCACGTTCTGGAACCGGGCCGCCCAGCGCCTGTTCGGCTGGACCCGTGCCGAGGCCCTGGGACAACCCGGCGCCACGCTGCTGCTCGAGGAGGGCTCGCATCTGGACGAGGCCCTGGCACGCGTGCGCGTGCATGGCGAGGCGGCCACCGAATGCCGGGTCTACGCGCGGGGTGGCCACCTGATCCAGATGGAGGCCCGCCTGTCACTGGTGCCGGACGATGGCGAACTGGCGGGAACGGTGCTCGCGGCCTTCAGCGACATCGGCGCGCGCAAGCAGGCCGAGGGTGAGATCCACTACCTGGCCTTCCACGACCAGCTGACCCACCTGCCCAACCGCCGCCTGCTCGGCGACCGGCTGCAGCACGCGCTGGTGTCCAGCCAGCGCACCGGCCAGTGGGGCGCGGCCCTGCTGATCGACCTCGATAACTTCAAGACCATCAACGACACGCTGGGCCACCAGATGGGCGATGTGCTGCTGGGCCGTGCTGCTGAGCGCCTGCAGACCTGCGTGCGCGCCAGCGATACGGTGGCACGCATCGGCGGCGATGAATTCGCGGTGCTGCTGGAGGACCTGGGCACGGACCAGGGCCAGGCCGCGGCCACGGCGCGCCAGGTGGGCCAGAAGCTGGTGGAGGCATTGGGCCAGCCCTATGAATTTGCGGGCTGTGAGCACGTGAGCACCGCCAGCATCGGCATCGCCTTGTTTGGCGCGCAGTCGGCGGGGGCTGAAGCGCTGCTGCGCGAGGCCGACTTGTCGATGTACCGAGCCAAGGGCGAGGGGCGCAACGGCCTGCGCTTCTTCGACCCGCAGATGCAGGTGGAACTACTGCGCCGTTCGGAGCTGCAGGGCGATCTGCGGCATGCGCTGCGCGATGGCGGGCTGGCGCTGCATTTTCAGCCGCAGGTGGACGCGGCGGGGCGGATCTACGGCGCCGAAGCGTTGCTGCGCTGGCGCCATCCGGTGCTGGGCTACGTGCCGCCGGGAGAGTTCATTCCGCTGGCCGAGGAAACGGGGCTGATGAATGAGCTGGGCCAGCGCGTGCTCGAGATGGCCTGCAACGCGCTGCTGGCGTGGGAGCGCGTGCCCGCGATGAGGCATCTGTGCCTGGCGGTGAACGTCTCCATGCACCAGTTCCGGCGGGTGGACTTTGCTGAATCGGTGCTGCAAGTGCTGCGCCGCAGCGGGGCCGATCCGCGCAAGCTGAAACTCGAGATCACCGAGAGCGTGTTTGCGGACGACCTGGAAGGCACGGTGGCGCGCATGATGGCGCTGCGTGTCGCTGGCATCAGCTTCGCGATCGACGATTTCGGGACCGGCTATTCATCGCTCTCGTACCTCAAACGCCTGCCGCTGGACCAGCTGAAGATCGACCAGTCCTTCGTCCGCGACATCCTGTCCGACGCCAACGACGCCTCGATCGCACGCACCATCATCACGCTGGCGCACACGCTCGGATTGCACGTAATTGCCGAGGGCGTGGAAACCAGCGCGCAGCGCGACCTGCTGATGGCACATGGCTGCGCAGCCTTTCAGGGCTACTACTTCGGACGCCCGGTACCGGACGCGGAGTTCAGCCGGATGCTGGCCGCCGTAGCATCCTGATTAAACCGCGCACGGGCCGTTCACAGTGACCCGCAGTCCGCCCAAGCCGGGCGCCCGGCCGCTGTCCAGTGCAAAGCCATGCACGGCGCAGATGCGCAGGCAGATCGACCAGCCCAGTCCACTGCCACTGGCGGCGGTCACGTCGGGCCGGTGGAAGCGTTCCCCGAGGCGCGCGCGCTGATCGTCCGGGAGGCCCGGGCCGCTGTCGGCGACGGCCAGCACAAAATGGACGGCGTCGCCTGCGAGCGAGATGACGATCCGGGCGTCGGGACCGGCGTAGCGGATCGCGTTCTCCAGCAGGTTGCGCAGCAGGACCCGCAGCAGGGTTTCGTCGCCCGGCACCAGGCAGCGGGACCCGGCGGCCGCGCCACTGCGGTGGTCCTCCCATTCGAGGGCCTGATCACGCGCCACGGCCTCCGGCGCCAGCTCGGCGACCACGGAGCGCGCGAGCGCGGCCAGGTCCAGCGGGGCCAGGGGCGGGG
>NZ_SPVF01000077.1 GCF_004614185.1 Zemynaea arenosa | reverse complement strand
GTGCTGTCCGGCTGCGGCCAGGCCAACAGCGCGCCCGCGGCTGGAGCACCGGCCGGCGGGCCGCCCATCACAGCCGCGCAGGTCGTCGAGAAGTCCGTCAACGAGACCCAGGAATTCTCTGGCCGCCTGGAAGCGGTGGACCGGGTCGAGATCCGCGCCCGCGTTTCCGGCTTCATCACCCAGACCAACTTCCAGCCAGGTTCGGAAGTGAAAAAGGGCGATGTGCTCTTCGTGATCGACCCGCGTCCGTACGAGGCGGAAGCTGCGCGCACCGAAGCGTCGCTGAACTCCGCCCGCGCCAAGGCGGACCTGGCCAAGCTGGAACTGGCCCGCTCCGAGCGCCTGCTGGCCGACAAGGCCATCGCCCAGCGCGAATTCGACGAGAAGGCTTCGTCTCTGAAAGAGCTGGACGCCAACGTACGCGCCGCGCAGGCCGCCCACGAAGCGGCGCGCCTGAATCTCTCCTACACCCGCGTCACCGCGCCGATTTCGGGCCGCGTGTCCAAGGCCGAAGTCACCAACGGCAACCTGGTGGATGGCAGCGTGGTCCTGACCTCGGTGGTCTCGTCCAACCCGATCTACGCCAGCTTCGATGGCGACGAAGCGACCCTGCTGCGCATCGGCGAGGCGACCCGCAAGGGCCAGCCGGTGAGCGTGAAGGTGGGCCTGGCCAACGAAGCGGGCTTCCCGCACGAGGGCAAGCTGGAATTCGTCGACAACCGGCTGGATGCCTCCACCGGGTCGGTGCGCATGCGCGCAATCCTGAACAATACCGACAAGGCACTGGTACCAGGCCTGTTCGCACGCGTCCAACTTGGCGGTAATACCGCAACCGAGACTCGGGCGTTATTGATTACCGACCGGGCGGTGGGCACGGACCAGGACCGCAAATTTGTCTTCGTCATCGGCAAGGACAACAAGGCTGAATACCGCCCGGTGGTGCTGGGCCCGACCGTGGACGGCCTGCGCGTGGTGCGCGATGGCCTGAAGCCGGGCGAGCGCATCGTCGTCAACGGCCTGCAGCGTGTGCAGCCGGGTGCCCCGGTCACCGCGCAGACGGTGCCGATGATCGCTGCCGTCACCGGCAACGGCAAGGCGCAGACGGTGGCTGCGATTGATACGACCTCGAAGGACCAATAAGACATGAACATCTCCCGCTTCTTCATCGACCGGCCGATCTTTGCGGCCGTGCTGTCGATCCTCGTCTTCGTGGCGGGGCTGATCGCGATCTTCGAGCTGCCGGTCTCGGAGTACCCGGACGTGGTGCCGCCCTCGGTGGTGGTGCGCGCCCAGTACCCCGGCGCCAACCCGAAGGTGATCGCGGAAACCGTGGCTGCGCCGCTCGAGGAGCAGATCAACGGCACCGAGAACATGCTGTACATGACCTCCCAGAACACCTCCGACGGCGCGCTGATGCTGACGGTGACGTTCAAGGTCGGTACCGATGTCGAACAGGCCGAATCGCAGATCCAGAACCGCATCCAGCGCGCGCTCCCACGCCTGCCGGAAGAGGTGCGCCAGATCGGCGTGACGGCCGTGAAGGCCTCCCCCAACCTGACCATGGTGGTGCACCTGGTCTCGCCCAAGGGCCGCTATGACGACGTCTACCTGCGCAACTACGCGGTCCTGAACATCAAGGACCAGCTGGCGCGCATCCCCGGCATGGGCGACGTGCAGCTGTTCGGCGCCGGCGACTACGCGATGCGCGTGTGGCTCGACCCGCAGAAGATCGCGGCGCGCGGCCTCACCGCCAGCGACGTGGTCGGCGCGATCCGCGAGCAGAACGTGCAGGTGGCGGCCGGTGTGATCGGCCAGGCGCCGTCGAAGAACTCCGAGTTCCAGCTGACCGTGAATACCCAGGGCCGTCTCAACACCATCGAGGAATTCGGCGACATCATCGTGCGCACCAACGGCGATGGCGCCCTCACGCGCCTGCGGGACGTGGCGCGCATCGAGCTCGGTTCCAACTCCTATGCCCTGCGTTCGCTGCTGAACAACAAGTCGGCGGCGGCCATCGGCATCTTCGAGGCCCCGGGCTCGAACGCACTGCAGCTCTCCTCCAACGTGCGCGCCAAAATGGAAGAGCTGAAGAAGGACTTCCCGGAAGACGTGTCGTATGACGTGGTGTATGACCCGACCCAGTTCGTGCGCGAGTCGATCAAGGCCGTGATCCACACCCTGCTGGAGGCCGTGGCCCTGGTGGTGATCGTGGTGATCGTGTTCCTGCAGACCTGGCGCGCCTCCATCATCCCGCTGCTGGCGGTTCCGGTGTCCATCATCGGTACGTTTGCGGTGATGCTGATGTTCGGCTTTTCGATCAACACCCTGTCGCTGTTCGGGCTTGTTCTCGCCATCGGTATCGTGGTGGACGACGCCATCGTGGTGGTGGAAAACGTGGAGCGCAATATCGCCAACGGCCTGAGTCCACGCGACGCCACCGTGCAGGCGATGAAGGAAGTCTCGGGCCCGATCATCGCGATCGCCCTGGTGCTGTGCGCCGTGTTCGTGCCGATCGCCTTCGTGTCGGGCCTGACCGGCCAGTTCTACCGCCAGTTCGCGTTGACCATCGCGATGTCCACCGTGATCTCGGCCTTCTCGTCGCTGACGCTGTCGCCGGCGCTGGCCGCCACGCTGCTGCGCCACCACGATGCGCCGAAGGACCGCCTGACGCGCGCCATGGATGCGGTCTTCGGCCCGTTCTTCGGCTGGTTCAACCGCGTGTTCGGCCGCGCCTCGCACAAGTATGAGAACGGCGTGCAAGGTGTCCTCAAGCGCAAGAGCGCAGCTCTGGGCGTGTATGCGATCCTGGCGCTGGCCGCGGTCTTCATGTTCAAGGCGGTGCCGAGCGGCTTCGTGCCGGGACAGGACAAGCAGTACCTGGTCGGCTTTGCCCAGCTGCCGGATGCCGCCTCGCTGGACCGCACCGACACCGTGATCCGCAAGATGTCCGAGATCGCCAAGGGCGTGCCGGGTGTGCAGTCGTCGGTGGCCTTCCCGGGCCTGTCGATCAACGGCTTCACCAACGCGCCGAATGCCGGCATCGTGTTCGTCACCCTCAAGCCTTTCGACGAGCGCAAGGGCCTGAGCGGCGAGGCGATTGCGGCGGAGGTCAACAAGCGCCTGGGCGCGATCCAGGACGCCTTCATCATGGTGTTCCCGCCGCCGCCCGTGAATGGCCTGGGCCAGATCGGTGGCTTCAAGATGATGATCGAGGACCGGGGCAACGTCGGTTTCGACAAGCTGTATGAAGCGGTGAAGCAGTTCCAGATGAAGGCCTGGCAGGATCCGCGCCTGGCGGGTGTGTTCTCCAGCTACCAGATCAACGTGCCGCAGCTGTTCGCGGACGTGGACCGCGCCAAGGCCAAGCAGCTCGGCGTGCCGCTGCAGACCATCTATCAGACCTTGCAAATCAATCTCGGTTCGCTGTACGTGAATGACTTCAACCAGTTTGGCCGCACCTACCAGGTGCGCGTGCAGGCCGATGCGCTGTTCCGCTCCCACGCGGAGGACATCAGCCAGCTGAAAGTCCGCAACGACAAGGGCGAGATGATTCCGCTGTCGTCGCTGATGCGCGTGAAGGACAGCTATGGGCCGGACCGCGTGCAGCGCTACAACGCCTACGTCTCCGCCGACATCAACGGCGGCCCGGCACCGGGCGTGTCCTCGGGCACCGCACGGGCAGCCATGGAGCAGATCGCGGCCGAGACCCTGCCGAAGGGCGTGAGCTTCGAATGGACCGAGCTGACTTACCAGGAGATCCTGTCCGGTAACACGATGCTGTTTGTGTTCCCCCTGTGCGTGCTGCTGGTGTTCCTGGTGCTGGCCGCGCAGTACGAGAGCTGGACCCTTCCGCTGGCGGTGATCCTGATCGTGCCGATGTCGATCCTGTGCGCGCTGGTGGGCGTCAAGCTGACCCACGGCGACAACAACATTTTCACGCAGATCGCGCTGTTCGTGCTCGTGGGATTGGCGTCGAAGAACGCGATCCTGATCGTGGAGTTTGCACGGGAGCTGGAAGAGCACGGCCGCACCGTGGTGCAGGCCGCGCTGGAAGCCTGCCGCCTGCGTCTGCGCCCGATCCTGATGACCTCCATCGCGTTCATCATGGGTGTGGTGCCGCTGGTGTTCTCGTCCGGCGCCGGTGCGGAGATGCGCCACGCGATGGGTGTCGCGGTGTTCGGCGGCATGCTGGGCGTGACCTTCTTCGGCCTGTTCCTCACGCCGGTGTTCTATGTCCTGCTGCGGACCTTTGCCCGGGCGATCGACAGCCGCCGCGCGGCGCATCGTCCGGTGGCAGTGGAAGGAGTTGCGAAATGAGTTTCAAACTGAATGTGAAGACCTTTGTCCTGGCGCCGCTGGCTGCGGCGGTGCTGGCGGCCTGCTCCTCGGTGCCGACCATGGACACGCCCAAGGTGGAGGTGCCGACAGGGTTCAAGGAAGCGGCGATCGGCAACGGCCAGTGGAAGCTGGCCACGCCATCCGAAGCGCAGCCGCGCGGCGAATGGTGGCTGGCCTTCCATGACCCGGCGCTCTCCGCGCTGGTCACGCAGGCCACCGCCGCCAATCAGAACCTCGCCAGCGCCGCCGCACGCGTGCGGCAGGCGAGGGCGCTGGCCGGGATCGCGGAGGCGGACCGCATGCCGCAGGTGGGCGGCGGCATCGGCGCCCAGCGGGCGCGCGCGTCGGATGTGTCGCTCGGACTCCCGCAAGGGACGCCGGTGGCGCCGGGGAATCTGTACCAGGCCAAGCTCACGGCCAGCTACGAGGTCGACCTGTTCGGCCGCGTGGGTGCCAGCGTGAGCGCGGCGCGGCTGGATGCGGCAGCGTCGGAAGCGACCTACCGTTCGGTGCTGCTGGCGTTGCAGGCGGACGTGGCCCAGACCTACTTCCGCTTGCGTGCGACCGATGCGGAGCTGCGCACGCTGGAAGAAACGGTGCGGCTGCGCGAGGAGAGCGTGAAGGTCAACCAGCGCCGCTTTGAACTGGGCGACATCGGCGAGTTCGATCTGGCGCGCGCCAAGACCGAGCTGGCGACCAGCCGCGCGGAGGCGATCGGTGTGCAGCGCCAGCGTGCCTCGCTGGAGCATGCGCTGGCGGTGCTGCTGGGCCGTCCGCCCGCCGCTTTCGGACAGGAGTCGAACCCGATGGCGGATGCGCATGCGCTGCCGGTGGTCCCGGCGGGCCTGCCTTCCACGCTGCTGGAGCGGCGCCCGGACATCAGCGCCGCGCAGCAGCAGGTGATGGCGTCCAATGCGCGCATCGGCGTAGCCCGGTCCGCGCTGTTCCCGGCCCTGACCCTGAGCGCCGCGGCGGGCACGGAGACCGCGTCCACCGGCGCGCTGTTCCAGGCCGCGTCCAAGGCGTGGGTGGTCGGTGCGCTGCTGTCGATGCCTTTGATCGACGGTGGCCGCAACCGCGCCAACATCACCCGCAGCGAAGCGGCCCTGGATGAATCGGTGGCGGCGTACCGCCAGCAGGTGCTGACCGCGTTCCAGGAAGTCGAGGACAACCTGGCGGGCCTGCGCATCCTCGCCGGCCAGGCGGAGCAGGTGGACGACGCGGTGGTGTCGGCCCGCCGCTCGGCCGACCTGGCGCAGAAGCTCTACAACGCCGGCCGCTCCAGCTACCTGGAGCTGCTGGACGCGCAGCGCAACCTGGCCGCGGTGGAACGCAGCGCCGTCCAGCTGCGCGGCAACCGCGCCGTCACCACGGTCGCCCTGATCCGCTCCCTTGGCGGCAGCTGGCAATAACCTGACCCGTTGACGCCACTTGGCCGGGACCCGCACCACGCGGCCCCGGCCTTTTTTTCGCGCGCGAGCGTCGATTCGAAACCGACCTTCCCCAGGACGCCACCCCTACTGCTGAGCCACCCGCGCGCCACTTCTGCCGCCCAGCACGCCGGGGTACGTCCCCAGCGTACTCAGCGGCAAAGGTGTCGCACCGACGTTACGGGCGGCGCTGCGGGCAGGGAACGGGGAAAAGAAAACGCGCCGGGAGCGAACCGGCGCGTCGGAGGGCGCTCCACCAACGGAGCGGCTGGCGCACACGGCATACGGCCGCGCGGCGCAGTGCGGTAAGGCAGATTACTTGGCGGCGTCGGCCTTCATCTCGGCAGCGGCGGATGCCTTGTCTGCCTTGGCTTCGGCCTTGGCCTTGGCGGCCTTCTTGTGAGCCTTGGCCTTGGCTTTGTGCTCGTCGGCCTTGGCGCTGGCCATGTCTTCATGGGCCGATGCCATAGCCTTCTCGGTCTTGGCTTCGGCTTTCGCGTCAGCTTTCTGCTCCTTGGCTTCGGCCTTCATCTCCTTGGCTTCAGCCTTGTGCATGGCCTTCTGCTCCTTGGTGGCGGCCTTGGTGTCCGGCGTGGTGGTGGCCGGGGTCTGGGCAGCGAAAGCGGAGACAGCGAACAGGCCGGCGATCAGGGAGGCGATGAGTTTGCTCATGTTTAGTTTCCTTGTGAAAAGTTACGACGTTCATGGTGGGCTCATGCCCGTTGCTACTGAAGCCAAAACGCAGCCGGCTTGATATAGGTTGACCTCCTTTTACATCCGCTTACAGTCCTCACGATTCTTCACTGTTAGGTGGCGAACGGTGCTATTTGCCGTGCTGACATAACGTGGACCGATCTGACCGAGGTGATGCCATGCCCACAGCACGTGATTCTCTGAAGGAATACAAGGCCAAGCGCAATTTCTCCATCACGTCCGAGCCCGAGGAGGGCGGACAGGAAGGGCTTGAAGAGCTGACGTTCGTCATCCAGAAGCACTGGGCGTCGCGCCTGCACTACGACTTCCGGCTGGAGCTCGACGGCACCATGAAAAGCTGGGCCGTGCCCAAGGGCCCGAGCTACGATCCGCATGACAAGCGCATGGCGGTGCATGTCGAGGACCACCCGATTTCGTATTCGTCGTTCGAAGGCACGATCCCCGAAGGGCAGTACGGCGCGGGCAAGGTGATCATCTGGGACAAGGGGACCTGGCATCCGCTCGACGACCCGCACGAGGGCTACCGCAAGGGCAATCTGAAATTCGAAATCCGCGGCCACAAGATGCATGGCAAGTGGGTGCTGGTGCGGATGAAGGGCCATGGCGAAAAGCAGGAACCGTGGCTGCTCATTAAAGAGAAGGATGAATACGTGCGTTCGGCCGAGGAGTTCTCGCTGGTCGACGAAATGCCGGACAGCGTGAAAGACCTGCCCATGCCCGGCGCGATGAAGAAGACGAAGGACCGCAAAGCGCCGGCGCGCGCCATCGCGGGCGTCAAGCGCGCGGTCAAGAAGGGGCAGCAGCCTGACGGCGCGGTGAAAGCCGCGCTGCCTGCGTCCCTCCAGCCGGAGCTGGCGACGCTGGTCGACGGTCCGCCCGCCAATCCCGACGACTGGATCTACGAGATCAAGTTCGATGGCTACCGCATGCTGGCGCGCGTGGAGGGCAAGGAGGTGCGCCTTATCACCCGCAACGGCAACGACTGGACCAGCAAGATGCTCCCGCTGCGCGATGCGATCCTGAAGGCCAAGCTGCCCGACGGCTTCTACGACGGCGAGATCGTGGTCCACGATGAAAACGGCAAGCCGAATTTCGGCCTGCTGCAGCAGGCCTTCGATGGCCGCAAGGCCGGCCAGATCGTGTATTTCATCTTCGACGCGCCTTACCTCAACGGCTACGACATGCGCAGCGTGCGGCTCGACGAACGGCGCGCGATGCTGAAGGAGGTGCTGGCCAAGCGCGCCAGCGACGCCGTGCGCTATTCGGACGAATTTGGAACCAATCCCACCGAGCTGGTGGCCGCTGCCTGCAAGCTCGGGCTGGAAGGCATCATTGGCAAGCGCCGTGATTCGCTGTATCTGGAACGGCGCTCGCCCGAGTGGATCAAGCTGAAATGCCAGCTGCGGCAGGAATTCGTCATCGCAGGCTACACTGATCCGCAGGGTTCGCGCACCGGCATCGGCTCGCTGCTGCTCGGGGTGCATGACAAGGACGGGCAGCTGCAGTACGCAGGCAACGTGGGCACGGGATTCAACGATTCCACGCTGCGGGACCTGTACAAGAAACTGAGTGCGTTGAAGACGGACGAGAGCCCGTTCCCGCCCAAGGCAGTCCCTGGCCGCAAGCACCATTGGGTGAAGCCGAAGCTGATCGCGGAGGTGAGCTTTGCCGAATGGACGCGTGACGGGTCGGTGCGGCATGCTGTGTTCCAGGGCCTGCGCGCGGACAAGCAGGCCAAATCGATCGGGCGCGAACAGGCGCGCCATGTGGAGGAGGGCACGAATATGAATCCAGCAACCGGTGGCGCCGATAGTGGCGCCGTTCAAGGCCGCATTCCGGAGTCGCTGAAGGTGACGCACGGCGAGCGGATCGTCGATCCGTCGACCGGCGTCACCAAGCTCGAACTGGTGCGCTACTACGCGTTGGTGGCGGATCTGATCACCGAGCACCTGAAAACGCGGCCCCTGTCGCTGGTGCGCGCCCCGGGTGGCGTTGGCGGAGAGCTGTTCTTCCAGAAGCACAGTGAAGTCGGCAAGCTGCCGGGCGTGAAGCAGCTTCCTGCGGCGCTCGACCCTGGCCACCCGCCGATGCTGGAAATCCCGGGCACTGAGGGCGTGCTGTCGGCAGCCCAGTGGAATGTGGTCGAGTTCCACACCCAGAACGCCAGCTGCAAAACCTACGAAAAGCCGAACCGCATCGTGTTCGACCTGGATCCCGGCGAGGGCGTGCAGTGGAAAGCCATGCAGGACGCCGCGCAGCTGATGCACGCCTTTCTCGACCAGCTTGGCCTGCCGTCCTTCCTGAAAACCAGCGGCGGCAAGGGCCTGCACGTGGTGGTGCCGATCAAGCCGATGTACGATTGGGACACGGTGAAGGACTTCTCCAAGTCCGTCGTCGAACACCTGGCGCGTACGCTGCCGGACCGTTTCGCCTTCAAGAGCGGGGCCAAGAACCGGGTCGGCAAGATCTTTATCGACTACCTGCGCAATGGGCGCGGCGCCACCACGGCCTCCGCCTGGTCCGCACGCGTGCGGCCGGGACTCGGCATTTCGGTGCCCGTGTCGTGGGATGAACTGGGTGCCCTCAAGGCGGGCGACCAGTGGAACGTGCAAAACGCCCACACCCGCCTGGACCGCGGCAACGAGCCGTGGTCGGACTACGCCAAATCCGCCAAGACCATCACGGCGGCGATGAAGCAGATGGGGCTCAAATAGGCCGCGGCGCGGCCCGGCATGGCCGGGTTGCGGTTGTCCGCCGGGCGCTGGGTCGGAGCGTCGCAGCCCTACAGGCGCCAGGTGGCCATGATGACGGCCGAATACAGCGCTGCCCCCCGCCAGGAAGGCCATCGGCCGCACCGCCTCGGGACTGGGCAGCTCCTGCCGCACGACCTGAATCACCGTGCTTCCGGCAATCAGTGCCAGCACGATGTACAGCAGGCCTTCGGGCGGTGCCAGGGCGGCGGCGGAGGCGCAGCCGGCCACCGGCATGGCCGCCAGCGCCAGACGCCAGCGCCGGTGATGCGAACCGGGGTCCAGGTGGTGCAGGAGCAGGGCATTGGCCAGCAAGTGCAAGCTGAGTGCCACTACGTAGAACGCCAGGTTCAGAATGCCGCCCACCGCTTCTTCGACCAGGCCCGCACCCGCCAGCAGGTTATAGGCCAGGAAGACCAGGGCGTACCCGAGAAAATCATCGCGCTGGCCGGGCGTCTTCGATAAGTGGGCCTGCACCAGGTAGGTCGCGGTGACGGCCACCAGCAGGAGCAGGAATACTGTCTCGCGCGCGTCCGGCGTGAGCGGGAGGAGGGCATGGATGGCGGGGGCGCCTGCCCCAGTGAGCTGAAACAGCAGATACAGCAGCACATAGGCCAGCCCGGCGCCGCCACTGAAACTGCCCAGCCACGCCCGGGCCCGCTCCGGCAGCCGCTGCACGGGCGGAGCCAGCCAGTGGACAGCTGCCAGCACGGCACTTCCTGCCAGCGCCAGCGCGATCTGGTGACCAACGTTCGGCGACATAGGCGCTCCCGGGGGACGACGACCGGATCAGTGTAGATGAAAATCCGGGCTGCCGCCGAGGGGTGTTAGCTGCCACTGGGGACGCGGTCCGAGGGAGCGGCGGCGTGCTCGTTCTTGACGATGCCGCGGATGTTCAGGGCCAGCAGGCCGACCTGCAGGGTGATGAGGGCGTAGGCCTCGTCGTGCCAGCCCCAGATGATCCACAGGGCGTTGGACGCCACCATGCACCAGAAGCCGAGCATGCGCTTGCCCGCGTGGCTGGACGCCAGCCACCAGCACCCGAGCAGGGTGACAAGCATGGCGGGCCATTGAAGGAAATCGATCAGGTCGTCCATCGGATGGGTAAGTTGGTCCGAGACCGGTCAGCGACCGGTCCTGAACTGGTTGATTGTTCAAGCGGTCAAGCGGTCTTGCGGGCGCGCGTCGTGGTGGACTTGGCGGCCGTCTTGGTGGTCTTGCTTGCCGCAGTGGATTTGGCGGTGGTCTTGGTCGATGTGCGATGCGAGGTGGACTTGGAGGCCGCCGCCGCGCGCCGTTTCGGTGCTGGTGCGGCGTCTTCCTCGCTGTCGTCGTCGTTGGCGGCCGTGCGCTTGGAGCTGGCGCTCTCCTTGCCGCCGGCCTTGCCGCCGCCGCCCAGCGACTGCTGCAGCAGCGCCACCAGGTCGATGACGTTGCCGGTGGCCGGACGTTCGCGTTCGCCCTCCGGCTGGGTGAGCGTCTTGGTGTCGCCGCTGGCGACCTTTTTCTCGATCAGGGCCAGCACGTCCTCGCGATAGGTGTCGTGATACTGTTCCGGCTTCCACTCCTCGCTCATGCCCTCCACCAGGGCCAGCGCCATCTTCAGCTCCTTGTCCGTGAGCGCAGTCTTTTTGTCGCCGCGCGCCGGGATCTTCAATTCATCGGTGGCGCGGATCTCGTCCTGGTAGCGCAGGGTATTCATCACGATCACATCGCCCATGCACACCAGCGCGCACAGGTGTTGCTTGACGCGGATGACCACCGTGGCGATGCCCACCTTGCCCGCATGGCACAGCGTCTCGCGCAGCAGGGCATACACCTTGTCGCCGCCCTTGCCGGGGGCGAGGTAGTAGGGCTGGTCGTAGTAGATCAGCGGAACCTGGTCGCCATCCACGAAGGCCAGGATGTCGATGGTCTGCGTGGCCTCCACGTTGGCCCGGCGCAGGTCTTCATCGGACAGGACCACATACTCCCCAGGAGTATATTCATAGCCCTTGACGATGTTGTCCCAGGTGACTTCCTTCTCATTGCCCTTGTTGTAGCGCTTGAAGCCGATGGGCGAAAAGTCGCGCTTGTCCAGCATCGTCAGGTCGAGCGAATGTTCGCGCGTGGCAGGGTACATCTCGACCGGGATGTGCACGAGTCCAAAACTGATTGCGCCTTTCCACATGCTGCGTGCCATGGGCTTCTCCTTGTCTGCGCTTGGTAGCGTAACGGTGTTATTCCCCGACGCTGCCGGTGATCGGCAGGATGATGCCGGTGATGTAGCTGGAGCAGACCGGCGCCGCCAGGAACACGTACGCCGGCGACAACTCCTCCGGCTGGGCCGGGCGGCCATAGGTGGTCTGCGAACCGAAGCTTTCGATTTTCTCGGCGGGGCCGTCGGCCGGGTTCAGCGGCGTCCACACCGGGCCCGGGGCCACCGCGTTCACGCGGATGCCCTTGTCCAGCAGGTTGGCGGCCAGCGACATGGTGAAGGCGTGGATCGCGCCCTTGGTCGCCGAATAATCGAGCAGCTGCTTCGCGCCTTTCAGACCGGTCACACTACCGGTATTGATGATGGACGAGCCGCGCTTGAGATGGGGCAGGGCGGCCTTGGCCATGTGGAAGTAGCCGAAGATATTGGTGCGGAAGGTCTCGTCCAGCCGGTCCTCGGTGATATCCAGCAGGTCCGAGGCGTGCTCCTGGAATGCGGCATTGTTGACCAGGATGTCCAGCTTCCCGAACGCCTGCACGGTCTTGTCGACCGCGTCCTGGCAGAACGCCATGTCCTTGACGTCGCCCGCCAGCGTGATGCAGCGCCGCCCCTCGGCCTCGATGCAGCGCGCCGTCTCGGCTGCGTCCTCGTGCTCGTTGAGGTAGACGATCGCCACGTCCGCGCCTTCGCGCGCGAACAGCACCGCCACCGCGCGCCCGATGCCGGAGTCGCCGCCGGTCACGATGGCGGACATGCCTTCCAGCTTGCCGCTGCCCTTGTACTGCTCGGCCATGAAGCGCGGCTTGACCTGCATATCCTGCTCGATGCCCGGCTTGGCGATGTGCGGCTGGTGCATCGGCGGCACCGGCTGCTGGACGGCGCTGGTCTGGGCGGCCTTCTGCTCGCTCTGGCCTTGCTGCTGCTGGTGCTGGTCCTTGTCGTCCTGGCGGCTCTGGATCGCCTTCTGGCGCGCGGCCGCCGCTTCGACGGTGCCTTCGCCCGGTGCATTGTGGGTGTCGCCCTGCATTGCCGCGCCCTGGTCGCGCTGTTCGTTCTGTGCCATTGCGGTCCTCCTTGGTAGGTCTGGGAAGTATTCGCCCGCGGCTCGTCGGCGACCGTGCGCTTCCACACATATTCCCGAACGTCGACCCTGTCCAATTTCTGGCACACTCCTGTCCAGTTGCCTTAGTACATTGATCAGGAGCATTCATGAGCGCGCCCAGCGCCGCGTCGTCCCTGCCGGTCGCCGTCTTCCTCAGTCCCGAGCCTGCGCGGCGGGACGCATTCCGCCACGGCTGCGGCGGGCGCTTCCTGCGCCTGTTAGTGGTGGAAAGTGCCGAGCAGGCAGCTGAGCTGATGGCGAGCGAATCGGTAGACCTGCTGGTGCTGGAACTGGAAGGCTATAACCGCGGTCTGGACCTCGCCGCTCTCGGCCAATTGGTTGTGTCCGCATCTGGTCACAATACCGCCGTGCTGGCGGTCTGCCCCTTCACGCACGCCTCATGGATACCGGCGCTCAACCGGTATGGTCCGGTGGACTATGCCATCGCGCCGCTGCTGGACGAGGCCATGTGCGATGTCGCCGCCGAACATCTTCAGCGCGGCGGCAGCGCGGCCACCCCGGCCAGCCTGCGCGCGCTGCTGGCCGTCCGCACCCGCATGCAGGACGCGATCGCCGACATCGACGATCTCGCGCGCATGCCGGCCCGGGTGTGCGCCACGCTAGCCAGCTTCCCCGGCGTGGCGCATGCCGCGCTGTTCGAGATGAAGGCCTCGGACGACTTGCAACTGGTCGGCCAGGCCGGCAAGGACGGGCTGGATATGGAGCGCCTGCTCGGCCCCGCCGCGGAGCGGGCCCGCTCGCCATGGCGGCACGCCTTCCCCGGTCTGGTCGCCGCATTGTCGGGAGAACTGTGCCTGCTCGACGCCCCGGAAAAAGCGGGCGAGCCGGAACTGGCCATGAACCTGCTGACCCAGGACATCCACATGGTCCTCGGCATCCCGGTGCGCTTGTCCGGCGGTGCCGAGCGCGGGTCGATCTGCCTGATGTTCGAGCAGCAGCACTGGTTCAGCCCCGAGGATTTCGCGACGCTGGCCGCGCTGGCGCAGCTGGCAGGCTTCGCCCTGCGCACCGCCGAAATGGCGCGCGACACCGAGCAGCTGGCCGCCCAGGTCACGCGCCTCGCCACCACCGATGCGCTGACCGGTGTCGCCAACCGCCGCCGCGGCGAGGAACTGCTGATGCAGGAAGCCCGCCGCGCGCGCCGCTACCACGCGCCACTGGCACTGATCGCCTTCGACATCGACCGCTTCCGCCAGGTGAACGACCGCTATGGCCACGCGGTCGGCGACCTGGCCCTGCGCACCGTGGCCGCAGTGGTGGGCGGAGTGCTGCGCAGTTCCGACCAGCTGGTGCGCACCGGCGGCGAGACCTTCGCCGTCATCGCCCCACACACCAGCGCCATTGATGGCCTCAAGGTCGCCGAAAAAATCCGCGCCGCCGTCGCCGGTACCGACTTCGCGGGCTGCGACCGGCTCACCATCAGCGCCGGCGTCGGCCAACTGACCGGCGACGAAGACCCGGACAAGCTCACCCTGCGTGTCGACGCTGCCTTGGCCCGCGCCAAGCGCGCCGGCCGCAATTGCGTGGAACTGGCGATGAGCTAGCACTAGCGAGCTCGGCAAATTCGGCGCGGAAACTCGGCGGTGTTTGCGATCCTTACGGTTGTGACCGAAAGGAGAAGCCATGAAAACGACCGCTCGTTATCTCACCGCCGCCGCTCTCGCTCTCTTTGCCTCATCCGCCTACGCTGCCGACCCGCCGCGCTATACGGCCGCGTTGTACCGGACTGCACCGAACCAATCCGCCTACTCCATCGGCTTGAGCAACAGCGGTATTGTTGCCGGTTCGTTCTATGGCGAACAAGCCTACACCACTCAAGGCTTCATCTGGCCGAGCCGCGGCGCCGATCCTGCACCGATTCCGATGCCGCAGTGGCGTTGGAACGAGGTCGGTAACGTGAACAGCAGCGGAGTGCTGGTGGGTTCCGTCACTGACTATTATGGCGATGCCGGAACCACAGCCTATGTCTACCGGAACGGCACCGTCACTTCGTTGAACACCCCCGGCTGGCGCGAAAGCTCTGCGAAGGCGATCAGCGAGCAGGGCGCGATCACCGGCTGGGTGGGTACCTCCTCAGAGGCATCGGCCATGCTGTATCGGGATGGCCAGATTGCGACATTCGATCTTCCGGGCGCAAACTTCAACGAGGGCATTGCAGTCAACAGCTCCAATCAGGTCGCGGGCACCGGTGCCTTCTATGCCCGCCCATTCACAACCCACGCTTTCCTGTTCGATGGCAGCACGGTGCTGGATCTGAACCAGCCCGGCTGGACATCCAGCCGCGCGTATGGGATGAACGACCACGGCGACGTAGTGGGCTGGTTTGGTACGCAGGGCGGGCAGGGGGGCTTCCTGTACCACGATGGCCAGATGACGGAACTCGCCGGGCTGTCCAGTCTTGGCTTCTACCCTCGCGCCATCAATAACAGCGGCGACATGGTTGGCCGCAGCCCTGTGGCCGGTGAAGACATCAGCTACGCCGTACTGTCCCACGACGGTCATCTCTACAAACTTCTCGACCTGATCGACGGCAGCGCGAGACCCTCGGACTTCCAGCCCATGCTCTTGAACGAGGCGGGACAGATTGCGGGCTTTGCGCAATACGAGGACGGCGGCGCCCTCATGGTCCTGACCCCGCTGGCTGCAGTACCGGAACCGGCGGCTGGGCTGCTGCTGTGCGCGGGGCTGGCCGTACTGGCCGTGGCCGGGCGGCGGGCGCGCCGCGGCGGAGTCTATTGAAAGAAGGAGGGCGCAAGCTTCGCTCCCGATGGCGCGGCATGGTAGGCTTCGGTTTTCAACGAAGACCTGACCTGCATGCTCGAATGGTTACGGCCCTACCGCCGTGAGTCGCTGGCCGGCGACATTGGCGCCGGTATCGTGGTGGCGATGATGATGATCCCGCAGGGGATGGCCTATGCCCTGGTGGCGGGTTTGCCGCCCGTAGCGGGCCTGTATGCCAGCATCGTCCCCGGCATCCTCTACGCGCTGCTCGGCACCAGCATGGCGCAGTCGATCGGCCCCATGGCCATCGTCTCGCTCATGACCGGGTCCGCACTCGCACCGCTGGCGGCGCAGGGCACCGGCCTGTATCACGTGCTGGCCGCGCAGCTGGCAGTCATCACCGGCGTCGCGCTGCTGGCCTGCGGCGTCTTCCGGCTCGGCTTTCTCGCCAACTTCTTCTCGCGCCCCGTAATGAGCGGGTTCACCATCGGCTCGTCGCTGGTGATCGTGGGCGGACAGGTGCCGTCCCTCATGGGCGCCGCGCTGCCGCACTGGCACGCGCCGTCGGCGGCACTCGGCATCGGAT
>NZ_SPVF01000090.1 GCF_004614185.1 Zemynaea arenosa | reverse complement strand
GCGCCGGCCTGCACGATCCGGCGGGCGTGGCGGCCGCCAGTGCGGCCCCGCCGGATGGCCAGGAGCAGCAGCCCGGCCGCCAGCAGGACGGCCATGCGCGGCTCGGGCACCTCGGCCGTGCTGATCTGGTTGAACGCCAGGCGGTAGTCATGGCCCGCCTGCAGATGGGGCGCGGCAACGGTGAGGTGCAGGGGGCCGGAGGCATATTCCAGCGCTTCGCCCGCCAGCGCCTCGAGCCTTCGGTTCAGTGCCGGCGGCTCTTCCAGGAGCACCGTGTCGCCGGTGGTGAGGTCGGTCAGGAAGATATCGAAGATCAGGGCGGCCTTGGCCACCGCGGACGCACCCGCGTCCACCTGGGCCAGGGCGAAGGCGGAGGCATCCAGGCTCCAGGTCAGGTCCGCACTCTCGCGCAGCACGAAGTGGAAGGTCGCGTCCACGAAGGCCGTGCTCAGGCTGGACCGGTCGTTGAACGAGGACGCCGCCAGGATCTGGGCCGCGCCGTCCTGGCGCTGGAGGTCGCCCCAGTTCTGCACGTGTATCTGGCTGTACGCTGTGTCACCGGACGGCGTTGGCGCGCTCGACATGGGGACGGGCGGCGTGGGACAGGCCTCGCCCGCGCACAGGAAGCTGTCCGGCTCCAGGGCCGGGAACACGAAGCGGAACAGGTCGCTGCCGTTGGCAGTGGCAAACAGGTTGCCGTTGCTGGACAGCGTGGCGGACACAAAGTCCGTGTCGGCAAACGGCGTGCCGTCGCCGCGCGTCAAGCGCAGGTTGCGCACGTCGATGCCTACGATGGCGGTGCCGCGCGCGCCATCCAGGCCATCGGCCCGGGCGGGTGGGACCGGAAACAGGCATGCTGAGCAGCACACGGACAGCAGCCAGATGCGAAACGTGGTCATGATGCACCTCGTGGGTGAAGGAAAACGCATTTAACATAGGGCGCGCTGCGGGCGCCAAATTTGGGCGGCGTCAGCAGTGCGCGAGGATTCCGCATACAATTTCCTGCATGACTTCCAGCGCCGCCGCCGCATCCCCCGCCTCCGACCGTTCCCATCTGATCTTCGGCCTCTCCATAGCCATACTAGGCGCCGTACTGTTTTCTACCAAGGCCGTGGTCGCCAAGCTGCTGTACCGCTACCACATTGACGCGATCACGCTGATCGCCTTCCGCATGCTGTTCAGCGTGCCGTGCTTCGCGGCCATTGCCGTGTGGAAGATGCGCACCGAAGCGCCGCTGAGCTGGCACGACCGCTGGAAGCTGATCTTCCTCGGCCTGATCGGCTACTACCTCTCGAGCCTCCTGGACTTCCTCGGGCTGCAATACATCTCGGTCGGCCTGGAACGGCTGATCCTGTTCCTCACGCCGACTTTCGTACTGCTGATGACCTCGGTCTGGCTGAAGCGCCACATCAGCCGCGCGCAATGGCTGGCCCTGCTGCTGTCCTACTGCGGCATCGTGCTCGTGTTCGTGCATGACCTGGCCGGTGGACAAGGCAGCACCGTCACGGGTTCCCTGATGGTGCTGGGTTCCGCGATCTCGTATGCGCTGTATCTACTGCTGACGGGAGAAATGGTCCAGCGCATCGGCACGCTGCGGCTGGTGTCGTATGCGATGACGGTGTCGTCGGTGGCCTGCATCGCCCAGTTCTTCCTGCTGCGGCCGGCGAGCCTGCTGATCCAGCCCGCACCGGTGTACTGGCTTTCGCTCGTCAACGGGGTTTTGTGTACCATCCTCCCTGTGTTCATGACGATGGCCGCGGTGCAGCGCATCGGCGCCGCCACCGCCTCGCAGGCCGGAATGATCGGCCCCGTTTCCACGCTATTCCTGGGCGCGCTGCTGCTGGGCGAGCCGATTACCGCTGTCCAGATCGCGGGCACCTGCCTGGTGCTGGCCGGCATCTACATGCTGTCACTGACGAGAAAGTGAATTCATGAAACCACGCATCGCACTCATCGCCCACGACAAGAAGAAGGACGACATCGTTACCCTGGCCGCAGAATACGTGGACTTCCTGCGCGGCTGCAACTTGATGGCCACCGGCACCACCGGCGGGCGCCTGGCAAACGAGCTCGGCCTGACCATCGAACGCAAGCATTCGGGCCCGTTCGGCGGCGACCTGCAGATCGGCGCGGAGCTGGTGATGGGCCACATCGATGCCGTCATCTTCCTGCGCGACCCGATGACGCCGCAGCCGCACGAACCGGACATCAACGCACTGGTGCGCGCCTGCGACGTGCACAACGTGGCCTGCGCGACCAATGTCGCCACCGCGCACCTGGTGCTGTCGCAGCTGCGCCAGGCCGTGCGCAAGTAACCTCAGGATTCAAGGAGCATCATCATGGCAAAGGCAATCCGCATCCGCGCGACCGGCGGTCCGGAAGTGATGGAGTACGTCGACGTGGACGTCGGCGCCCCCGGGCCCGGCGAGGCCCGCATCCGCCAGCACGCGATCGGCCTGAACTTCATCGACGTGTACTTCCGCACTGGTCTCTATCCGCAGCCGCTGCCGGCGGGGATCGGCATGGAGGGCGCGGGCGAGGTGGTGGCGGTGGGCGAGGGCGTCACGCACGTGCAGCCGGGCGACCGCGTGGCCTATGCGAGCCGCCCGACCGGTGCCTATGCGGACGAGCGCATCGTGCCCGCGGCGATCCTGGTCAAGCTGCCGGCTGCGATCTCCTACGAGACCGCGGCCGCCATGATGCTGCAGGGGATGACGGTGGAGTATCTGTTCCACCGCACCTACCCGCTCCAGGCCGGAGATACGATCCTGTTCCACGCCGCCGCCGGTGGCGTGGGGCTGATCGCCTGCCAGTGGGCGCGGGCGATCGGCGTGACCATGATCGGCACCGTGGGTTCGGACGAGAAGGGCGAGCTGGCCAAGGCGCATGGCTGCGCGCACGTCATCAACTACAACCGCGAGAACTTCACCGAGCGCGTACTGGAGATAACCGGGGGCCAGAAACTGCCGGTGGTGTATGACTCGATCGGCAAGGACACCTTCATTGGCTCGCTGGACTGCCTGCGCACGCGCGGCATGATGGTCAGCTTCGGCAGCTCTTCGGGCCCGGTGCCGCCCTTCTCGCTGCAGGAGCTGGCCTCGCGCGGCTCGCTGTTCATCACGCGGCCAACGCTCTTCAATTATGCGGACACGCGCGAGAACCTGGAGGCGATCGCCGGCCACCTGTTCGAGATGGTGGTGGCGGGCCATGTCAAGGTGGACATCAACCAGCGCTACCACCTCTCCGAGATCCAGCGCGCGCACCGTGAGATGGAAGGGCGTAAGACGACCGGCTCGTCCATCCTGCTGCCGTAATACTCCCTACCAGTATCCCGCTCATACGGCCCGGCTACGTAGCTCTACGTAGCCGGGCTTTTTTTTATTTCGCAACTACGTCGCAGTTCGACCTGCCCGGCAAACGGTCCCGCGCCGTCGAAGCCCCGCGTGCCGACACCGAGGCCGCCAAGCCGCCAATGCCTCGCGCGCGTGACCGTGGCGGCCGACAGCGCGCTCGCCGCTTCCGATGCCGTCCTGGCCGCTGATCAGGTAGCATTGTTCCCCGGCGCCGGGCGGCGGTTGGGAGCCCTGAGCCGGAGGAGCGACAACAATCACAAGAAAGGGACGCAGCACATGGAAGCACAGCGCAGTGACGCCAGCGGCAGCACAACGACGACAGGCACCCTGAACCTCAACAAGCCAGGCACGGTGCTGTTCGCGAGCCTGATCGGGACCACGATCGAGTTCTTTGACTTCTACATCTACGCCACCGCGGCGGTGCTGGTGTTCCCCAAGCTGTTCTTCCCCGCGTCGGACCCCACGGCGGCGATGCTGCAGTCGTTTGCCACTTTCGCCATCGCCTTCTTCGCGCGGCCGGTCGGCTCGGCGGTGTTCGGCCATTACGGTGACCGCATCGGCCGCAAGGCCACGCTGGTGGCTGCGCTGCTGACGATGGGGATATCGACGGTGGTCATCGGCCTGCTGCCGGGGTATGCGGCCATCGGCACACTGGCTCCGCTGCTGCTGGCGCTGTGCCGCTTCGGGCAGGGCCTGGGCCTGGGCGGGGAGTGGGGCGGGGCGGTGCTGCTGGCCACCGAGAACGCGCCGCCCGGCAAGGTGGCGTGGTACGGCATGTTCCCGCAGCTCGGCGCGCCGATCGGCTTCTTCCTGTCCGGCGGCACCTTCCTGCTGCTCAGCGAAACGTTGACCGACCAGCAGTTCTTCGATTTTGGCTGGCGCATTCCTTTCATCGCCAGCGCGCTGCTGGTCGGCGTCGGTCTGTATGTGCGGCTGAAGATCAGCGAAACGCCCGTGTTCCAGCGCGTGCTGGACCAGCAGGAGCGCGTGCGCGTGCCATCCGCGGCCGTGTTCCGCGAGCATGGCCGGGTGCTGGTGCTGGGCACTTTGATGGCGCTGGCGACTTTCGTCCTGTTCTACCTGATGACGGTGTTTGCGCTGAGCTGGGGCACCACCAAGCTGGGTTTCACGCGCCCGCAGTTCCTGATGCTGCAGCTGTTCTCCGTGATCTTCTTCGCGCTCACCATTCCGCTGTCGGCCGTGTGGGCGGACAAGCATGGCCGGCGTGGAACGCTGATCTGGGTGACGGTGGCGATCGGCCTGTTTGGATTCCTGTTCGGCCCCATGTTCGGCGCCGGAACCGCAGTGATGGTGGCGGCATTCATGTCCCTTGGCCTGGCCCTGATGGGCATGACTTACGGCCCGCTGGGCACCATGCTCGCCGAGCTGTTCCCGCCCGAGGTGCGCTACACCGGCGCCTCGCTGACCTTTAATTTCGGTGGCATCCTGGGCGCCTCGCTCGCGCCCTACCTCGCCACCTGGCTCGCCACCAACTACGGCATCGGATCGGTTGGCCTCTATCTGTTCGGTGCCGCCGCGCTCACGCTTATCGCCTTGCTGCTGGTGCGGCGGCGCTGACCAAGGCGGGCGTCACGCGTCGAGCGCTGGGGCGATACGCGCCAGCACGCCCGGCCAGCCCGCGCCCATGCCCGCGTGGGCCATTTTGCCCATCGGCGAACCAAGGTCAAAGCCGCGGTGCTCCAGCGACAGTCGGGTGCCGTCGCCTTCGGGGACGAGGCTCCAGGTGATGACGGTGTCCAGGGTATCCGGCGCAAAGGCGTAGGAAAGCAGCCGCTCCGGCTCCACCGCCAGCACTTCGCACGGCTGCTGTCCCCATTGACCCATGTCCAGCGTGAAGCGGTGCCCGACCACTGGCCGCACGTCGCCCGCCGCCCACCACTTGGCGTGAATTGCCGGATCGGTCAGCGCGGTCCACACCCGCGCCGGCGGATGCGGGATGAATTGGGTCATCTGGATCAGGCCACGTTCGGTGCTCATGGGGATTCCTCGTCAAGGGTGGCGCGCAGGGCGGCGAAGCGCTGCTGCCAGTAGGTTTCGAAGGGATGCAGCCATTGCGTGACTTCATCCAGCGCGCCCGGCTTGAGACGGTAGATACGCTGGCGGCCTTGCGCTTCCTCCACCACCAGCCCGGCCAGGCGCAGCAGCTGCAGATGCTCGGAGATCGCCGGGCGGTTCACCTGGAACTCCTCGACCAGCGACCCGGCCGGGCGCGGACCTTCGCGCAGCAGTTCCAGGATGCGCCGCCGGACCGGATTGGCAATGGCGGTAAAAACATCGGTGTTCGGCATGTCGCCGATCATACGTCGGAAAATTCCGACGCGTCAAGTGCAAAAAAAGCGTGCGGGGCCGACCGCACGCTTTCGCAGGAACAGCGGCTTACTTCGCGTTCTCGTCCAGCTTCAGTTCGATCACGCGCGCCTGGCCGTTCGGCCCGGGGAAGTCTTCGAAGGCGCTGCGCACCAGCGCCGGCATGATCCGGGGCGTCGACTCCTCGCGGCTCATGTTGCGCACGGTGACGTCCCACAGGCGCTGGTTGTCCTTCACCGAGGTCATCGACACCTGCAGCTCGCGCCGGAACTGGTGCTCGATGTGGCTGGAGTAATACCCGCCGCCCGTCCAGAATGGGTCGTAAAACGGGCCCCAGAAGCGGCGGCGCCAGCCGTAGTAGCCGTAGTAGTACGGCGGCGGATTGATCTGCACCACCTGCACCGGAATGTCGGTGGTCAGGAAGCGCATGTTGACGGTGATGGTCGGCGTTCCGCTGGCCCCGGCATCCTGGAACCCGAGGCGGGTCAGCTCGCCGCGCACCAGATTCTGGTAGCTGCGGAATTCCAGTGTGTCATCCGGCGCCGGCGGCGCCGCGAACACATAGGTCTTGTCGGCCAGGTTGGCGGGCAGCTGGGAAAAGGTCGTCACGTGGCTGCGGACGGTGGTGGCACAGCCGCCCAGCAGCAGGCTCAGGCCTGCGACAGCTGCGATCAAAAGGCGTTTCATGGCGCGCTCCAGGTGGGTTTCATTATGCGGAATCTCGGGCAGTCTCCAGTTTAAGATTCTGCACAATCGTCTGCATGGATTTTACAGTTTGTTACCCCGTGAACATAGGCGATACACGGTAGCGAGCGGCAACGGTGCGGCCAAGGCGGCTTGGTAAAATAGCCGTCTTCGCAACGATTCCGCCGAGACCGCCATGCGTACCGACATCCCGCAGACCATTTACCGGAAAGACTACCTTCCGCCCGCCTACCTGGTCGAGACCGTCGAGCTGGGCTTCGACCTGGACCCGGCCCGCACCATCGTCGCCAGCCGGCTGACCATGACGCGCAATCCGGCGAGCAAGCAGAAGCACATAGAACTGTATGGCGGCGAGCTGGAACTGGTGGCCCTGCGCCTGAACGGCCGCGCGCTGACTCGGCGCGACTACGAAATCAACGGCCACCTGATGCGCATCCCGAATGCGCCGGACGAAGTGGTGCTGGAGATCGAAACCATCATCAGCCCCGAGAAGAACACCACCCTCAACGGCCTGTACGTCTCGAACGGCAATTTCTTCACCCAGTGCGAGGCCGAAGGCTTCCGCAACATGACCTGGTTCCCGGATCGTCCGGACGTGATGGCGCGCTACACCGTGATGCTGCGTGCGGACAAGCAGAAGTACCCAGTGCTGCTCTCCAACGGCAACCTGGTGGAAGAGGGCGAGCTGCCCGACGGCCGCCACTACGCCAAGTGGGAAGACCCGTTCAAGAAGCCGAGCTACCTGTTTGCGCTGGTCGCGGCCCGGCTGGTGTGCCAGGAAGAGACTTTCAGGCTCGCCGACGGCCGCGACGTGCTGCTGCAGGTGTGGGTGGAAGAGGGGAACCTCGACAAGACCGACTACGCCATGCAGTCGCTGAAGAACTCCATCCGCTGGGACGAGGAGCGCTGGGGCCTGGAGCTGGACCTGGACCGCTTCATGATCGTCGCCGTGGGTGACTTCAACATGGGCGCGATGGAGAACAAGGGTCTCAACATCTTCAACACCAAGTTCGTGCTGGCCAACCCGCGCGTGGCCACGGACATCGACTACGCCGGCATCGAGGCGGTGGTCGGCCACGAGTACTTCCACAACTGGACCGGCAACCGCGTGACGTGCCGCGACTGGTTCCAGTTGTCGCTCAAGGAAGGCCTGACGGTGTTCCGCGACCAGGAGTTCAGCGCAGACATGATCGGCACCGACAGCGGCCGCGCCGTCACTCGCATCGACCAGGTGCGCACCCTGCGCCAGGCCCAGTTCCCCGAGGACGCGGGCCCGATGTCGCACCCGGTGCGCCCGGACTCGTTCGTCGAGATCAACAACTTCTACACCGTGACCGTGTACGAGAAGGGCGCGGAAGTGGTGCGCATGTATCAGACCCTGTTGGGCCGCGAAGGCTTCCGCAAGGGCATGGACCTGTACTTCCAGCGCCACGACGAGCAGGCCGTGACCTGCGACGATTTCCGCGCCGCGATGGCCGATGCGAATGGCCGCGACCTGGCGCAGTTCGAGCGCTGGTACAGCCAGGCCGGCACGCCGGTGGTGAAAGCCGAGACGCGCTACGACCCGGTCAAGAAGAGCTTCGAGATCACGCTCTCGCAGAGCTGCCCCGCCACGCCCGGCCAGCCGAAGAAGCAGCCTTTCCACATCCCGGTGGCCGTGGGCCTGCTGGGCGCCAAGGGGAACGACCTGCCGCTGACCGTGAACGGCAAGACGGTCGGCTCGACCACCATGGTGCTGGAACTGACCAAGGCCCGCCAGACCTTCAAGTTCGACGGCGTGCTGGAAGAGCCGGTGCCATCCCTGCTGCGCGACTTTTCGGCGCCGGTGGTGCTGGACTACGCCTACACGGACGACCAGCTGATCCACCTGTTCAACCATGACAGCGATGCCGTCAATCGCTGGGAAGCGGGGCAGCGGCTCGCCATGTCGCGCCTCCTGCGGCTCACGAAAGCGGTGAGCGAAGGCGGCACACTGGTGCTGGACGAGACCTTCATCGAAGCGATGCGCAAGGTGCTGCTGGACGAATCGCTCGACGCGGCCTTCCGCGAAGTGGCGCTGCTGCTGCCGTCCGAAACGCTGATCGCCGAGCAGTCCGAGGTCGTCGATCCGCAGGCCATCCACATGGCGCGCCAATTCATGCGCAGCGCCATCGGCCGCAAGCTGCAAAAGGATCTGATCGCGCAGATCAATGCCAACCAGACGCCTGGGGAATACAGCCCGGACGCCATTGCCGCCGGTAAGCGCGGTCTCAAGAATCTGTGCCTGGCCTACCTGGCCGCCGCCTTCCTCAACCTGGACCTGGCCGAGCGCCAGTTCGACAAGGCGACCAACATGACTGACCGCTTTTCGGCTCTGACGTCGCTGGTGCATGGCGAATCGTCCGAAGCGGAGCGCGCGCTGGACACCTTCTACAAGGACTTCGAAGGCGAGGCGCTGGTCATCGACAAATGGTTCGCGCTGCAGGCCAGCGCACCGCGCACCGACGTGCACAAGGTGCGGGAGCTCATGCAGCACAAGGCCTTCAATATCCGCAATCCGAACCGCGCCCGCAGCTTGCTCTTCAGCTTCTGCAACGGGAATCCGGCCCAGTTCGACGCGCCCGACGGCAGCGGCTACGCCTTCTGGACCGAGCAGGTGCTGGCCCTGGACAAGCTCAATCCGCAGGTGGCCGCGCGCCTGGCCCGTGCGCTGGACCGGTGGCGCCGCTACATGCCCGAGCAGCAGGACCGCATGCGCAGCGCGCTGGAACAGGTGTCCGCCTCCGGCAAGCTGTCCAACGACGTGCGCGAAGTCGTGACCAAGGCCCTGGCCAACTAAGAATTCCAACACTCCTGAAAGACATCCGATGAAACGTGTCAGCCTCACGCAGTACCTCGTTGAAGAGCAGCGCCTGAACAACACCATCCCCGCCGAGCTGCGGCTCCTGATCGAAGTGGTGGCTCGCGCCTGCAAGTCGATCGCGCATTCGGTCGGCAAGGGCGCGCTCGGCGATATCCTCGGTTCCGCGGACACCGAAAACATCCAGGGCGAAGTGCAGAAGAAGCTGGACGTGATCTCCAACGAGATCCTGCTGGAGGCGAATGAGTGGGGCGGCCACCTTGCCGCGATGGCGTCGGAGGAGATGGAGTCGATCCATCCAATCCCGAACCGCTATCCGAAGGGCGAGTACATGCTGCTGTTCGATCCGCTCGATGGTTCGTCCAACATCGACGTCAACGTCTCCATCGGCACCATCTTCTCGGTGCTGAAGGCACCCGAGGGCATGGGTGACCCAACCGAAGCGGACTTCATGCAGGCCGGCTCGAAGCAGGTGGCCGCGGGCTACGCGGTGTACGGCCCGCAGACCATGCTGGTGCTGACCACCGGCCATGGCGTGAACTGCTTCACCCTGGACCGCGAGATGGGGTCATGGGTGCTGACGCAGCGCGACATGAAGATCCCATCGGCCACGAAGGAATTCGCGATCAACATGAGCAACCAGCGCCACTGGCATCCGCCGGTGCAGCGCTACGTGAGCGAGCTGCTGGCCGGGGCCACCGGCCCGCGCGGCAAGGACTTCAACATGCGCTGGATCGCCTCGATGGTGGCGGACGTGCACCGCATCCTGAACCGCGGCGGCATCTTCATGTACCCGGCCGACCTGCGCGACACCTCCACGCCGGGCAAGCTGCGCCTGATGTACGAGGCCAATCCGATGGCCTTCATCGTCGAACAGGCGGGCGGCGCGGCCACCGACGGCGTGCGCCGCATCATGGACATCGCGCCCGAAAAACTGCATCAGCGGGTGCCCGTGTTCCTCGGGTCGAAGGAGGAGGTGGAGGTCGTCACGGGCTACCACCAGGCCTAGTCCAGGCCGGATATGTGCAGATTCAATTGGTTGCGTGGTTCCAATAGACTCTGCTAGAATACCCGCTCTTTGAGCCGCTGTAGCTCAGTCGGTAGAGCAGCGCATTCGTAATGCGAAGGTCACCAGTTCGATTCCGGTCAGCGGCACCATTGCCTAAAATCAAGTAGTCTCAGTAAGTCTTCAAAAGCCTCGTTTCTCCTATGAGAACCGGGGCTTTTTTGTTTGCGGAAATCGCGCGACAACTCACAAAAGCGCGCGGTAATGTGGGTACAAATGCCGTAACACATGGCATGCCGCGAATCTTGTACCCGCAGCGGGGTGAGCAATGGCTCTGACAGATGTCTTCGTGCGGACTGCCCGGCCGGGCGATCCCAAGGCAGGGGAAAAACATGCCGATGGGCGTGGACTCTACCTGCATCTGCTCGGGACGTCGAAGTACTGGCGCTTTCGTTACCGCTACCTTGGAAAAGAGAAGGTCCTTGCGTTAGGTGTCTATCCGGACGTGTCGCTGGCGCAGGCGAGGCAGCGGCGCGATGCCGCGCGCAAGCTGCTAGCCGAAGGTCGGGATCCGATGGCGGTCCGGCGCGAGGAGAAGCTCGAACGCGAGCTGGCAGCGGGTGACACGTTTGAATTCTTCGGCCGGCAGTGGCTCGCGCGGTTGGCGCAGGACCGTCGTCCTTCGACGGTGAAGAAGATGCGCAACTGGCTCGAACACGAGGTCTTCCCGATGATCGGCGCGATCCCGATCCGCGAGCTACGTCCACGTGATGTGCTGCTGGTGGCGCGGCGATTTGAAGATCGCGGTGCGCTCGAATCGGCCCACCGCATCAAACAGCTGTGTGGCCAGATTTGCCGCTACTGCTTGGCGATGGACGTGGTGGAGCGTGACGTTACGCGTGATCTGCACGGTGCTCTCCGCACGCCGAAGGTCGTCAGCCACGCAGCGCTGATCGAGCCGCGCGATGTCGCAGTCCTCATGCGACGCATCCACGGGTACCAGGGCTTTGCACCGGCGGTGGCGGCGCTGAAGCTTGCGCCTCTGGTGTTTGTCAGGCCGGGGGAGCTACGGACTGCTGAATGGTCCGAGTTCGATCTGGATGCCGCGGAGTGGCGCATACCTGGGCGCAAAATGAAGATGGGGGTCGATCACGTCGTGCCTTTGGCGACGCAAGCGGTCCGCATCCTGCGCGACCTGCACAAGGTCACTGGTCACGGCAAATGGGTCTTCCCGAATGTGCGCAACGCACACGAGTGCATGAGCGAGAACACCATCAACGCAGCGCTGCGCGGCATTGGCTACGCCCACGACCAGATGACGGGGCACGGCTTCCGTGCCATGGCGCGGACGATGCTGGACGAGATACTAGGGGAGCGCGTCGACTGGATCGAGCACCAGCTGGCGCACGCTGTCCGAGATCCAAACGGACGGGCCTACAATCGAACCGCACACCTGGCCGGGCGACGCGAGATGATGCAGCGCTGGGCCGACTATCTCGATCGTCTCCGGCTCACCGGCTAGTGAAGTTAGTGAGCGGTCGACTTGCGCGGCAATCGCTCGCGCATGCGTCGTGTGATCCAGCCTTCGACTTCATGTTTGACCCACGCAGACGCTCGTCCGCCAATCTTGACTGGCGAGGGGAACGTCCCGGCTTGCACTTGCCGGTACAGCGTCGCGCGGGACAGTCCGGACACGCGCATGACATCCTTCAGCCGCATGAGCGCTGGCGTGTCGTCGCGCGGGTGCGCGCGTCGTTCGATCATTGGTGTGTTCATGGGAGACCTCCTGCTCATGACGGTAGTCGTTGGCGAACGCACCGCTGTTGATGAGACTCGATCCGCTCCCGCGTGAATCCCCGCTCGATTTGAGGGGGAATTCTGCGTTAGCACGATGCACCGATCTGGCAGAATGGACGAGGCAAACCCCGGCGGGATCGCCCCGCCACTTCTTGGGATCGGCCCAAGCGTTGCGCTCGTAACGCGCCTTCTCGATAGCTAGTCAAGAACCGGCTGACACTCCAGGCAGCATCAACTGCCACTTCAGCACCGCGGTTGCGAACGACGCACCGCGCTCCCAGTCCGCAGGCCACGAGCCTGCTTTCCATCTACCCTGCTCGAAGCGGGCGATAGCACGCACGAGGCGTACTTCTCCTTGTGGCCACGTGCGCATCCCGCGCGTCGTTACTGGCGGCCCGGCTGCCAGTGACGACGCGCTATCGCTAGCGTCCTGCTTCGCAAGCAGGGTGATTGCAGCAAGTGACGACGGTAAGTGACGAGCTTCGACCTCGCGCTTGCCGGGCTCACTGAACCTGCTTGCCGTCCCCTTGCTCCCTCGGGAGCCGACTCGTGCACAAGGTGCACTCCATGGACCCTGGGTTATTGGTCCCCGCTGTCCGGCCCCGCCGGCAGCGGCGCCACACATGCATGCGGCGTGGGCAAGCAGTGCAGCAGTTCCGCATACACGGGAGTGGTGTCCCGAGGCCTTCAACTCCCCGTCTCGTTCAGGCGAGCCGGGCGGCCAAAAACACTAACCGGACATTTCTACACCGACGTTGTTTCATCGCGAACGCATCACCACCGCATCAGTAGACCTCGCTGTTGCCCCCTGAATAACAGCCGCGTACACTGAGCAATTTCAATGGTCCGCTATCGGCGTGGATTCAACCATATGCTGAACGCACTCCTTCTGCCGGATTGATAATAAAAGAGATCCTAGTAGCCTCTAAGCCCTTATGAATGAATATCTTAAGCAGCAGCTCGGCGAATCCTTCGCCGTCGTTGATACCTGCCTGGCTTGCATTTACAGAGGCGATTTACATATGTATCGACCGTTAGCTGGGCAACTTCGTTTGTTGCTATGTGATACACAACGTATGGCTGACAACTCCCTTATCCGTCGAGCATACCCAAATCTTAAAGTCTCTGCGATCGCACAAATAGAATGGTCAGCTGAGAAAAGTGGCGAGGTTCACCTAGACAAAACTGAAGCTGCGATAAATCGTATAGCTCAGATGCCATTTGAGATTTCTGCATATGAAAATGGTTTAGTTATTGCTGACGTACTTGTTGATAAGGAACGAATGCTACCAATTCAAGAGTGGGGGGAGCAACGCCTGTCGTTTGATCCAGTAAGACTCTCTATCCGCCGGGTTATTCGGGAAGTGGCAGATAAAGGGGGCGGCGCGCATGTGGACTCATCGGCATCCGCAGAGTTGCGCCTCATGTATCAACGGACGCCACATGGCGCTACATATGCCGAATTGTTCGTTATCGCAATCGGGCGATTCGTTCAGCGTATTGGCGAACACTTATTCAAGTACCAGGGCTGTCGGGTCCCTGAAAACATCACCTCTGCACAACACGAGAAATATAGGCTGCTCGTTGCCGCTCATCAGATGGATGTGGCAGAACCTTGACGACCGACTGTGCGAACTTACCCGATAAGTCGTTAGCCGGCGATCCGCTCCGCTTTCGTTCTCTTTTGTGCGAGGAAAACGCGCACGCTCATCAATCGCCGGCGACAAAGTAGGTCATTCTCCAGCCATCAGATGTGTACTTGAATCCGGCTCTGTAGTGGTACCCGGCGTTCGGTGGGCATTGGATTGTGCGCGTGTCTCTTATGAAGGCACATTTTTGACCCGTCACACGGTAAAGCTCACGCATTGCCTCGGGATCGCGTTTCCACGCTGCGATGGCTTGGTCAGCATCGCCATCGCCGCCGAAGCTCCACAGGAAATCGCTGACCATCCATCTTTTCAGTTCGACGAAGTCCTTTCCCTTAGCCGCTGCCCGCACGGCAAGGATTGCGCGGTGGCCTTCTGGTGGAATCGGAGAGTCCGCCATTGAGGCTGATGAGCCGGAGTGGAGGGAAAGGAGGAACAGCGATGGGAACATCCTGAGCTCCTATCAGTTGAACTGAAAATGGAAATGATTGTCATGCTTCTCACGCGGCTTCACTCCTGGGATTTTCAGGTCATTGAAGAAGATAGTGGTCGAGCCCGGCGCATGTGTACGAAAGATGGCGATCAGGGTCGCGGTGGCGTCACGGTCGTATTCGGACTCGGTATAGCTGACGGGGGCGCGAGCGCCATCCTTTCGTAAGGGACGGACGTCGACTTCCAGTCCCGACTTGTGCGAGTCGTGGCCGAAGGGCAGGCCATTGGCAACGCTGATGTTGCCGATCCCGAACTTCCGAGTATCGACTGCTTGCCATTCCCGTTCAACCTTGAGTAGCAGAGTAAGCAGTCTTGGGTGAGCGTATTGAGCGGCACCTGAGCCAGGCGTTCCATAGACGTAGTAGCCCGAATCTTCGGGTGCCTGCGGGAGCATGAAGAGGCCTCTCCCATCTTTCGGTTGGATCGGGACAGACATGATCAATCCTCAGGCGATCCGGTTGCTCGCCAAATCCCAACCCCCAGAGGTGTTCCCACCTGAGCCGCCGCCGACCTTCTGCTGCGTGTACTTCCACCGCACCTTCGAGAACTTGAGGCCCACCGAATCATGCAGAACGTCGCCTTCATGTACAGATTGGTTGACGCTGCCAATGAGTACGTTTTCGAGCTCGACTTCGTAATACCTGATCCGCTCACCTTGGCCATCTGCGCGTAAGAACTCCAGCCGCGCCTTTGGAATCGTGCGGCCCGCGGCACAATTCTGCATCAGTATCGGTGACGCAAGGTCGGCCATCTTCGTGATCGAGATGCTTCGGATATCACAGCGCTCTGCGGTATGACCACCAGCCGTCGAGCTGGTCGCGCTCTTCGGCTGCGACACGCCCCACTGGGCTGAAGTACACTCGATCCAGCCTTGATGTGCGTGGTCCGTCGATTCACCTTTGATGCCATCGATTTGAAGGTACACGTCGATCGCCATTCTGGTCTCCATGAGGAAGTGTTGAGACCGTCTAATGATGAGATCGACGAGCGGCGCACTATTGAGCTAGCTCAAAGGTTTGACGCACATCAGGCAACACTCGGAGCAAGCGCAAAAGACGAGTTGGCGGGGTCTACAGAAGAGTTCCGGAATCGCACTGATTCCAATTTGCAAGAATCGGGTACCTCTGCGGGTATAAGATATTGAACACAGCAGTGACGCCCCGAAGTTGCATTCCGGTCAGCGGCACCAGAACACCAAGAACAAGCAGTACTTGTCTTTCAAGGCCCACTCCGTCAGGACGTGGGCTTTTGTTTTTTCGGCGCCGACTTCCCGCCGCACAGTTTGGTACAAAGCCGGGAACGCGTGGAAGCTCGTCAGCATCAGCGACGCGAGCGCGAAGCCTTGATCCGCTGGCGTTGTGCTTCCAGCGACCGGCGCGCGGGCGCGCGCCGTAGGCCGGAAACGCCCGCGCTTCAATTCGGCCGCGTCACGCTGTCCAGTATTACCCGCGCCTGCTTGGCCTCGCACGGGATGGTGACCTGCACCATGTCCGAACCCACGCAGGAATAGCCGTCGCCCTGGAAATAGAAATTCGTGCCTTTGACGCCGATGTTGCCCGGGCAGTAGACGGTGAAATGCACGGCGATCTTCCCGGCCTCGTCTTCGCTCCCGCGCGGCAGGACCCCGCCGACCCGCACATCGTCGCGGCCGCACGCCTTGACTCCCATCTGGATCCGCGTGCGCAGCGCTGACAGGTGGTTGCGGTCGGCCTGCTCCTTCTGCTGGCGCTGGCTGGCTTCCGCGGCCCGGCGCTGGGACTCCTCGGCGCGGCGCTGGCTCTCCGCGCGCGCGGCCGCCTCGGCGG
>NZ_SPVF01000095.1 GCF_004614185.1 Zemynaea arenosa | reverse complement strand
GGCCATCCGCTTGCCGAACTGATACCGCTGCACCCCGACCAGTCGGCTGCGCGCCGAGGCCCGCGGCGGATGGACTATCGGACGATGCCACGAGTCGCGCTGTCGAGGAATTCGCGCATCTGGCGCACCTGCTCGGCGCCCTCCGTCAGCTGGCCTTCCTGCGCCAGCAGCGCGGCCTTGGCTTCCTCCAGGGTCAGGCCCTGGCGGTAGATGGTCTTGTAGGCCGCGCGCACAGCGTCGATCTGCGCGCGCGTGTAGCCGCGGCGCTTCAAGCCTTCGATATTCACACCATGCGCCGAACACGGGTTGCCCGAGACCAGCACGAACGGCGGCACGTCCTGGGTCAGCGAGGTGGTCATGCCCACGAAGGCGTGCGCGCCGATCTTGCAGAACTGGTGCACACCCGCGTAGCCGGACAGGATCGCCCAGTCGCCGACTTCCACGTGCCCCGCCAGCTGCGCGTTGTTCGAGAAGATGGTGTTGTTGCCGACCTGGCAGTCGTGCGCCAGGTGCACATAGGCCGAGATCCAGTTGTCGTTGCCCAGGCGCGTGACGCCCTTGTCCTGCACCGTACCAGTGTTGAAGGTACAGAACTCGCGGATGGTGTTGCGGTCGCCGATCTCCAGGCGGGTCGGCTCACCCGCCCACTTCTTGTCCTGCGGCTGGGCGCCGATGGACGAGAACTGGAAGAAGTGGTTGTCGCGGCCAATGGTCGTGTGGCCTTCGATGACCACGTGCGGCCCGACTTTGGTACCTGCGCCAATGACCACATGCGGCCCGATGACCGAATACGGCCCGACTTCGACCGACGCATCCAGCTCCGCTTTCGGATCGACGATGGCGGTCGGATGGATCGCTGCCATTACTGCCCCGCCGGTTGGCCCGCGTCGGCGGTCGAGCGGATGGTGCACATCAGTTCCGCTTCCAGCGCGACCTGGCCGTCCACGGTGCCCACGCCCTTGTACTTCCAGATGCCGCGCGAGACGCGCAGGATCTCGACATCCATCTTGAGCTGGTCGCCAGGACCGACCGGGCGCTTGAAGCGCGCGTTGTCGATGCCGACGAAGTACACCACCGAGTTCTCGTCCGGGGTCACGTTCATGGTCAGGAAGGACAGCAGCGCGGCGGTCTGCGCCAGCGCCTCGATCATCAGCACGCCCGGCATCACCGGCTTGTGCGGGAAGTGGCCGTTAAAGAATTCTTCGTTGACGGTCACGTTCTTGATCGCGGTGATCGACTTGTTGGCTTCCCAGGTCAGCACGCGGTCCACCAGCAGCAACGGATAGCGGTGCGGCAGCATGCGCTTGATCTGGGTGATGTCGAGAGTTTTGTTGTCAGTGGTAGTCATTTTTTTTCGGAGAGGTCTTTGATCTGTTTTTCGAGTGCCCGCATTTTCTCGCGCATGGCCTGCAGGTTGCGCACGATCGCGGCGCTCTTTTCCCATTCGGCGTTTTTCGCCAGCGGGTAGAAGCCGGTGTACTGGCCTGGCTCGGAGATGGAACGCGACACCAGCGAGCCGGAGGAAATGTGGACGTGGTCCGCAATGGTCAGGTGGCCCAGCACCATGGCAGCGCCGCCGAAGGTGCAGTATTTGCCGATGATGGCGCTGCCCGCCACGCCGACGCAGCCGGCCATCGCCGTGTGCGCGCCGATGCGGCAGTTGTGGCCGATCTGGATCTGGTTATCGAGCTTGACGCCGTCTTCGATCACGGTGTCGGCCAGCGCGCCGCGGTCCACGGTGGTGTTGGCGCCGATGTCGACATCGTCGCCGATCACCACGCGGCCGGTCTGCGGGATCTTGATGTAGACGCCGCCCTCGTTGGCGAAACCGAAACCGTCGGTTCCGATCACCGCGCCCGAGTGCAGGATGCCGCGCTTGCCGATGCGGCAGCGCGCATGGAAGGTCACGTTGGCGAAGAACTGGGTGCCCTCGCCCACGATCGCTTCGCGCCCGATGAAGCAGCCCGCGCCGATCACCGCGTGCGGGCCGATGGCGGCGCCGTCCTCGATGGTCACGTGCGGGCCGATATGCGCGCTGGCGTCCACGCGCGCGGTGGGCGCCACCACGGCCGACGGATGGATGCCCGGCGGCGGCACGTGGGCGGTCAGCGCCTCGAAGTACTGGGCCGCGCGCGCGAAGTACGCGTACGGGTTCTTGATGACGATGCGCGCGCCCTCATAGGTCGCTGCGACCGTCTCGTCATCGTTGGGCGACACAATCAGCGCTGCCGCCTGCGACTGGGCAGCCAGCGCGCGCAATTTGGAATTGGAGAGGAAGGACAGGTGCGCAGGGCCGGCATCGGCCAACGGCGCGATGCCCTCCACCTCGACATTGGGATCGCCAAACAGCTGGCCGCCGAAGCGTTCCACCAGTTCGGCCAGTTTGGTACCCATGGTGCAGCCTTTGTCTGTGTCTTACTTGGTCCGCTTGTCCAGCAGCGAAATCAGTTTGTCGGTGATGTCGATGCGCGGGGAATACCAGGCCACTTCCTGCAGGATGATGTCCAGCTTCTCCTGCTCGGCGATCTGCTGGATCATCTCGTACGCGATGCGCGAGATGTTGGCGCGCTCCTCGTTCTTGCGCTGCATGAGGTCTTCGTTAAACTGGTTCAGCTTGCGGCGGTATTCGGCATCGCGCTCCAGTACTTCGCGCGCGCGGCGGGTGCGCTCCGCTTCGGTCAGCCCGGCCGATTCGGACTCCAGCTTGTCGGATGCCTTCTTCACGTCCGACGCCAGCTCCTGCAGGGCTTTCTGGCGCTTGGAGAACTCGCCCTCGATGCGCGAATCGGCCGCCTTGGCCATCTTGGAATCGGTGAACAGGCGCTCGGTGCTCACGTAGCCGATGCGGACATTGTAGACCGGCGACGGGGCATCGGCAGCAAAGGCCTGCACGGGTGCGGCCAGGCCGAGCGCCAGGCCGGCCGCCAGCGCCAGGGAAGAAAGAGCAGCTTTTTTCGACATAATTCCCCGCAAAATCATGATCCGGCCGTCAGAAGCCGGTGCCCATCTGGAACTGGAAACGCTCCAGGCGGTCGCCAAACTGAGGGTTCAAAGGCTTAGCATAACTCAACTTGAGCGGACCGACCGGAGAAATCCAGCTGATGCCGATACCGGCCGAGGCGCGCAGCTGGTTCAGGCGAATGCGCTCGCCTTCCTGGTAGACCTGGCCGGCGTCCGAGAACAGGAACCAGCGCAGGCTGCGGTCCTGGCCACTGCCCGGGAACGGGAACTGCAGCTCCGCATTGCCGATCACGCGCGTCGAGCCACCCAACGCATCGCCGTAGGAATTCGGATCCACCACGCCCAGCGAAGAGGACTCGTAGCCGCGCACCGAGCCGATGCCGCCGGCGTAGAAGTTCTTGAAGATCGGGTAGCGATTGCCGCGCAGGCCATGGCCGAAGTCCGCCTCGCCCTTGAGCGCGAGCGTCATCCAGCGCGTGAGCGGACGGTACCACTGGTGCTCGTACACGGCGCGGTAGTACTTGGAATTGCCGAACAGGTCGATCTCGAAATTGGCGCGCTGGTAGCGGCCGATCGACGGCGTGACGGCCGAGTCGCGGCTGTCGCGCGCCCAGGCGGCGGTCAGCGGGAACGAGTCGGTCGAGGCCTTGCCGATGCCGCTCGCCGGGCCGCCGTAGTCGACCACCCACTGCTTGAAGCGCAGCGGCGAGGAGTCGTCGGTCTCGATGGTGGTGTGCTCGGCGCCGATGCCGAAGAACACGGTGTCGTACTCGGAGAACGGCACGCCGAAGGTCAGGCGGCCGCCGTTCTGCTTCACGGTGTACGAGCCGATGTTGATCAAGGGCGGGCGCGTGGTGCGGTGATAGACCTCGAACGAACGCGACACGCCGTCGTCCGTGAAGTACGGGTTCATCTCCGAGAACGCGATGGTGCGGCTGTAGCGGCTCGTGTTCAGCTCCAGGCCCAGCGTCTTGCCGGAACCGGCGAAGTTGGCCTGCGAGATCGCGGTCGTGAAGGTGAACTTCTCAGCCTGCGAGAACGCGCCGCCGATCATGAAGTTACCGGTCGGGCGTTCCACCACGTTCAGGTTGATGTCCACCTGGTCCGAGGCGCCCGGCGCTTCCGGCGTATCCACCGTGACGTCCTTGAAGTAGCCCAGGCGGTCCACGCGGTCGCGCGAGGCCTTGACCCGGTTGGCGTCGTACCAGGAGCCCTCGAACTGGCGGAACTCGCGGCGGATCACTTCATCGCGGGTGGTGGTGTTGCCCGAGATGTTCATGTGGCGCACGTAGGCGCGGCGGCCTGGGTCCACCATGAAGGTGAAGGCCACGGTGCGCTTCTCGCGGTTGATGTCCGGGTTCGCGTTCACGTTGGCGAAGGCGTAGCCGAAGGTCCCCATGCGGTCCGAAATCAGCTTGTTCGACTGGGTCAGCAGCGCGCCGGAATAGGTCATCCCCGGGCGCAGCAGGATCAGGCGCCGCAGCTCGTCCTCGCGGCCGAAGGTCTCGCCTTCCAGCTTGATGCCGGAGACGGTGTACTTCTCGCCTTCGGTGATGTTGATGGTGAGGTAGATGTCCTTCTTGTCCGGCGAGATCGCGACCTGGGTCGACTCCACGTTCGCTTCCAGGTAGCCGTGATCCAGGTACCAGGACTTGATCGCCTCGATGTCGCCGGTCAGCTTGGTCTTGGAGTACTGGTCGGCCTTGGAGTACCAGGTGAACCAGCCGCTGGTGGTCAGCTGCAGCAGCTCGCGCAGCTCCTTGTCCGAGAACGCCTTGTTGCCGACGATGTTGATCTGGCGGATGCGCGACATCTCGCCTTCGTCCACGTTGAAGGTGACGGTGACGCGATTGCGTTCGATCGGCGTGATGGTGGTGGTGATCTTGACGCCATACAGGCCGTGCGACAGGTACTGGCGCTTGAGCTCCTGCTCCGCGCGGTCCACGGCTGCCTTGTCGAAGATCTTGGCCTCGCCGACGCCGATTTCCTTGAGCGCCTTGGTCAGCTGGTCCTTCTCGAACTCCTTGGTGCCGGTGAATTCCACGCTCGAAATGGCGGGCCGCTCTTCCACCAGCACCACCAGCACGCCATTCTCTTCTTCCAGGCGGATGTCCTTGAAGAAGCCGGTCGCGTACAGCGCCTTCATGGCGGCGATGGCCTTGGTGTCGTCGAACGTTTCGCCCACCCGCACCGGCAGGTACGAGAACACCGTGCCGGCCTCGGTACGCTGGATGCCTTCCACGCGGATGTCCTTGACCGTGAACGGTGCGACTGCTTGGGCTTGGCCGGCGAAGAGTGCCGAGACGGCGGCGCCGATGATGGTGCGACGGAGGACGAGGGCGAAACGCTCAGAGTGTAATTTCATTGGGTTGTTCAAGGTTCGATGCGATGGCGTGACGGGCGGGCTCAGAGGCTGTTCCAACTGCTCAAACTACAAGAGCCGCATCACGTCGTTGAAGACCGCAAGTGCCATCAGCGTGACCAGCAGGCCGACTCCGGCCCGCTGCGCAAATTCGCCGATCCGCTCCGGCAAGGGGCGGCCGGTCAAAACTTCCACGAGATAATACAGTAAAAGACCCCCATCCAAAACGGGGATTGGTAACAAATTCATCACGCCTAAGCTAATACTAACGAAGGCGATAAAGCCCAGGAAAACCTCGGCGCCCATGCGCGCGGTCTGCCCTGCGTAATCGGCAATCGTGAGCGGGCCGGTGACGTTCTTCCACGAGACTTCGCCGGTGATCATCTTGCCGATCATGCGCAGCGTGAGGGTCACGGTGTCCCAGGTCTTGGCGGCGGCCTTGCCAATGGCGGTGATGGGGCCCGAGGACACCGTCACGCTCTCCGGCTGCATCTCGACCACGGCGTTGATGCGGCCCTTGTGATCCTGCTCGGACGGCACCACGACCACCGAGAACGGCTGGCCCGCGCGCTCGCCGGTCATGACGAGCGGCTTGTTCGGGCTGGCGCGCACGGTCTCCACGAAGGCGATGCCGTCGGCGATGGCCTTGCCGTCGATGGTGGCGATGCGGTCGCCGCGGCGCAGGCCCGCCTTGGCGGCGGGACCGCCCGCCTCCACCCGGCCCAGCACCGGCTTGGGTGCCCACACGCCGAGGCCCAGCTTGTCCGCCACATCGCTTTCCACATCCAGCCCGCGCAGGGCCGACGCGGGCACCGTCAGCGTCAGCTGGCCGGTGGCCGGGCGGTCCACTTCGATGCGTGCTTCGCTGTGGTCCATCACCGCGTGCAGGAGGCCCATGCGCAGCTCCGACCAGGCGCCGACCTTCTCGCCGTTGATGGCGGTGACCAGGTCCCCACCGCGCAGGCCCGCGGACCAGGCCACGGTATCTTCCGAAGCCACGCGCACGCGCGCCGCCGGTTCGGCCACGCCGTGCATGTACAGGCCCGCCATCACGGCGATCGCCAGCAGGAAGTTGGCCAGCGGGCCAGCGGCCACGATGGCGATGCGCTTCCACACGCTCTGCGCGTTGAATTCGCGCGCGCGCTCGGCGGCCGACAGGGGACCGATGTCCGGGTCGCGTGCGTCGAGCATCTTGACGTAGCCGCCCAAGGGCAGCGCGGAGATGGCCCACTCGGTCTGGTCCGGGCCCACACGGCGCGACCACACCACCTTGCCCATGCCGATCGAGAAGCGCAGCACCTTCACGCCGCACAGGCGCGCCACCCAGTAGTGGCCCAGTTCATGGAACACGATCAGGGGGCCGAGCGCCAGCAGGAAAGCGAGCGCAGTATGGAGAAAATTCATGATGCCCTCGCCGGCTTTCAGCGTGCCAAGGAGCGGACCACGCGCAGCGCGGCCTCGCGCGCCTGCGCGTCTTGCGCCAGCACCGCGTCCATGCTGGAAGCGGGCACGCAGTCGATGGTGTGCATCGCCTCGGCGATCACGCGGTCGATGTCGCGGAAGCCGATGCGGCGGTCCAGGAAGGCCTCGACGGCCACCTCGTTGGCGGCATTGAGCACCGCCGGGGCGCAGCCGCCCTCCTCCAACGCCTCGAATGCGAGGGCCAGGCAAGGGAAGCGCGCGAAGTCCGGTTTGTGGAACTGCAGGGTGCCGATCCGGGTCAGGTCGAGCTGGGCGACGCCGGAGTCGATCCGTTCCGGGAACGCCAGCGCGTTGGCGATCGGAGTGCGCATGTCCGGGTTGCCCAGCTGGGCGAGCACGGAGCCGTCGTCGTACGAGACCATCGAGTGGATCACCGACTGCGGGTGGATCACGACCTCGATCTGCTGGGCGGAGGCGCCGAACAGCCAGTGCGCCTCGATCACTTCCAGCCCCTTGTTCATCATGGTGGCGGAATCGACCGAGATCTTGCGGCCCATGGACCAGTTAGGGTGCTTGCAGGCTTCCTCGGGCGTCACGTTCCCGAGCGTCTCGACGGCGCGGTTCAGGAACGGGCCGCCGGATGCGGTCAGCAGGATGCGCGTCACGCCGTGGGCACGCGGGGCGCGCGCGTAGTCGGCGGGCAGGCACTGGAAGATGGCGTTGTGCTCGGAGTCGATCGGCAGCAGGGTCGCACCGTTGTGCTCCACCGCGTCCATGAACAGCTGGCCGGACATGACCAGTGCTTCCTTGTTGGCCAGCAGGACCTTCTTGCCGGCGCGGGCGGCAGCGATCGACGGGGCCAGGCCGGCGGCGCCGACGATGGCGGCCATCACCGTGTCCACCTCCGGTGCGCTGGCGACGGACACGAGAGCCTCCTCGCCATACTCCACCTCAGTATGCACGCCGCGCTCGCGCAGCAGCGCGGACAGGCGGGCGGCACCCGCGGCATCCTTGACCACGGCGCGCTGCGGCCGGAACTGCGCGCACTGCGCGGCCAGTTCCTCGACGCGCGAATGCGCCGTCAGGGCGTAGACGCTGTACTTGTCCGGATGGCGCGCCAGCACGTCGAGCGTGGAAACGCCGATCGAACCGGTGGCGCCGAGGATGGTGATGCGTTGCATGAAAAAGAAACCTTAACGATTCAGAGCGCGGCGTCGATCAGCGCGGCCAGCGGGAGGACGGGCACGAGCGCATCGATGCGGTCGAGCACCCCGCCGTGGCCGGGCAGCAGGCTGCTGCTGTCTTTGAGTCCGGCGCGGCGTTTCAGTTGCGACTCGGCGAGATCGCCGGCGATGCTGAAGGCCACCAGGCCGACCAGCACGAGGATCAGGCCGCCCCAGCCCCAGACCACGGCGACATGGACGGCGAAGGTGTCGGCCAGCCAGGGCGCGCGGTCCATCAGGAACACCGACAGCACGGCCAGCGCGATCACCATAATGCAGCCGCCGATCGCGCCTTCCCAGGACTTGCCAGGCGAAATGGACGGCGCCAGCTTGTGCTTGCCGAAGGCCTTGCCGGAGAAGTAGGCGCCGATGTCGGCCACCCAGACGATCACCAGCACCGACAGCAGATAGACGGTGGAATGCGCGTACAGCGCCACCAGGCCCATGAAGGCCGCGACCAGCGACAGCATGTACAGCAGGCCGTGGCCGCGCGACTTGGGATCGTCCAGCGGCGGCAGGCCGGTTTTCAGCATCGGCAGGAACAGCAGCAGCCAGGCCAGCGCGGCGCCGGCCCACCACCACATCGGGTGGAAGCGCTCGGCCGTGCCCAGGGCCGGGCCGAGGATGGGCAGCGCGAACACCAGCGCCCACACCACCGGCATCAGCTTGCCGTATTTGGCCTGCGGCAGCACCAGCCGGTAGGCCTCCCAGACGGCGGCGGCGAAAAACAGCATCACCACGAGACCGAACAGCGCCATCTCGCGCAGGAACAGGACCGGCAGCAGGACGGCCAGCAGGACAACGGCGGTGATGACGCGGGTTTTCAGCATCTCAGGTCTGGCTTTCCTTGCTCTCGGTTTTGCCGGCCACCTGGTCGCCGGTGCGGCCGAAGCGGCGTTCCCGGTGCTGGTAGGAGGCGATGGCCTGGTCCAGCGACTGCTCCGAGAAATCGGGCCAGTACTGGTCGGTGAAATACAGCTCGGAATACGCCAGCTGCCACAGCAGGAAGTTGGAGATGCGCTGCTCGCCGCCGGTGCGGATGAACAGGTCCGGCTCCGGCGCGTACGCCATCGACAGGTGCTCGGCCAGCTGGTCTTCGGTGAACTCGGCCGCGCCGGGGTGCGCCTTGGCCATTTTCGCGGCGGCCTGCATGATGTCCCAGCGGCCGCCATAGTTGGCGCACACGGTGACGGTCAGGCGGTCGTTGTTGGCGGTCTTGCGCATGGCGTTGGCGATCATGTCCTGCAGCTTCGGATCGAAGCGGGACAGGTCGCCCACCACCTTCAGGCGGATGTTATTGGCGTGCATCTTCGCCACTTCGCGCTCGAGCGCGGTGACGAACAGCTTCATGAGGAGCGAGACTTCCTCCTCGGGGCGGCGCCAGTTCTCGGACGAGAACGCGAACAGGGTCAGGTACTCGACTCCGCGCAGAGCGCAGGCCTCGACCACGCCGCGCACCGCTTCGACGCCCTTCACATGGCCTGCCACGCGGGGCAGGAAGCGCTTGGTGGCCCAGCGCCCATTGCCGTCCATGATGATGGCAATGTGGCGCGGCACCTTGGCCACCTCGGGGATGGCCGTGGTCGAACTCTTGAAGATCATGCTGGGTGACCGCGGCTCAAACGGTCAGCACTTCTTTTTCTTTTTCGGCCAGCAGCTTGTCGACGTCCGCAATGAACTTGTCGGTCAGCTTCTGGATCTCGTCGGAACCGCGGCGCTCCTCGTCTTCCGAAATCGCCTTGTCCTTGACCAGCTTTTTCAGCTGCTCGTTGGCGTCGCGGCGGATGTTGCGGATCGCGATCTTGGCGTCTTCACCTTCGCTCTTGACCAGCTTGACCATTTCCTTGCGGCGCTCTTCGGTCAGGGCCGGGGTCGGCACGCGGATGGTGTCGCCCTGGGTCGCCGGGTTCAGGCCCAGGTCGGCTTCGCGGATTGCCTTCTCGATCGCCGCGCCCATTTTCTTCTCGAACGGGGTGACGCCGATGGTGCGCGCGTCGATCAGGGTCAGGTTGGCCACCTGGTTGATCGGGGTCGGGTTGCCGTAGTAGTCGACCTGCACGTGGTCGAGGATGCCCACGTGGGCGCGGCCGGTGCGGACCTTGGACAGGTCGGCCTTCAGGGTGTCGATCGATTTCGTCATGCGCTGTTGCGCATTCGATTTCACGTCAGCGGTGGACATGTATTGCTCCTGTTTCTACAGTTCTTATATAAACGGCTATTGTAGCCGCTTGTGTCACACGTGGACCAGAGTGCCTTCGTCCTCGCCCATCACCACGCGCTTGAGGGCGCCAGGCTTGACGATGGAGAACACCTTGATCGGCAGCTTCTGGTCGCGGCACAGCGCGAAGGCGGTGGCGTCCATCACCTGCAGGTGCTTGGAGATCGCCTCGTCGAAGCTGATCTTGTCGTATCGGGTGGCGCTCGGGTCCTTCTTGGGATCGGCAGTATAAACGCCATCGACCTTGGTGGCCTTCAGCACGATTTCGGCCGAGATCTCGGAGCCGCGCAGTGCGGCGGCGGTGTCGGTGGTGAAGAACGGGTTGCCGGTGCCGGCCGCGAACACCACCACCTTGCCCTCTTCCAGGTACTGCAGCGCCTTGGGGCGCACGTACGGTTCCACCACCTGCTCGATCGAGATCGCGGACATCACGCGGGCGGTGATGCCGGCGTGGCGCATGGCGTCGGCCAGCGCGAGCGCGTTCATCACAGTGGCCAGCATGCCCATGTAGTCGGCGGTGGCGCGGTCCATGCCCTGCGCGCCCGGGGCCACGCCGCGGAAGATGTTGCCGCCGCCGATCACGACTGCCAGCTCGACACCCAGCTCCGCCACTTCGGCCACGTCGGCCACCATGCGGTCGATGGTGGCGCGGTTGATGCCGAACGCGTCGTCACCCATCAGGGCTTCGCCGGAGAGTTTCAGCAGGACGCGTTTGTAGGCTGGTTTGGTCATCGGGTGGCTCCTTGCGTTGACGGGACAGTATTTCAAAAATTCATTATGGGCGGCTTAACCGGCTGCGTCCGCCCAGGGCGCACGCGCCGCGCGCCCTTAAAAAAACGGGCCTTGCGGCCCGCTTTCTTTACGCTTGCTTGGAGGCAGCCATTTGCGCTGCCACTTCCGCCGCAAAGTCATCCACCTTCTTCTCGATGCCCTCGCCGACCACGTACATGGTGAAGTTCTTCACCGATGCGTTGGACGCCTTCAGCATCTGTTCGATGGACTGCTTGTCGTTCTTCACGAATGCCTGGTTCAGCAAGGATACCTCTTTCAGGTACTTCTGGACGGACCCTTCGATGCGCTTGTTGACGATCTCTTCCGACTGCGGCGCCTTGCCGGCAGCGACTGCCTGCTCGGCGTCTTCCTTGGCCTTGGCGGCGGCGACCGAACGCTCTTTCTCGATCAGCTCGGCCGGCACTTGCTCGTGCGACAGGGCGACCGGCTTCATCGCGGCAATGTGCATGGCCACGTCTTTACCGACAGCGTCGTCGCCTTCGAACTCGACGATCACGCCGATGCGGGTGCCGTGCAGGTAGGAGGCCAGCTTGGCAGCGGTCTCGAAGCGCTGGAAGCGGCGGAAGGTCATGTTCTCGCCGATCTTGCCGACCAGGGCGGTACGCACGTCGTCCAGGGTCTTGCCATCGCCGGCCGGCAGGGCGGCCAGGGCAGCCACGTCGGCCGGGTTGTTCTCGGCGACCAGCTTGGCGGCCAGGTTGGCCAGGGCCAGGAAGTCATCGTTCTTGGCGACGAAGTCGGTTTCCGAGTTCACTTCCACCAGCGCGCCTTTGTTGCCGCTGATGTAGGCGGCCACCACGCCTTCGGCGGTGATACGGGCCGATGCCTTGGATGCCTTGCCGCCCAGCTTGACGCGCAGGATCTCTTCGGCCTTGTTCATGTCGCCGTCGGCCTCGGTCAGGGCTTTTTTGCACTCCATCATCGGGGCGTCGGTCTTGGCGCGCAGTTCGCCAACCATTGCTGCGGTAATCGCTGCCATATGCTTTCTCCTTGGGGAAATTCTGTGAAAACTGGAATTCTGTTTAAAAAAAAGGGGAGCCAGACTTGACCACCCCTTTTTTGCTGCCGTGGCGGCTACGCCGCCGGAGCCATTAAGCCTGCTCGGACACTTCGACGAATTCGTCGCCCGACTTCACCGCGTTCAGCACTTCGGTGGTCGCGTTGGCGCGGCCTTCCAGGATCGCGTCTGCCACGCCGCGGGCGTACAGGGTGATGGCCTTGGAGGAGTCGTCGTTACCCGGGATCACGTACTGGACGCCTTCCGGGGAGTGGTTGGTATCGACCACGCCGATGACCGGGATGCCCAGCTTGGCGGCTTCGGTGATGGCGCCCTTGTGGTAGCCGACGTCGACCACGAAGATCGCGTCCGGCACGCCGCCCAGGTCCTTGATGCCGCCGATCGACTTCTGCAGCTTTTCCATTTCGCGGCGGAACAGCAGGGCTTCTTTCTTCGACATCTTCTCGACCGAACCGTCTTCGATCTGGGCTTCCATGTCCTTCAGGCGCTTGATCGAGGTCTTGATGGTCTTGAAGTTGGTCAGCATGCCGCCCAGCCAGCGCTGGTCGACGAACGGGACACCGGCGCGCTGGGCTTCAGCGGCGATGATGTCGCGCGATTGGCGCTTGGTGCCGACCATCAGGATGGTGCCGCGGTTGGACGACAGCTGCTTGATGGCTTTCATCGCTTCCTGATACATCGCCATCGTCTTTTCGAGGTTGATGATGTGGATCTTGTTGCGATGACCAAAGATGAACGGAGCCATCTTCGGGTTCCAGAAACGGGTTTGGTGACCGAAGTGGACACCGGCTTCCAGCATTTCGCGCATGGTAACGGACATTACGATTCTCCAGGGTTAAGAGTGCTACCCAGTCAGTCACCCCTCTCTCGAAGGGCACCCTTGTTGACCGGTTCGCGTTGATTTCTTACGGTTGAGCTGCCTGCCGGCGCACACGCCAGGTCAAGCAACCCGCGATTCTACACCGGAATTGACGTTTGCGGCAAGCTGTACGCGGCAGGTACAGGATGACTGAGTGATCAACATTTCGAGCCAGGCGAGCCGCAATAATGCCAAGCTAACAACCTACCCCGAGGACATCCATGAAAACGCTTGATGACCTGGGCCTGCCCCCGTACGTCGGAGGATGCCATCTCTGGTTCATTTGACGACGCCGGCGGCCCGCCGCATTATGGGCACATGGAAGACCGGGTCAAAGCGCTGGAAAAGTTTGCGAGGGACGCTCGGGACCGGCTAGTGCGCATCGAGACGCGTCTCGACACATTCGCCACGAAGGAAGATCTCCACCGTGAGCTCCACGCGACCACCTGGCGGATCATTGGCGCCACCGTCGCACTCTGCGCCGCAGTTTTCTGGCTGGCCCGAAACGTCGCCCCGCCTCCACAGCTGATTCAGCCCGCGTCACGCTCCCAACAGACTCAAGCCGCCACGCAGCTCGTGCCACCTCCGGCTGCAAAGCCATCTGGTTCGTAATCCCCTGACATCCGCGCGCGGCAGGGCCCATCGGTCGGTGGCGCGAAAACCACGCGTTTTCCAGGCGGGCGCGGCCGATCTGGCGGCGCTGTGGCATGGCGCAGGGATTTCTTTGTGCGGCGACAAATCGCGACACTTCGGGCGCTGCGGCGGCGGTAAATTTATGCATGGCCCGCGATGACTCCCCTGCTCCACCCAGCCCACCACCGACCATCGGTTCCGCGCCCGCCTACCAAAGGCTCCTGGCGCAAGTCGAACGGCTGGCCCAGACCGGCCGGCCGGTGCTGATCTGCGGCCCCTCCGGCGCCGGCAAGGAAGTGATTGCGCAGCAGCTGCACTGGCAGAGCTGCGAAGGCAAGCAGGCGTTCGTGGACCTGAACTGCGGCGCCATCCCCGTGCAGCTGATCGAGGCCGAGCTGTTTGGCTGCGTGCGCGGTGCCTACACCGGCGCCGTGACCGACCGCCCGGGCGTGTTCGAGATGGCCGGTAACGGCACCCTCTTCCTGGACGAGATCGGCGAACTGCCGCTGGCATTGCAGCCGGCATTGCTGCGGGTGCTGGAGACGCGCCAGTACCGCCCCGTCGGCGGCACGCGCACACGCCACTTCGGCGGGCGGGTGATCGCAGCCACCAACCGCAATCTGCGGGAGATGGTGCAGGAAGGCCGCTTCCGCGAGGACCTCTACTACCGGCTGGCCGTCTTTGAACTGCAGCTGCCGACGCTCGCCGAGCGGCACACGGACATCCCGGCGCTGGCCGAGCACTTCGCCGCGAGCCAGGATCGCCCGCTCCGCTTCGCACCCGATGCCCTCGCGCTGCTGGAGCGCCAGCCCTGGCCGGGCAACGTGCGCGAGCTGCGCAACCTGATCGACCGCATCGCGGTGCTGAGCGACGAGGTGCTGTTCGACGCGGCCACCTTGCGCGACTATCTGCCACATGCGCCCGCCCCATGGCAGGCGCCGGTGGCGGCCACCAGCACGACCGCGGACAGCCTGGCCGAAGCTCTATTGCTGCTGGAAGGCGCCGACAAGCTGGCTGCCACTGAACGGCTACTGGTGGAGCATGCGCTGCGGCGCTGCGCCGGCAACAAATCCGAGGCCGCCCGCCTGCTGGGCGTGAACCGCAAGACCATCGAGCGCCGCCTCGCCGCGCGCTCCACTGCGCACGACCGGGTCCTGCAGAGCCACGTCGCCAATCGCGCCGATGGCGCTTGCCGCTCGCCCCTCAGCGCAAGCCACGACATCCCACATTTGACGCAGTAGCCCCACGCCGCGCGCGCAGGTGCCCGGCCATGCGGCGCGAGCGCGCACAACGACGCCAGCACGAAGCGGCACGCTGCCGCGCCGGGCCAGCGCGTACCACTGCGCTGGCGCGACGCGGCACTTTGCCGCCTCGAACCAGCGCACATGAAAAGACCTGTCCCCAGCCCGCCCCGCACACGCAAGGCCAGGCCGGGTTGAGGACACAGCGTCACTGCCGCCGCTGCAGGATCATGAGCCACGACCCCGCCACATACGCCGCCCCGATGGCCACCACGCCCCCACCGCGCGCCAGTTGCCAAAGAAGCGGGTCAGCGTTATTTCCCCGACAGGGCCGAAATCAGCTTGCCGGCGATCGGCACGGCCAGCTGGGCCACCGACAGCAGGGTACCGAAGAACATCGGCGCATCAGCACCGCGGCGGCGCGCATGCTCTTCGGCCGGGTTGGAGGACAGCTGCTGGTACACCTGGTAGCCGGCCTTGGCCACCACCGGAAGCACGGTCTTGGCCACGTTCAGCAGCCCGCCCCAGTCGATGCCGACGGCATTCATTTTGGCCAGCGTCTCCGGCGGGATGTAGCCGATGGCAGCCGAATCCGGGCTGACGATCAGCGGGATCGGCGGGATGTCGGCGGCGCCCTTGACGCTGTTGGCGTCCACGCCCGGCGGAATCAGGCCGTCCGAGATTTTCAGCATCAGGTTGCTGCCGTCTTCCAACGTCGACAGGCGGCCGCCCTGGAAGATCGGGTAGAAGTCCAGGGTCTTGCGCTGGCTCGGGGCCTGCGGGCCGAGGGTCTTGATCAGCAGGCGCTGGGAATCGGTGGTGCCAACCTGGCCGGGACAGGCCAGGACCTGGGCGCTGGCGCCCACCACGTCCGGATCGACCACGATGCTGCCGGCCACGCGCTCATCGTCGGCGCTGGCGTTGGTGGAGTCGAGGAAGGTGTGATACAGGTGCAGGCCGGAGCCGGTCTTCTTCACCGAGAAGACCACCGGCACGCTGACGAAAGGATTGGCGAGGATCTCACGGGTTTGCGAAGTCGGGCTTTGCAAAGCATCCATTGCTGTTCTCCTTGTTTTTCGAGTTCGGTCCGGGATGGGCCGCCTGGAGACTATTGCAAGGGGTGTGCCACATGCGCCGTGGGGCGTGGCGGGTGCACGTGCAGGCCAGGATGGACGAAATCGGCCATCAGCGCTGGGACAAGTGGACGGATGCGTCCATTGCGCCGCGCTGTGCGCCGCCCGGCACCGGAAGTGCGTCCCTTGCGCCGCGCGGCGCCGGCGGTGCGTCCGCTGGCACCGGTGGCGCAGCGCAGCGCTGGGCGCAGGACCTGCGCCCGGC
>NZ_SPVF01000070.1 GCF_004614185.1 Zemynaea arenosa | reverse complement strand
GCCGCACAGTCCACCGGCCTGCCGGATACCGCGACCGAAGCGGCCGTGTACGGCCGCAATGGCAGGCCGCTCGACCTGCACGGCCAGACGGTCGCCCAGTACATCGCCGACCGCATCGGCCGCGCCCGCACCGGCGACGTGCGCGCGGCCTACGAGGTCTACCAGGCGGAATCCCTATGCGCGGCCATCGACGAGCCGCTGCCCGAGTTCGCGGACGATAACGACCGCAGGATCGTTGAGCAGCAGCGCGGCCAGATGCGCGCGCTATGCGGCAGCGTGTCCGCCGTCCAGATGCAGGAGCGCATGGCCTTTCTCGCCAAGGCCGCCGACAGCGGCAACCGGGACGCGCAGATCGACTATTTCATGGAAGGTCCGGGCGGCAAGCCGATCGACTGGGCGGCGAATACGGATGATCCGCAGGTCCAGAACTGGAAGGCGGCGGCGCTGCGCTACCTGCAGCAGGCCGGGGATGGGTGCGATCACTTCGCTCTCAGCCTGCTCGCCAATGTGTACGACGCGGGGCTGATGGTGCCGCACGATGGGCGCATGACGATGGCCTACAGCATGGCGTCGGCGGCGGCGCGCAACCGCAGCCTCAGCATCGAGCAGCTGAAGAGCCGCTTCGGCGAGGAGCTGCCGGAGGCCGACTTCACCGCGGCCTTGCAGATGGGCGCGCACCTCACACAGCAGGCCTGCCCAGGGCGATGATGAGTCCGCCGTAGCCGGGGCCGGCGGCCCCGCGGTGGGCGCCGCTCAAGCAACGGGCGCGGCTGCGCAGCCCGCCGGTCCGCAGTCGGGCCCCCGCTACAAATTGAGACAAATGCGGGACACACGCCCGACAGACATGGCGGACTGACATCGATAACATTGCGTCTACCGATCGACGGTCCCTTTTGCCCGTTGCGAGGATTCCGCCATGTCCACGATCCCGACTTCCAGTTTCTCGCGCCGCGCCGTGCTGCTGCACGCGCTGCTGTGCCTCGCGGCCATTGCCGCGACCGCGTTCACGACCCACGTCCTGGCCACGGTCTAACAGTTGATGTGCGCTCGGCCGCACGCGTGCGCGCGGCCGGGCTCACCTGCCTTCCGCCAGCGCCGTCAGGACGACGTCCCGGTGTCGGCCCGCTGCGGGTCGATCGCCAGTTCCTTCAGCAAGGCCTGATTGAAGGCCGGGATGTCGTCCGGCTTGCGGCTCGTGACGAGCTTGCCGTCCACCACCACCTGCTCATCGGTCCACTCCGCGCCCGCGTTCAGCAGGTCAGTCTTCAGGGTCGGCCAGCTGGTCACGTGTTTGGCTTTCACCAGATCCGCATCGATCAGCGTCCACGGGCCGTGGCAGATGGCGGCAATCGGCTTGTCCTCCTGCCCGAATTCACGGATGAAGTTGATGGCATCGGACGAGAGGCGCAGCTGGTCCGGGTTGGCGACGCCGCCCGGCAGCACCAGCGCATCGTAGTCACCGGGTCGCGCATCGCGCACGTTGCGTTCGACCTTGAACTTGTCGCCCGGGTCCAGATGGTTGAAGCCCTGGATCTCCTCGCCCTGCGCCTTGGGCGACAGCAGCTCGACCTGCGCGCCCTGCTCCTCCAGGAACTGGCGCGGACCCAGGTACTCCACCTGTTCCACGCCGTCGGTCATCAGCACGGCCACCTTCTTGCCGCGCAATGCTTGGGATTGTGCTTGCATATGCTCTCCTTGTTCGCGGTGATGTCATGCGAACGATTGTAGGGAGTCAGGCGCAAGCGCGGCGTACCTTACCTTCCGCTAAGGGAATGAGTTTTTGTTCCATCGGGTGATGGAATGAAGGATCAATGCCCGTGCCGCTCCAGCGCGCGCAGGCGGGATTTGAGCCGCCTGACTTCATCGGTCAGGTCCACCACCAGCGCCGCCAGTTCGTCCCCGGCGTCGAAATCGCGCTCGATGGCGAGGATGTCGCGGGCGCGCCGCAGATCGGGGCTGGTGAAGCGCCAGGTGGTCACTTGCACTTCATGCACCCCACCCAGCAGGCCGGCCTGCACGTGCCGCACCACCCACTCCTGCTCCACGGCGCAGGCGCGCGCGAAGTCTTCCAGCGTCAGGGCCGCGTCCTCCAGCAGCACACCGGCGATCACATTCACTTGGTCCATCGTTCCTACTCCTTCAATGTGCGCGCGGGTTGAACGGCATCTCGCGCGCCATCTGGCGGTACAGGTCGCGCGCCTGGTCGGTGGCCGCCGGCGGCAGCACCACTTCCAGCAGCAGATACAGGTCGCCCGGCGGCTCTCCGGGGATGCCGCGGCCGCGCAGGCGCAGCTTGCGGCCGGTCTGGGAGGCCGCGGGCACGTTCACGCTCACGGTGCCGGACGGGGTGCTCACCTCGACCTCGCCGCCCAGGGCCGCTTCCCACGGCGCCACCGGCACGGTCTCGTAGACGTGACGGCCTTCCACGCGGTAGCGCGGGTCTTCGTTGAACTGGATCTCCAGGTACAGGTCTCCGGGCCCGCCACTGCCCACGTGGCCCTGGCCCGCAAGGCGCAGCTGCTGGCCAGGCGTCACGCCCTTCGGGATGGTGATGTTGAGGGTCTTGTCCTGCGTGACCACGCGGCCGTTCTCGTCGTGCCGGGGCACGCGCAGGCTGATGGTGCGGGTGGCGCCCAGGTAGGCGTCGCGCAGGTCGATAGAGATGGCAGCGTGGATGTCCTCGCCGCGCATCTGGAAGCCACCCGCGTTCGCGCCCGCGCCCGCGTGGGAGGCGCCCCCGCCGCGGGAGCGCTTGCCCAGGTGCGCGAACAGGTCGGCGAAGAAGTCGCTGTCCGACCCGTGCGAGAACTCGAAGTCCGAACCCCAGTCCGGCGGCGGCTGGAAGTCCTGCCCGCGCTGGTAGCCGCGCGCGCCCAGTTCGTCGTAGGCGGCGCGCTTTTCCGCGTCGCCGAGGACGTCGTAGGCCTCGTTGAGTTCCTTGGTCTTCTGGTCCGCGTCCGGCTCCTTGGAGACGTCCGGATGGTACTTGCGCACCAGCTTGCGGTACGCCTTCTTGATCTCGTCCGCCGACGCCGTCTTGGCGACGCCCAGCGCCGCGTAGTAGTCCTTGAATTCCACGTGCTGCCCTCCGTCTGAGGTCACACGTCCATGCTACTCCAATTGAACTCTACCGGGCGGACCGTTCGGCGCGCAGCAGGTCGGCGATTTCGGAAAGCTTGACCTGGATGGCCTCCAGCGCGGCCAGGTGCGGGTCGGTGGCGGCGTCCCTGGCGGGTGGGTGCTTGAGGGCGTCGCGGGCGGCGAGAATGCGGTTGCGGAATTCGTGCGCGTCCATGATGCCGGTGAGGTGCATGTCGCTGGCCTGCCCCGCGCTATGCCCGGCGGTCTCGAACTTCAGCGTGGAGAGCTGGAAGTAGCGCAGGATCGGCCCTTCCACAAAGGTCACGTCCTGGATATTCTCCAGCGGGATGGTCTTCTCGACCTGCACCAGGATGCCCTTCTTGTAGCGCAGCGCGCGGTCGGTGAGGCGGCATTCCAGCTTGTCGAAGTAGTGCTGCGCCCACCAGCGGCCCACGCCGAGGAACCAGATGATCGCCAGGGGGATGCCGACGATGGTGCAGCACATGACAAACCCGATCTGCACCACGAGGAAGGGTTTGATGAGGGGGTTGAAGGCGGCCTGGGTCTCCATGCCGCCATCCTACCCCAGCCGCGCAGCGGCGGGGAAACTTACTGGAAGCGCCGGATCGACGAGATCTGGTAACTCATGGACCCCAGCCGTCCATACCGCCCCGGCCCGTAGATCACGCACTGCCCACCGAAGTCGGCGTGCATGCAGAACTGCCACTGGCCGTAATGGACGATGATGGACCCGGCGCGGTCGTTGAAGTCATAGTCGTTCAGCGTGCGTACATCGCGCCGCAGCGGCAGGCGCGCGCCGCCGAAGTCCTGGCCGGAGAACAGTTCAATGTCGCCCTCGGGCCGCCCCGGTCCACCGGCCGGCGCCACCATGCGCACCGAGGAGATGGAGCGCGAGAGCATGCCTTCCAGCGTGCGGTACTGGCCCGGCCCGAGCACGCGGCAACCGCCGCGGAAGAAGCTGTCGACGCAGAACTCCCAGGTGCCCGACTGGATCATCACCGAAGCCGCGGCATCGTTGAAGCCCATCGCCACCAGGTCCGGCGTATCGCTGCGCAGCGCCACCGAGCGGCCGCGCAGGCCCTCGTCGGTGAACAGCACCACCGGCGTGGCCGGGTCGATGCGCGGCGGCGGGTTGCGCATCTCTTCGTCGTTGACGCGGCGTGCCGAGGACACGCGGCCCGTCAGCTCGCCCAGGTCCGGATAGCGGCCCGGCGTAAAGACGCGGCACCGGCCGCGGTAGTCCGAGTCATCGCACAGCTGCCAGGTGCCCTCTTCCACCACCACGCTCTGGGCACGGTCGTTGAAGCCGATCTGCACGAAGTCATTGGTGTCGCGGACCACGCGGGTGGAGTTGCCATTGTTCCCGCGCTCGGTGAACAGTTCGAGGAGGCCGCGGCGCTCGCCGTAATGGCGCCAGCTGCTGCGGTTGCGGCCCGTGCCCACTTCGCGCGCGGACGAGATGCGGTCGTTGAAGCGGGCGAGATTGCGGTACTCGCCGCGCTCATACACGGCGCAGTTGCCGCGGAATTCGGAATCGACACAGATCTCCCAGCGCCCCGAGCGCACGATCATGCTGGAGGCGCGGTCATTGAAGCCGAGGTCCACGAGATCGGGCGTGACGTCGCGCAGCGTGACCTCGCGGCCGTTGAAGTTCTCGTTCGAGAACAGAGTCAGTTCGCCGGCCTGCGCGGCGGCGGATCCTGCGAGCCATGCCGCGGCGGCCAGCAATGCGGTGCGTGTGAAGCGGGAAAGCATATCGGTTCCTTGTCTTGAACGGGCCGGCGCGGCGCCGGACGATCCCTGGTTCGTATTGTGCGGATTTCACCGCGCCCACGCCATAGGGCCACCCTTGAGATGTGTAACAAAATCCTTCGGCAGCAGATAAAATCGACCTTCTGCCGTCACGACAATATGCATACACGACATACATGAGCACCCACCACTACTCCATCTCCCACGAAGTCCGCGCCCTCTGGAAGCTGGCCTGGCCCATGCTGGTCGGGCAGATCGCCACCGTCGGAATGGGCGTGGCAGACGTCGCGATGACCGGCCACGTGAGCGCGGTGGAGCTGGCGTCGGTGTCGCTGGGCGCATCGGTGTGGTCGATCATCCTGGTGACGGTGATCGGCACCATGATGGCGATTAACACCGTGGTGGCGCACGAAGTCGGCGCCCTCAACTTCGCACGCGTGCCGCACGTGGTGCGCCAGGCGCTGTGGAAGGCGCTGCTCGTGGGCCTGGCCGCGTGCTTGCTCACCAACCTGGCCGTGCTGGTGTTCGACTACCTGCAGCTCGAACCCGTGGTGCACGAGAAGGCCTCGTGGTTTGTGCACATCGTCAGCATCGGCATGCCCGCCTTTGCGGCCTACCGTGCGCTGTATGGCTACACGGCCTCCATCAACCAGACCGTCCCGGTGATGGTGATCGCCATCGGCGGCCTGCTGTACAACGTCTTCATGAACTGGCTGCTGGTCTTCGGGAACTGGGGCATGCCGGCGCTGGGCGCGGTGGGCTGCGCAGTGTCCACGGCCAGCGGCATGTGGCTGATGCTGATCGCGATGCTGGTGTGGATCCGCATCGGCCGCGCCTATCGCCAGACCTACCCGTTCACGCACTGGGAATGGCCGCACTGGCCGGAGATCATGTCCATGCTCCGGCTTGGGGTGCCGATCGGGATCACCTACTTCGCGGAGGTCAGCGCCTTCGGTGCCGTGAGCTTGCTCGTCGCGCGCTTTGGGGTGGTGCCGGTATCGGCGCACCAGATTGCGCTGAACTTCGCTTCGCTGGTGTTCATGGTGCCGATGACCTTCGGGATCGGCATGATCACGCGCGTGGGCCAGGCGCTCGGAGAAGGCGATCCGCATCGCGCACGCTTTGCGTCCTGGGTGGGCGTGGGCATGTCGCTCGGCTTCGGGCTGCTGTCAGCGATCGGCATCGCCATCTTCCGCTGGCAGATCGCGCGCGCCTATACCTCGGACCTCGCGGTGCAGGAACTGTGCGTGACGCTACTGCTGTTTGCGGCGGTATTCCAGCTCTCCGACGCCACGCAGGTGGCCGCGTCCTCCGCAATACGCGGTTACAAAGTCACGCGCGAGCCGATGCTGATCCAGCTGATCGCGTTCTGGGGCTTTTCGCTGCCGGCCGGCTGCATCCTCGGCCTGGCGCCGCAGTGGTTCCCGTGGCATCCGGCGCAGCCGTGGCAGGCGCAGGGCTTCTGGGTTGGCCTCACGGGCGGGCTGACCATCGCGGCGGTGCTGCTGACCTGGGTGCTGGCACGGCTGGCCAACCGGCGGGTCGCGGAGCACGCGGCCGCATAACCTTCCCCATGCATATTTACTGCGGAGGGCGCACGACTCTGGTATTGTCTCGCGGGGCCGAAACGGTTCCCCATCCATTCCCAAAATCGAGACATACCGAGAGAGATCATGCGCCTTATCCTCGCCCTGCTAGCCGCACTGTCCTGCGTTCCCGCATCCGCGGAACGCCTGACCCTGGACCGCATCCACGCCGACCCGGCGCTGTCCGGCCCGGGCGTGCGAGCCCTCAAAGTGTCGCCGGACGGCGCACGCGTCACCTTCCTGCGCGGCCGCCCGGACAACCAGTTCCAGCTCGACCTGTGGGAATACAACATGCACGACAAGTCGGTGCGCCGCCTAGTCGATTCCAAGGTGCTGGTCCCGAACGAGACGCTGTCGGCCGAAGAGAAGGCGATCCGCGAGCGCAATCGCACCGCGAGCCTGTCGGGCATTCTCTCCTACTCCTGGTCCCCGGACGGCAAGCAGCTGCTGGTGCCGATCGCCGGTGACCTGTTCCTCATCGACGTGGCCAAGCCGGACCAGCCGCGCAAGGTGGCTTCGGGCGCGGTCATCGATCCGAAGATCTCACCGAAGGGCCGCTACGTGTCCTTCGTGCGCAAGCAGAACCTGTACGTCATCGACCTGACCACCGGCCAGGAAAAGCAGCTCACCACCGATGGCGCAGGCACCATCCACAACGCGGAAGCGGAATTCGTGGCGCAGGAAGAGATGGACCAGCGCAGCGGCTACTACTGGGCACCGGACGATTCGGCCATCGCCTACAAGCGCTATGACGAGGCGCCGGTGCCGGTGGTGAAGCGCTTCGAGATCTTTGCCGACCGCACCGACGTGACCGAGCAGCGCTACCCGGCCGCGGGCGACCCGAACGTGCTGGTCGACCTGCTGATCGTGAATCCGGCCACCGGCGCAACCCGCAAGGTTGACTTGGGCCCGAACAAGGACGTGTACCTGGTGCGCGCCGACTGGAGCCACGATGCATCGCGTCTGGTGTATCAGATCGAGGCGCGCGACCAGAAGCGCCTGGACCTGGTGGCGGTCGACGCGCAGACGCTGGCGCAGAAGATCCTGCTGTCCGAGACCTCCAAGACCTGGGTCCAGCTGAACAACGACATCCGCTTCCTGAAGGACCGCCCGGCTTTCATCTGGGCCTCGGAGCGCAGCGGCTGGAAGCACCTGTACCTGTATGACCTGGACGGCAAGCTGCTCAACCCGATCTCCAGCGGGAACTGGGGCATCGACGGCGTCGAAGCGGTCGACGAGAAGTCGGGCCTGGTGTACGTGGGCTCGAACCGCGACAGCATCGTGGAGAAGCAGACCTACGCGCTGAAGCTCGATGGCTCGACCGCCGACAAGCCGGCGCGCGTGACCAAGGCCGCGGGCTGGCACGATACCAGCTTCGCGCAGAGCGGTACCATTTTCGTGGACAGCTTCTCGAACTCGGAGACGCCGCCGCAATCCGCGATCTACCAGGCCGACGGCACCATGGTGGCGTGGCTGGAGAAGAACGAGATCAACGCGCAGCACCCTTACTTCAAGTACAAGCCGGACCACCTGAAGACGGAGTTCGGAACCATCAAGGCCAAAGACGGGCAGACGCTGTACTACTCGATCATCAAGCCGGCCGGGTTCAATCCGAAGAAGAAGTATCCGGTGTTCGTCAACCACTACGGCGGTCCGCACAGCCAGTTCGTGTCGAACAAATGGGGTTCGCTGTTCCACCAGTACATGGCGCAGCAGGGCTATGTGGTTTTCCGCATCGATAACCGCGGGTCGTATCGCCGCGAGCGCATGTTCGAGGATGCGCTGTACGGGCAGCTGGGCAAGGTGGAGGTTGAAGACCAGCTGACCGGCATCGACTGGCTGGGCAAGCAGTCCTTCGTCGATCCGAAGCGCATCGGTATCTTTGGCTGGAGCTATGGCGGTTTCATGACCATCCGCGAGCTGTCGGTGGGCTCGGACAAGATCGCGGCGGGTGTGTCGGTGGCGCCGGTGACCGATTGGGCGCTATACGACACGCACTACACCGAGCAGTTCATGGGCGGCACGCCGAAGCAGATGCCGGAGGCGTATGCGAAGGCGAGCGTGTGGCCGGACCTGAAAGGCCTGAAGGCCAACCTGCTGCTGGTGCACGGCATGGCGGACGATAACGTGCTGTTCACGAACACCACGCAGCTGATCGACAAGCTGGTCAAGCAGGGCACGCAGTTCGAGCTGATGACCTATCCGGGCCAGAAGCACGGCATCTCGGCGCGTGCGGACCAGCGGCATGTGTACGGCTTGATCGATGCGTTCTTCAAGAAAAACGTCATGGAGCGCGATACCAAGGCGGCTGCGCCCAAGGCGGTTGCCAAGGCCAAATCCAAGTAATTCCGGCTCAGGTAAAATGGCCCTGTGAGCTGCAACGGCTCGCAGGGCTTTTTTCTTTTGGAGGACGACCTCCCCCTCTGTGGGAACCAATTCCGGGACGGCCCGGCTCTTTCTCAGGAGAGCCGTCATGGCCTGGATTGCGTTGGTGGTCGCTGGACTTTTCGAAGTGGTGTGGGCGTATGCGATGAAGCAGTCGCAGGGGTTTTCGCGTCTGCTGCCGTCATTGGTGACGGTGGTGATGATGGTGGCGAGTTTTGGCTTGCTGTCCTATGCCATGCGCAGCATCTCGCTCGGCACGGCCTACACGGTGTGGACCGGCATCGGTGCCGTCGGCGCATTCGTGGTCGGCGTGGTGATGCTGGGCGAACAGCTGAACGTGATGCGCTTCTGTGCCGCCCTTCTCATCATCTGCGGCCTGCTTCTGATGAAGCTCGCCGCAGTCGACTGACGGCGTTCGTCACCCGAAGTAGTCATCATTATCGTCCTTCGCGCAACAGCGCCGCTTAATGGCGCAGCTACAGCAAAGCGATGTCCTCCCGCGTCAGGGGAAATAGGTGTGGTCGCGGACCTGGTCCAAAGTGAAAGGCGAGGTCTTCGGCAAGGCGCGCCAATCCGCGTCATCGAGGACGTCTTCCAGCTCACGGCGCGCGCCGCGCCACGCCCGTGCATGCAGCGATTCGAGCTTGCTCGGATTGCTGTAGCGGTCGAGGATACGGTCCTCGATTTGGTTACGAAAAAGCCGGATCTCGCGGCGCCAGTGCCGCACAGGCTGGCGATTTTTCATGTACGCCAGCTTGCAAAGGTGCACAAGCACCAAGCGGATGTACGATGTCAGCGCAGCCTCCGACTCAGTCACCATATCCTCGATCTCCTCGGCAATCGTGGCCCCGTCCACCTCGCTCATACGACCCTTTCTGAGCAAGCGTGCCTGTTCCAGCAACCAGTCGTTGTAGTCGCGTTCGTATGACAATGAAGCGTTCATGATGTCGCCCTCCCACCTCAATAAGACAGCACGGGCAACTTGCAGTTCCCGGCCCAGAAAAAACAAAACCCCGCCGAGGCGGGGTTTCGATACTACAAAGAACAACGTTACTGGCGGTTGCCGCGGTTGACGTTGTCGACCTTGTCGTCCAGCTTGTCCTCGACATCGCCCAGCTTCTTCTGGGTCTTGCCTTCCACCTGCTTGGCCAGGCCCTTGGCCTGCTGCTCGCTCGAGCCGATAGCCTCGCCGAATTCCTCCTGCACTTTGCCGCCGATGTCTTTGGCCTTGCCTTTGATTTGATTCGAGTTCATGGTTACCTCTCCAGTGATTGCGCGGTCATACGCGCGATGGGTCCACTGTACGCGGCTGGTGACAAAGTTTCTGTTCGGTAGATAACCAAAAAGAAAACGGCGGCCCGTAGGCCGCCGTTCGTTACGTCAGCGAAAGATTACCAGACGCGCACGCGCTGCTCCGGCGCCAGGTACAGCTTCTGCCCCGGCTGCACGTTGAACGCGTTGTACCACGGGTCCAGGTTGCGGACCGTGTAGGTGCGCCACTGGGCCGGTGCGTGGCCGTCAGTCAGCACGGCGCGGCGCAGCGTGGCTTCGCGCATCTTGGTGCGCCAGCCCATCGCAAAGCCCGAGAAGAACTCACGGTCCAGTTCCGGCGACGCCGCCTTGCCGTGCAGCGAGGTGTGCAGCGCGTCGTAGGCCGCCGCCAGGCCGGCCAGGTCGGCCAGGTTCTCGGACAGGGTCAGCTGGCCGTTGAGGGCCAGGTCGTCGAACGGCTTGTAGGCGGAGTACTGCGCCGCCAGGGCCTGCGAAGCCTTGCGGAAGTGCTCACCGTCTTCCTTGGTCCACCAGTCGCGCAGGCGGCCCTGGGAGTCGAACTGCGCGCCCTGGTCGTCGAACGAGTGGCTGATCTCATGGCCGATGATCGAGCCGATCGCGCCGTAGTTCACCGCGTCCGACGCCTTCGGATCGAAGTACGGTGGCTGCAGGATCGCGGCCGGGAAGTTCAGCGCATTCTGCATCGGCATGTTGACCGCGTTGACCAGCTGCGGCGGCATCGACCACTCGGTGCGGTCGACCTTCTTGCCCAGCTTCGCCAGTTCCTGCGCGGTCGCGTATTCCTCCGCCCGCACGGCGTTGCCGAAAGCGTCGGTCGGCGAGACCTTCAGGCCTGCGTACGACTTCCACTTGTCCGGGTAGCCCACGCCCACGTACAGCACCTTCAGCTTGCGCTTGGCCTCGGCCTTGGTCGCAGGATTCATCCAATCCAGCTTGTCGATCCGTGCGTCGAAGGCGGCCACGATGTTCTTGACCATCTCCTGGATGCGCGCCTTGCTCTCGGCCGGGAAGTAGCGGTCCACATACAGGTGGCCGACTGCTTCATCCATCGCGCCGTTGACGGCGGACAGGCCGCGCTTCCAGCGCACCGACTGCTGCGGAGTGCCCGACAGCGCCTTGCCCATGAATTCGAAGCGCGCATCGACGAAGGCCTTCGGCAGCACGCCCGCGTAGTGGTTCAGGCGGTGGAACACCAGCCAGTCCTTCCACGCCTGCAGGTCTTCGGAGGCGACCAGTGCGGCCTCGCCTTTGGCGGCGCCCGGGTGCCAGACGATGAACTTCTTCTGGCCACCCAGCTTGGCGGCCTTGAACAGCGCGTCCCAATCCAGGCCCGGCGCGTTCTTCTTGAAGTCGGCCAGGGTCCACTGGTTGTTGGCCTTCAGGACATCCACCGATTCCTCGCGCGTGGCGTGGACGTTGGCGATCTTGGTCTCCAGGTCCATCACGCGCTTGGCGCGCGCTTCGGGATCGCTGTAGCCGGCCAGCTTGAACATATTGGCCATGTACTGCTGGTAGCCGGTGCGCAGGTCGGCCATGCGCTTGCTGCTGTCGACGTAGTAGGCGCGGTCCGGCAGGCCCAGGCCGCCCTGCAGCATGTACGGGGTGTAGTGATCCGGGTCGGTCAGGCCCTGCACCACCCACAGGCCGAACAGGTTCTCGGTGTAGAAGTTGGTGGAGTTGAGCGCATCCACATCGGTGCGCAGCGAGGCGCCGAGCATCTTGGTCAGCGCGGCCTTGTCCTTGATCGCGTCGATCTGCGCCAGCATCGGCTTCATAGGCGCCAGGCCTTTGGCTTCGATGCCCGCTTCGTCCATGTAGGCGGCGTAGTAGTCGCCGACCTGGCGCGCTTCGCCCTTGGCCTTCTTGTCCGCAGCCAGGCCTTCGATCATCTTGACGATGCGCTGGTTGGTGTCTTCGGCCAGCTGGCCGCCCGCGCCCCAGGCGCTCTTGTCGGCCGGGATCTCAGTGGCGTTCATCCAGGCGCCGTTGACGTAGGTGTAGAAGTCGTCGCCCGGCAGCACGGTGGCGTTCTGCTGCGCCGGTGCCGGTGCCGCCGCCGGTGCGGTCTGGGCCTGGGCGCCAAGGCTCAGGAGCGCGCTGCAGACGGCCACGCACAGGATCGATTTCATCGGTGATTTCACATTGTCCCCTTTATGGTGGTTGTGGTGGGTGAGTTGGATCAGGGTTGGTTCTGTGCCTTATTTCGCCAGCGCGGTACGCACCTGCGGCAGCAGGCGGGCCTTTTGCGCGGCGCGCACGCGGATCGCATTGGCGGTGCGCTCGGCTTCGACCTGGCCTTCCGGCGACAGGTTCTGCTTCGCGTAGTCCACCAGCATATCCGCATGGGCGGTGTTTGACGAGCGGCCAACAATGGCCGGGAAGGTGCGGTTGCGGCCAATCGCATCCTGGGACTTCAGCAGTTCATCCTTGTGCGCGGTGGCGAATTTCCAGGCCTGGTCGATGTGGTCGTTGGCGGCCACGGACGGCAGGATCACGGTCGTGATCTGCGGCGGCAGATCCTTGTTCAGCGCCAGCTGCAGGCTGCGCTCGGCCAGCGCCGGATCCTGCGCCATGGTCAGCGCGCGGCCGAAGCGGTTGCGCTCTTCGTTGCTGGTGGTCTTGGCCGCGAGCTGCGCGAGCTGGTCGTAGGTGTGCGCGTCCGCATAGCGGCCGGCGATCGACATGATCACGTCCAGCTGCGCCACCGGCACGGTGGACGGGTCCTGCACGTAGCGCGCGAAACGGGCCTGGCCTTCCTTGATGGTGGCTTCGTCGCCGGCCCAGGCCAGCGCGTCGATCAGCAGCGCGCGCAGGGCCTTGCGCTCGGCGTTTTCGCCGGCCTTCTCGTCCCAGCCCAGCTGCTGGAAGCGCGGCTTGGCGAGATTGATGATGTACTGGCGGATCAGCGGGCGCTCCGGTTCGCCCTGCGCCAGGCGGTCCAGCACGAACAGGTTGTTGAGGATCGAGTCCCAGATTTGTTCGCGCGGTTCGTCCGTGTAGCGCTCCGCGAGCTTCAGGTAGTTCGCCAGCGGCAGGCGGTTGGCCTGCACCATGGCCCAGGCGTCGGTGAGGAGCTTGAGGCGGGTGGCGTCGGCCAGCTTGGGGGCCTGCGCGGCCAGCGCGTCGAAGCTGGCCTGGTCGTACTGCACGCGGAAGTAGCCGACGCTGTACGGGTCAATGACGAGCGCCTGGTCGCAGCCCGCCTGGGTCACGGTGGTCGTGGGCCCGGACAGCAGCGTGTAATTGGCCTTGCCGTTGACGACACCCACCTGCACCGGCACGTGCCAGGTGCGCTGCTGGGCGACCGGCTCGTCGAGGCGGAACACTTCCTGCGACAGCTTGACGGTGCGCTTGCCATCGGCGCAGCTCTGCTCCACTTTCACCACCGGGAAGCCGGGCTGCGTGGTCCAGTCGGAGGCCAGCTTGGCGACCGGCTTGCCGGACGCCTTTTCCAGCGCGGCCCACAGGTCGGCGGTGGTGGTGTTGGAGTACTGGTGCTTGGCCATGTAGGCGCGGATGCCGCGCCGGAAGGCGTCTTCGCCGAGGTACTGCTCCAGCATGCGCAGGAAGGCTTCGCCCTTGCCGTACGTGATGCCGTCAAATGCGCTCGCGGCCTGTTCTTCGTTGGCGATCGGGGTCTGGATCGGGTGGGTGGTCTTGCGCGCGTCCGAGTTCATGACCCCTTCGCGCTCCACCTGCGCATCGAGGTAGGGGCGCCATTCGGGATGGAAGTAGTTGGTGGCCTTGGTCGCCATCCAGGACGCGAAGCCTTCATTGAGCCACAGGTTGTCCCACCAGGCCATGGTCACCAGGTTGCCGAACCACTGGTGCGCGGTTTCGTGGGCCGTGACCGAGTAGGTGAGCTTGCGGCTGGATTCGGGACTCTTCTTGGGGTCCACCAGCAGGGCCGCCTCGTTGTACACGATGCCGCCCCAGTTCTCCATCGCGCCATTGAACCCGCCCGGGATCGCAATCTGGTCCAGCTTGGCGAGCGGGTACGGCACGCCGAAGTAGCCGTTGTAGTAGCGCAGCAGGTCCTTGGTTGCGGTGAGGGCCTGGTCGGCGGTATTGAGCTTGCCTTCGGTGGTCACCACACCGATATCGACGCCTGCTTCCTTGGCGCTCTTGCGCTCCAGTTCACCGGCGACCAGCACCACCAGGTAGCTCGGCATCTTGGGCGTGACGGCGAACGACACGCGCTGCAGGTTGCCGTCGATTTTTTCCTGTTTTTCGACCGGGGTATTGGAGTAGGCCTTGAAGTTCTGCGGCACGTCCACGGTCAGCTTGAAACGGGCGCGGAAGGCCGGTTCATCCCACAGAGGCAGCATGCGGCGGGCGTCGCTCGGCTCCATGGTGGAGGCGATCATGGTCTTGGCGGCGCCGTTCGGGTTCTTGTAGTTCATGTAGAACAGGCCGCGCGCTTCGCGGTTGATCTCGCCGTGGAACTTGAGGGCCAGGTTGTAGCGGCCCGCCGGGATCGGGTGCGGGAGGGTGAAGGTCAGGGTCTCCTGGGCCTTGTCCAGTACCGAAGTGAGCTTCAGCTCGGGCAAGCCCTTGCCGGACAGGCTGGCCGCATCGATCACGATGTTGGCCGCGTTGAGCATGATCTTGCTGGTGGGCTGGAGCACGTCGATTTCGACCGTCTCGGAGCCGAGGAAGGTGCGGGCGGCGACGTCCGGCACCAGGTGCGCGGCGTACTGGACGGGGACCACATCCTTCGGCAACTTGCCGGGCGTGGCGGCAAAGGAGAACGGTTCTTCGGCGTGGGCGGCCGCGGCGCACAGGAGTGCGGCGGCGGTGGCGAGGCGGTAGCTCATCTGGTCTCTCTCGTCGGTTATTGGTGTTTTTTTGCGGCGCGCGGGCGCGCAATATCGCAAGGCTGCACTCTACTGGCCGGTCCCGCAAAAATCCGCTCCGTGCGACGAAATGCAATTTCCGGCGCCAGATTGCAAAAAACCGGGAACAGACGGGAATGGGCGGGCAACGGAATGATATACGGATGTACACGGCGTGGGCATGATGAGCTGCGCATATTTACGCCTTCGTGCAACGAATATTTGCATGGATGACATCGGAACCAAATTTTGCATGGAATTGATGAAAAATCGGTTCGGAGCCCTCAAGTTTTCTCAACGGCGGCCGTAATCGCCAGAGACGGGGCACTCCGCCCGCATTTTCAGGTGACCAACATGACCTCCCACGACGTCCTTGCGATGTACGAAACGCTGGCCGGGCTGACCGCCCAGATGGCCGTGGCCGCCCGCGCGGGCGACTGGGATTCGCTATCGCGCCTGGAAGACGCCTGTGCCGAGCAGTCGCGGGCCATGCAATCCGGCGTGCCGGCCCTCACCGGCGAGCTGCGGGCGCGCAAGGTGGCGCTGGTCAAGCAGATCATGGCCAATGACCGGGCGGTGCGCGAAGTCACCGAGCCGTGGCAGGCGCAGCTGGATCGCATCATGCGGCCGGCGGCGGAATCGCCGGTACCAGTGACAGCCTGACCGGCTCCTTCTCAAGTCGAAAGCGCCTGCGGGCGCTTTTTTTGTTGGCTGCTCAAGGCGCCACCGCCGGCGGCGCGCGGACGGGCGCCGGGGCGAGCGCCCAATGAAAAAAGCGCCACAAGGGCGCTTTTCTGAGAAATTCGTGGAGGACGAGCACCAGGTATCTCCTGGCCTCGCCTCTTGCCGGTTGCATCCGGCGCCCCTTGCACACAGCAGGCTCAGGACAGCTTCCGGGACAGGCGTTTCATCAACGTTCACTGCGTGTCGCGCCACACTATCGGTGGTGGCTGCGGCAGTCGCTGCCCCAGTGTTTTGCCAGTCTTGCGACTGATGGAACCCAGTATAACCGAGTTTGGAGAAACGTGTTGTTTAATCAAGTTTCAACAGTGTCTGCTTCCATGGAGGGCTCCATCGCGGGCTCGGACGTGGGCGGGGCGGCCTTGTTGCGTTTGAGTTTGGCGAGCAGAGCGGCGAGTCCGCCCTGCCCTTTGGCGGCGGCTTTCGGCTTGGCTTTGCCCTTGCGCTTGCGGAGGATGACGGCGGTGGCGCCACCGATGCCCGCCAGCGCGCCGGCGATGCCGCCATAGAGCAGCCAGTTGGTTTTCGGTGCGGCTGCGGCGGCGTCCTTGGCGGTCTTGGCGCCGGGCTTGGCGGAGGCACGCTTGGCCGCGGGATGCAGCTGGAGCGGCTTCGGCGCCGGAGCGGCCTGCGCACCGATGGCGGCTTGCAGGAGCTTGACCTTTTCTTCCAGGTCGACGATCTGGGCGGACAGCTGGGCGTTCTGGTAGTCGAGAGCGGCGCAGGCGCGGGCGTCGGCTGCCGGGGCAGTCTTCGCAGCGGGGCTGCGGGCTACCGGCGACCGCAGGGCCGGAGCGCGGTCTACGGC
>NZ_SPVF01000235.1 GCF_004614185.1 Zemynaea arenosa | reverse complement strand
GCCGTCGGACAGCTCGGCCGCCGGCTGGGCCCGCAAGGCGTCGCCGATGCGGTGGTACACGGCCCAGGCCTGGCGCCCGTCGGCATCCTCCAGGGCGGCCAGGGCGAGCTCCTGGTCGGCTTCCGGCAGTTCGCCGTCGGCCAGGGCCGAGATGTGCTCGCGAATTTTCCGATGCATGTCCATGATTGACTCTCACTCACTACAGGTTGAGTTCGCTAACGGCGCTTGTCAACCTTCGTCTCGAGCAACGGCCTCAATTTTTCGGCGATTGCCTCCCGGGCCCGGAAGATCCGGCTGCGCACCGTACCGATGGGGCAGGCCATGACTTCCGAGATCTCCTCGTAGGACATGCCCTCCAGCTCGCGCAGCACGATGGCGGTGCGCAGTTCCAGGGGCAGCCCGTCCATCGCGGCCGTGACCGTGATGGCGATCTGTTTGCTGGCGAACATCGCTTCCGGCGTGTCGATGTCGCGCAGCTGTTCCGCTTCGTCGTACAGGTCGCCCTTGTCGGACGACGGGTCATGCACGGGCGGCAGCGGCGCCTTGCGCCCTTGCGCCACCAGCACGTTCTTGGCCGTGTTGATGCCGATCCGGTACAGCCAGGTGTAGAACGCCGCCTCGCCGCGGAAGTGCCGCAGGGCCCGGTAGGCCTTGATGAAGGTGTCCTGCACCACATCCTCGGCCTCGGCCTGGTCGTGCACGAGGCGCGAGACCAGGCGCATCAGCCGGCGCTGGTACTTCTCGACGAGCAGGTCGAAGGCGGCGCGGTCGCCGGCCTGGGCCCGTTCCACGAGCAGCTGGTCACACTCACGTTCGGTCGTCACTGGCAATCCCCGTGGCTAGGTTCGTGGGCGCGTCCCTGGGTTAAGAGGTCGGCAGCCTGTGAGAGTTCAATCGGCCCGCGCCGCGATCGCGCGCAGGGCCACCGCGAGCGGGCGAAACTGGCCGGCGGGCACGCTGTCGGGCAGCACCAGCAGCGTGTGCACGGCCCCGCCTTCGGCCTGCAGCCGCAGCACCAGCAGCCTCGGCCACAACGTCGAGCCCGCCAGCAGCTGCACCGCGACCACGGACGGGCTTCCGTCCCGTTGTACCGTCAGGCGCAAGGCACCGGGTCCAGATACATCAAGCGGACACGCCTTGCCGGGGCGGGCCGCGGTATGGATGAGCGAGAGGTTGCCTGCAATCAAGATCGCGGCGGTGAGCTGCGGGTGGCGCACCGATCTGGCGTGGCCGGTGAGGATGGCGGCCGCGGCGGCGCCCAGCAGCAGGGCGAAGGCGAGCGCGCTCCACCGCAGCGTGCGCGAGGCAACGACGGTGACGCGCAGGGCGAGTTGGGGCGATGGGGGGCGCAAGCGGTCTCCACATGGGCAATGCGGGTCAGACCGCGGGCTGGTTCGAAAGTTCCACCGGGGTTGCGCGGACCGGGCGGGCGCGGGCGAGCGAGGCGCGATCCGCGCGGCGCGGGGCACGGAGGCGCAAGTCCGGCGGCGGAAATGAAAAAGCCGGCCCGCAGGCCGGCTTTCAGGAGCGCAGGTCGCGCGGCGGGATCAGACCCGGCCGAACACCAGCGTCCCGTTCGTTCCGCCGAAGCCGAACGAGTTCTTGACCGCCACATCGATCTTCAGGTCGCGCGCCGTGTTGGCCACGAAGTCCAGGTCGCAGTTCTCGTCCTGGTTGAAGAGGTTGATGGTCGGCGGCGACTTCTGGTGGTGCACGGCGAGCACCGTGAACACCGCTTCCAGGCCGCCCGCGCCGCCCAGCAGGTGGCCGGTCATCGACTTGGTCGAGTTGACCACCAGCTTGTAGGCGTGGTCGCCGAAGGTCTTCTTGATGCCCTGCACTTCGGCCACATCGCCCAGCGGGGTCGAGGTGCCGTGCGCATTGATGTAGTTGACCTGGTCCGGGTTGATGCCCGCGTACTTCATGGCCGAGACCATGCAGCGGCTGGCGCCCGCCCCGTCTTCCACCGGCGAGGTCATGTGGTACGCATCGGCGCTCATGCCGAAGCCGAGCACTTCTGCGTAGATCTTGGCGCCGCGGGCCTTCGCGTGCTCGTACTCTTCGAGCACCATCACGCCCGCGCCCTCGCCCAGCACGAAGCCGTCGCGGTCGCGGTCCCACGGGCGCGAGGCGGTCGCGGGATCGTCGTTGCGCGCGGACAGCGCACGGGCCGAGGCGAAGCCGCCCAGACCCAGCGGCGAGATGGTCGCTTCCGCGCCCCCGGCCACCATCACGTCGGCATCGCCATATTCGATCAGGCGGGCGGCGGCACCGATGCAGTGCAGGCCGGTCGTGCACGCGGTCACGATGGCCAGGTTGGGGCCACGCATGCCGTACTTGATCGACAGGTCGCCGGAAATCATGTTGATGATCGAGGCCGGAACGAAGAACGGCGAAATGCGGCGCGGGCCGCGGGCCGTGTAGTCTTCCTTGGTTTCTTCGATCAGCGGCAGGCCGCCGATGCCCGAACCGATCAGTACGCCGATGCGCTCGGCGTTGGTCTCGGTCACTTCGATGCCGGAGTCGGTGATCGCCTGGATCCCGGCCGCCATGCCGTAATGGATGAAGGTGTCCATATGGCGGGCTTCCTTGGCGGGGATGTAGTCCTCGACGTTGAAACCCTTCACTTCCGCCGCGAAGCGGGTCGAGAACGCGGATGCGTCAAACTTGGTGATGTTGGCGACGCCCGACTTGCCTTCCAGCGCTGCGCTCCAGGTCTCGGCGATGCTGTTGCCGATCGGGGAGACGCAGCCCAGGCCGGTGACGACGACACGGCGTTTGTGAGGACTGCTCAAGCGATTTCTCCTGAAACTGCGAAACGACAGCGAGCTTAGGCTGCCTTGACGTGCGCGGTCGCGTATTCGATGGCCTGGCGCACGGTGGTGATCTTTTCCGCCTGCTCGTCCGGGATTTCCATTTCGAACTCGTCTTCCAGTGCCATCACCAGTTCGACGGTGTCGAGAGAGTCTGCGCCGAGGTCGTCAACGAACGAGGAATCGATTTTGATGTCTGCTTCAGCAACGCCCAGTTGCTCAGCGACGATTTTTTTAACGCGTTGTTCGATATCCGACATGTTATGGCTCCATTGATGGGTGTGTTACGGAAAGTGCGCGCATTTTATCAGGTTTGCGCGGGATGTAACGAATTTCAGCAGGGGCCTCAAACTGCACGAAAACCCCGCCAAATTCGGTGAAACAGACTGCGAACTGCGGCTAACTCGACAATTCTGCCAGTTAATTCATGTGCATGCCGCCGTTCACGTGCAGCTCGGTGCCGGTGATGTAGCCGGCCTGCGGGCTGGCCAGGAAAGCGACCGCGGCCGCGATGTCCTCCGGCTTGCCCAGGCGGCCCAGCGGGATGCCGGTCAGCAGGCTGGCGTGCTGCTCTTCCGACAAGGCTTTCGTCATGTCGGTGTCGATGAAGCCCGGGGCCACGCAGTTCACGGTGATGCCGCGGCTGCCGATCTCGCGGGCCAGCGCGCGGGTCATGCCCGCCACGCCGGCCTTGGCCGCCGCATAGTTCATCTGGCCGGGATTGCCGGCCGCGCCGACCACCGACGTAATGTTAATGATACGCCCATGCTTGGCCTTCATCATCCCGCGCAGCACTGCGCGCGAGAGGCGGCCGACGGCGGTGAGGTTGGTGGCGATCACGCTGTCCCACTCGTCGTCCTTCATCCGCATGGCGAGCTGGTCCTTGGTGATGCCGGCGTTGTTGACCAGGATGGTCAGCGCACCGTAGGTCTTGGCGACGCCGTCGACCACGGAGGCGCAGGCGTCGGCCTCGGTCACGTTCAGGACCACGCCCATGCCGGCGTCGCCCAGGTAGTCGGAAATCGCGGCCGCGCCCGCTTCGGTGGTGGCGGTGCCGACCACTTTGGCACCCTGGCGCGCCAGTTCCAGCGCGATGGCCTTGCCGATGCCGCGCGAGGCGCCGGTGACGAGGGCGACTTCATTGGTGAGATTCATGAGTTTCCTTTACTCTTTTGGTCTTATTAATGAATTTTTCTCATTCATGCTCAGGCCATGGCAGCCAGCACGCGCTCCAGCGCGGCCTGGTCCACCAGCGCCTCGGTGGCCAGATTGCCGTCGATGCGCTTGGCCATGCCGGACAGCACCTTGCTCGGGCCGCATTCGATCACCTGCGTGATGCCTTCGCCGGCCATCTTCTGCACCGTCTCGACCCAGCGGACCGACCCGGCCGCCTGGCGCACCAGGGCATCCTTGATCGCAGCCGGATCGTTCAGGATAGCCACGTCGACGTTATTGATCAAGGCGATGCGCGGCGCCGCGAACTCGATGTTCGCCATGTAGTCGCGCAGGCGGTCCGATGCCGGCTTCAGCAGCGAGGAGTGGAACGGCGCCGACACCGCCAGCTTCATGGCGCGCTTGGCGCCCTTGGCCTTGGCGATCTCGCAGGCGCGGTCGACGGCCGCGGTGTGGCCCGCGATCACGGTCTGGGTCGGCTCATTGAAGTTGACGGCTTCCACGACGGAGCCCGGCTCGGCGGCGGACGCTTCCGCGCACACGGCGCGCACCTCGTCGGCCGAGATGCCGAGCACCACGGCCATGCCGCCCTGCCCCACCGGCACCGCTTCCTGCATCGCCTGGGCGCGGAAGCGCACCAGCGGCACCGCGTCCTTGAACGGGATCACGCCCGCCGCCACCAGCGCCGAGTACTCGCCGAGCGAGTGGCCGGCGACCAGGTCCGGCTGCTGGCCGCCGGCGGCGATCCACGCGCGGTACACGGCCACGGCCGCGGTCAGCATCACGGGCTGGGTGTTGGTGGTCAGGTCCAGCTCTTCCTTCGGGCCTTCGGCCATCAGCTTGCCGAGATCGAAGCCGATGGCGTCCGACGCTTCCTGCACGGTTTGTTCAACCACAGGATTGCCAGCGAAGCCGTTCAGCATGCCGACGGCTTGTGCGCCCTGGCCCGGAAACACGAATGCGAATTTGGTCATGAGAGTTCTTCCTCTAATTTTTATTGAACCGGGAAAATTCGGATCGCTTAAGCGCTCACATCCGCGCCAGCACCGCACCCCAGGTGAAACCGCCGCCAACGCCTTCCATCATGACGTGTTGACCCGGTTTGATGCGGCCATCGCGCACCGCGGCGTCCAGCGCCAGCGGGATCGATGCAGCCGAGGTGTTGCCGTGCTGGTCCACGGTGACCACCATCTTCTCGGCCGGCAGGCCCAGCTTCTTGGCGGTGGAATTCATGATGCGGATGTTGGCCTGGTGCGGCACCAGCCAGTCGATGGCGGAAGCCGGCAGCTGGGCCTTGTCCAGCGCCTCGTGGGCGACCTGCTCCAGCACCGACACGGCCAGCTTGAACACCGCCGGACCGTCCATGTACAGGAAACCGGAGCCGGCGATCGCGCCGTTGGCCACATTACCCGGCACTTGCAGGATGTCCGAGTGCGAACCGTCCGCATGCAGTTTGGTGGCCAGGATGCCGGGCTCTTCGGAGGCGGTCAGCACGATCGCGCCGGCCCCGTCGCCGAACAGCACGCAGGTGGTGCGGTCTTCGAAGTTCAGGATGCGCGAGAACACTTCCGCGCCGATCACGAGCACGTTCTTGTGCGCGCCCGACTTGATGAAGGCGTCGGCGGTCGCGACCGCGTACACGAAGCCGGAACACACGGCCTGCACGTCGAACGCCGCGCTGCCGTTGGCCATGCCGAGCTTGCGCTGCACGATGCAGGCCGTGCTCGGGAAGCTGCCGTAGAAATCGGGTGTCGAGCTCGCCACGATGACGAGGTCGATGTCGGCCGGCTCCTTGCCCGCCATTTCCAGCGCGCGCTTGGCGGCTTCGACGGCGAGGTCGGACGAATGCTGGTCCACCGCGGCGAAGTGACGCGCCGAGATGCCGCTGCGCGAGACGATCCACTCGTCCGAGGTCTCGATGCCCTTGGCGGCCAGCTGGGCGGCCAGCTCGGCGTTGGTGACGCGCTGGGCCGGCAGATAGCTGCCGGTGCCGATAATCTTGCTGTACAAAGTCATGCGGGTCTTCCTCTTGGGTTGGAAGAGCCTGGCTTATTGGTCGCCAGGCGCCGTGCTGGGCATCAATTCGGCGATCATTGTCGCGAGTTGAGCCTGCACATTGTATTTGGCTGCGTCAAACGAACGCTTGATCGCCCACTCGAAGGCCACGGCATCGGCGCCGCCATGGCTCTTGATCACCAGGCCGCGCAGGCCCAGCAGGCTGCCGCCGTTGTAGCGCGAGGGGTTGAAGGTGTCGCCAAACCGCTTCAGCGCGCCGCGCCCGAGCAGGGCCGCGAGCATGGTCAGCGGCGAGCGCTTGAATTCCTTGGTGAGCGTGTGCTTGACCAGGCGGCCGATGCCCTCGGCGGCCTTCAGGGTCACGTTGCCGACGAAGCCATCGCAGACGACGATGTCGGTGGTGCCCTTGAAGATGTCGTTGCCTTCCACGTTGCCGTAGAAGTTCAGCTTGCCGCGCGCGTGGTCGTCCTGCAGCAGCTTGGCGGTGGCCTTGACCACCTCGTTGCCCTTGATGTCCTCGGTGCCCACGTTGAGCAGGCCGATGCTGGGCTTGTCCTTGCCTTCCAGCGCGGACACCAGCACCGCGCCCATGATGGCGAACTGGTGCAGGTGGTGCGGCTCGCAGTCGACGTTGGCGCCGAGGTCGAGCATGTAGGTCGGGGTGCCCTTCTGGTTCGGCAGCATCGAGCAGATCGCCGGGCGGTCGACGCCCGGCATGGTCTTCAGGACGTAGCGCGAGATCGCCATCAGGGCGCCGGTGTTGCCCGCCGAGACGCAGGCGGCGGCCTTGCCGTCCTTGACCAGCTCGATCGCCACGCGCATCGAGGAGTCTTTTTTCTTGCGCAGGGCCACTTCGAGCGGGTCGTCCATTTCGACCATTTCGCTGGCGTGGACGACGGACAGGCGCGGGTTGTGCTCCGCCTTGCACTTGCGGAGTTCCGCGCGCACGACGTCCTCGAGACCCACCAAGATGAGCTCGCTTTCAGGGTAATGCTGGAGGAAGGATAGTGCTGCGGGAATGGTAACCGCCGGGCCGTGGTCTCCGCCCATGCAGTCGATGGAAATTGTGATTGTCATGTGTTGAAGCTTGCCGTGCCCGGATCAGGCAGGCAGGAGCGGCGCGCTCAAGCGGAGCCGCGGGCAAAGAAAAAGCGGCGCAACGCAAAGAACTTACGTTGTACCGCTTTCATCTTCTCTTGAGACGAGGAACGGACGATTACTCGTCGTTCTTGGTCTTCAGAACCTTGCGACCACGGTAGAAGCCGTTCGGGCTGATGTGGTGACGCAGGTGGGTTTCGCCCGTGGTCGGCTCGACGGCCAGGTTCGGGGCGGTCAGGAAATCGTGCGAGCGGTGCATGCCGCGCTTCGACGGGGACTTCTTGTTCTGTTGGACTGCCATGATGACTCCTAATACTAAAGTTCTAAGATTCTAACACATTCGATATGCAAAAACATGCGCATCGAGTATCCCAGCGGCAAAACTTTTACGTCATGCCGACATGTTTCACGCTTGCTTCGGTACAGCTTGTTTAGGTCCTACTCGACACTTCACGCGTTTGACACGTTCTTTACTGCGGCTTGAGGTTCTTCAGAACCGCAAACGGCGAGGGCTTGTCCGACTTCAGCGCATCCAGCGCGCTGGTGTCGGGGCACACCTCATGACGCGGCGATTGCGGCAAAGCCAGCAGCGCCTCGTCTTCAATCAGGTCGCGGAGATCGCAGGTGCGGCTGCCGACGATCACGTCGATCGACTCGTCGTCGATCAGCTCCTCGATCTCGTCGGCCTCGGCTTCGTCCTTGCCCAGCATGAGCACGGTGGACGAATCGATCTCGAACGCGAACGGGGTCAGGCAGCGCTGGCACACCAGCTGGACGGTGCCCTGCACCGTCAACCGCATTTGCGGGTAGTTCTGCTTGCTCATGCTGCCCTCCAGCGACCAGGCGATCTCGCCAGTCTTGTCGGCACAGTCAGCAGCCAAGCGCGTCATCTCCGCAACCGGCGTGACACCGTCGCGGCGGCCATTGGATCGACAAAACTCGAAGGCGTCGATGACAAAAGCGCTCATTACAGAAACTTTCCCCGGAAAACCTGCGATAATAACAGGCTTATCGCTGTGAAGTCAAAGACTTAGAAGATTTTTTGGGCATCGGTGATGCTCGCTTGCCGAATCCCCATGAATACACCCCGTTTGATCCTCGCTTCCAGCTCCGCCTACCGCCGCGAATTGCTCTCCCGTCTACGCTTGCCATTCGAGGTCATGGTGCCCGACATCGACGAAGCGCCGCTGGCCGGCGAGGCGCCGGAAGCGACCGCCCTGCGCCTCGCGCAAGCCAAGGCGGCGGCGGTCGCGGAGCGCGCGCCCGGCAGCCTGGTGATCGGCTCCGACCAGGTCGCGACCCTGGACGGCCTCCAGATCGGCAAGCCCTACACGCACGACGCCGCGCTGGCCCAGCTCCAGCTGATGCGCGGCCGCCGCGTCATTTTCCACACCGCGCTGAGCCTCTTCGATGGCCGCAACGGCAGCGCGCAAGTCGAAAACGTCCAGACTTTCGTCACCTTCCGCGACCTCCCCGACGCCGACCTCGATGCCTACCTCCGCATCGAACAACCCTATGACTGCGCGGGCAGCGCCAAGAACGAAGGCCTGGGCATCGCCATCCTCGAGCGCATTGACAGCACCGACCCCACTGCCCTCACCGGCCTGCCGCTGATCGCCCTCACCGGCATGCTGCGCCGTGCGGGCGTGAGCTTCTTTACCGAATAATCCATGACCGGCACCCTTTACCTGATCCCGAATACGCTTGGCGCGACCGAGTCGCTGGACCACGTCATCCCCACGCACGTGCAGGCGCTGACCGCGCGCCTCGATTACTTCGTCGCCGAAAACGCGAAGACCGCGCGCGCGTTTCTCAAGCTGGTCGACGCGGGCCACCCGCTGGCCAAGCCGCTGCAGCAGATCGAGATCGCGGAGCTGAACGTGAATACCAAGGCGGAGGCGCTGGCCGGCCTGCTCCAGCCAATGCTGGCAGGCCGCGATGCGGGCCTGCTGTCGGAAGCCGGCGTGCCCGCCGTCGCAGACCCGGGCGCGGACCTGGTGCGCCTCGCGCATCAACGCGGCGTGACCGTGAAGCCGCTGGTTGGCCCCTCATCGATCCTGCTGGCCGTGATGGCCAGTGGCCTGAATGGCCAGAGCTTCGCCTTCAATGGCTACCTGCCCACCGACGCCGGCCAGCGCGCGCAGCGCATCAAGGAACTGGAAGCCCGCTCGCGCAAGGAACGCCAGACGCAGCTCTTCATCGAAACGCCCTACCGCAATGCGCAGTTCCTCCAAGCGCTCGCGGACAGCTGCGCGCCCTCCACGCTGATCTGCGTGGCGACCGATCTCTCGCTGCCGACGGAATCCGTGCGCACCCTCAGCGCCGCCAAATGGAAGGCGACTACGCCGCCGGACTTCCATAAGAAGCCGACGGTCTTCCTGCTGCTCGCCAGTTGAAGGATGCGCGCGCAGCCGCGCGGGGTTTAAGCCGAAGATTGCGCGCGCAGCCAAGCGGGGTTCAAGCCGAAGATTGCTCGCGCAGGCGTGCAGATGAAAAAACGAAGACTGCTCGCGCAGCCGCGCGAGCAAAGCGGGGGAACTCACTTGCGCCGCGGCGCGCGGCCGCGCTCAGTGAATTTCGTGGGCCAGCTCGTTGACCCACTCGAAGGCCTGGACCTCGATCTCGCGGATCGCGCGCACCGTCAGCCCCAGCTTGCGCACCAGCGCTGACAGCTCGCGCGTCTTGGGCCCGTTATCGAGCAGCTCCACGATGCGCAGCATGATCCCGTACTTGCCCTCGCGCGCCAGCAGCGCATCGCGCACCGGCTCCGGCAGGGCCACGCTGCCGAGGATATCCTGCATCGACATCGAAAACAGCGCATCCATCAACGACAGGATGCCGACCGTGAAACCGGTATCGGCCGCGCCGCGGTTATCCGGAAACACGCGCTGCGCCATCAGCTCCATCAACTTGCCGCGCGTGGTCGCCATCTGCAGCAGCGGCGAATTTACGTTCACCGGCGCACCCGGCTTCGCATACAGCAGGATCTGCAGCCAGCGCTGGAGCTGTTCGCGCCCCAGCACCTTGAGCGCTTGCGACAGCGATTCGATTTTGCTGTCCGCGCCCGCGGCCGGCGAATTCACAAGGCGCAGCAGGTTATTGCGGATCAGGGAATCGCGGTCCACCGTGGACTCGAGTTCCTGGCCATCGGCCTTGGAATAAATCAGGTCCAGCAGATGCAGCAGCACCAGCTCGGACGGCGCCACCTTTTTCCCGGACAGGATCACCGGCCGCGCAAAGTAGTAGCCCTGAAAATACTCGAAACCTAGCGACAGGCAGCGCTCGAATTCATCGACCGTCTCCACTTTTTCAGCCAGGAGCTTCATGCCGGGGCGGCGCAGCGTGTCGGTCAGCTTGGGCAGTTCGTCCGGCGCCACGCCCTTCAGGTCCACCTTGATCACGTCCACGAGCCCGAGCAGCTTGAGCGTATCGGGGTCGTTCTTGATGACGTCATCGAGCGCGAAGCGGAAGCCCAGCTTCTTGAGTTCTTCCACGCGCTCGATCAGCTTCGGCGTGGCCTTCACCGATTCCAGGATCTCGAGGATCACCTTCTCCGGCGGCAGGAAGCGAATGAAGTCGCTCATCAGCACCACCTCGTCCACGTTCAAGAAGGCCAGGCGCTGGCCGACCACCTGCTCCATGCCCAGCTGCGAGGCGTGCGAGATCACGGCGGCCGTCGCGGCCGCATCGTCGGTGACGTCGGCCTCGGTGTCGCCGGCATTGCGGAACAGGAGTTCGAAGGCGACCAGACACTGGTCGCGGCCCAAAATGGGCTGGCGGGCCAGGAAGAAATCGTCGCCGACTGCTACGGGAGTGGTTGAGAAACCCTGGGATACAGGATCGGAGGGCATGTAGTGCTCGCTAAATCAGACACGGGCGCATCATACCATAATTACAATGATCCTTATTTTTTTAGCATTTGGTGCGGACAAATCAGGGGCGCGAATGCAAACGATTGCGTTTGCTCATGACGACCGTCGTGGTTTTGCAGGGCCGCGCGCGCCAGCGCCAGCGGGCCGGTCACCAGAGGGGCGGCCACCAGCCGCGCGGCTATTCGCCGGGCGGTCACCAGCCGGGCGATCGCCGGCGGGACGGGACGTGCGCCGTCCTGCGTCCGCTCTCGCCCCGGTCGTGGCGTCGCCACCGGAAGCAGCCCTGGAGCCGGATCTGGTTCCAGTATTCGGCGCGCTCGCGGGCTTGCGCTCTTCGCCCGCCGGCGCCTGCCCGCGCACGCGCAAGCTGCCCTTGCCGATCGGGCTGTGCACCGGCGTGCGCGCCTTGCCTTCGGCGGTGAAGCGCTCGTGCGCCGCGCCGGTCACCGGCGCACCCTTTTGAATCACGAACGTCGCACCCGCATCGGTGCCGAGCAGCTGCACCAGGTACGGCATCACCTCGCGCAGCAGCGGCTCCAGCGTGTACGGCGGGTTCAGGATGAACATGCCGCTGCTGTGCAAGGCGCCATCTGGCCCCGGGGTGCGCGTCGTGAGCGACACGTTCAGCCACTCCTTGCACGGCAGGCGTTTCAGCTTGTCCGCAAACTGGCGCGACTCGATCCGCTGCAGGATCGGATACCACACCGCATACACACCCGCCGGAAAGCGCCCCAGCGAGTCCTTGAGCATGTCGGCCACGTAGCGATAGTCGTTCTTGTCCTCGTACGGCGGATCGATCAGCACCAGCGCGCGCCGCGACGGCGGCGGCAGCAGCGCCTTCAAGGACGCGAAGCCGTCGGACCGTTCGATGATCACGCGCTTGCCGCGCACCGTCGGCCGGTAGCCTTGCGCGGCCTTGTGCGCATCGAGCTCGCGGAAGTTATCGGCCAGGAGCTTGGCGTCGGCCGGGTGCATTTCGAACAGGCGCAAGCGGTCTTCGTCGCGCGCCACGCGTTCGGCGATGAACGGAGATCCCGGGTAGTAGCGCAGCTTCCCGCTCGGGTTCATCTCATGGATGATGTCCGCGAACGCCTGCAGCGGCGCGGGGATGTCATCGCGGGTCCACAGCTTGCCGATGCCGGTGGTGTACTCCGCCGTCTTGGCCGCGAACTTCTCGTCCAGCGTGTAGACACCGGCGCCGCTGTGGGTGTCGATGTAGGTGTACGGGGTGTCCTTCTGATTCAGGTATTCGAGCAGCTGGACCAGCACGAAGTGCTTGAGGACGTCGGCGTGGTTCCCGGCGTGGAAGGCGTGGCGGTAGCTGAACATGGCGAATCTCTGGAGGAAGGCAAGCCGCCATTATCGCCGACATCCGTCATAAAACGAAAAAGCCGCGCCGGCCTTTCGGCACGGCGCGGCAAAGAGGTGTCTCCTCCCCTTGAGCTTTTCGCTTTATGCGACCTTCTTGTCGAAGAACTGTTCATCCTCCGTGGAGCCGTGCAGCGCGGTGGTCGAGCTCTGGCCCTGCTGGATAGTCTGCGTGACCGCGTCAAAGTAGCCGGTGCCGACTTCGCGCTGGTGCTTCACCGCGGTGAAGCCTTTTTCGGCGGCCGCGAATTCGGCTTCCTGCAGTTCCACGAAGGCCGACATCTGGCGGCGCGCGTAGCCGTGGGCCAGGTTGAACATGCCGTAGTTCAGGGCATGGAAGCCGGCCAGCGTGATGAACTGGAACTTGTAGCCCATCGCGCCCAGCTCCTTCTGGAACTTGGCGATGGTCGCATCGTCCAGGTTCTTCTTCCAGTTGAAGGACGGCGAGCAGTTATAGGCCAGCAGCTTGCCCGGGAACTTGGCATGCACCGCGTCCGCGAAGGCCTTGGCGAAGGCCAGGTCCGGCTTGCCGGTCTCGCACCACACCAGGTCCGCATACGGTGCGTAAGCCAGGGCGCGCGAGATGGCCTGCTCCAGGCCCGGCTTCACTTTGTAGAAGCCTTCCACGGTGCGCTCGCCGGTGCAGAAGGACTTGTCGTTCTCGTCGACGTCGGAGGTCAGCAGGTCGGCCGCTTCCGCATCAGTGCGGGCGATGACCAGGGTCGGGGTGCCGCAGACGTCAGCCGCCAGGCGCGCGGCGGTCAGCTTCTCGACCGCTTCGCGGGTCGGCACCAGCACCTTGCCGCCCATGTGGCCGCACTTCTTGACGGAGGCCAGCTGGTCTTCGAAGTGCACGCCGGCGGCACCCGCGTCGATCATGGACTTCATCAGCTCAAAAGCATTCAGCACGCCGCCGAAGCCCGCTTCCGCATCGGCCACGATGGGCGCGAAGTAGTCGATATCGTCCTTCCCTTCCGACCACTGGATCTGGTCCGCGCGCTGGAAGGTGTTGTTGATGCGGCGGACCACCAGCGGCACCGAATTGGCCGGGTACAGCGACTGGTCCGGGTACATCTCGCCGGCCACGTTGGCGTCGCCCGCCACCTGCCAGCCGGACAGGTAGATGGCCTTCAGGCCCGCCTTCACCTGCTGCATGGCCTGGTTGCCGGTCAGCGCGCCGAGGGCGTTGACGAAGGGCTCGTTGTTCACCAGATCCCACAGTTTTTCCGCACCGCGCTTGGCCAGCGTGTGCTCGATCTGCAGCGAACCGCGCAGGCGGACCACGTCTTCGGCGGTGTAGGTGCGGGTGATGCCTTTCCAGCGGGGATTGGTGTCCCAGTCGGCTTGAAGGGCGGCGATTTGCTGTTCACGAGTGGTCATGCTGTTCTCCTTGATTACTTGAATTACGAAAGTTGGAAAGTGAAACCGTTAGAGAAATCATAGGCGGATTTGTGCGCGGCACCAATGGTCTTATATAAGACATAGGTTTAAATTTATTCTCTTCAATTTCAACAACTTATGTTTCTTATTCCATGATACGGAAAACGATTTCTCAAAATGGAAGAGACCGCGTGCTTGAGTTTCGTCAACGTTTCGCATGGTGGAAATGCGTTTTCACGCGATGAAAACTGAGCGGTCGCTGTTGCCAAATGCAAACCAATCGATGTCAACAATTTACAAATGCTAGAGTTGGCTCAGCAGTACCCAGCAACGATACAAAGGAGAATCACCATGCAACTGAGCATTCGCAAACTGGCCGGCGCCTTGGCGCTTGGGGCCGCGTCCCTGGGGGCTTCATCGGCGGCATATGCCGACGTGACTTACGATGGTGTGACGTTTACCACATCGTGGTCCGGCAACGAGCTGACGGTGGAGATCGACGCGGCGGGCCGCACCGGCGGCTGGGCTGACGCCCTCACCATCGGGTCGCTGGAAGTGAAAGGCATTGGCACCTTCGACAGCGTCGCGCTGACCGGTCCGGGCGATGCCTCCACCTGGACCATCGTGGCCAATGAACTGAACGCCAATGGCTGCGTCGGCGGCGCCCAAGGCGGCCGCAACGCGTGCGCCTTCGGCTCGCACATCGGGCTAACGGACGACATGATCTTCAAGTTCACCTTCGGCGGCGAGAATCTGGACCTGACCAATCCGCACCTGAAGGTGGCGTTCTACGGCGAAGGCGACCGCAAGGTGGGCAGCCTGCTGTCGGTGGACGTGCCAACCTCGCCAGTGCCGGAACCGGGCGAATACGCGATGCTGCTGGCCGGCCTGGGCGTGCTGGGCATGGTGGCGCGCCGCAAGCGCAAATAAGACTCGGCCTCAGTGCAGGTTGAATGACCCGCGATGCAGCCGGTGCGGGCCGGTTGCAAGAAAACGCGACACCGTGATGTTTGATAAATAACCAATAAGGTCTTACCAGCGCGCGCACAGTCGGGTTTACCCATCAACCGATGCATAGGAGTTGCATTATGGAACTGAGTAAACTCAAGCGGAGCGCATTCTGCGCCACCGCCGCCCTCCTTTTGGGCACATCGTCGGCGGCACACGCCGCGCTCACCATCGACGGTGTCACTTTTACGACAAGCTATTCCGGCAATACCCTGTTCGTGGAGATCGATGCCGCGGGCCGCACGGGCGGCTGGGCCGACGCGCTCACCATCGGCGAGCTGCAGGTCAAGGAGATCGGGACCTTCGGCAGTGTCAGCGTGTCAGGTCCCGGAGCGGCGTCCGCCTGGTCCATCCTGGCGAACGAATTGAATGCCAACGGTTGCAGCGGCGGCTCCCACCTCGGACAGAACGCCTGCGCCTTTGGCACCCATGTCGCACTGACCGACAACATGGTCTTCCAGTTCACCTTCACGGGAGACGGCGTGGACCTGAGCGATCCGCACCTGAAGGTCGCGTTCTACGGCACCGGCGCCAACAAAGTCGGCAGCCTGCTGTCGGAGAACGTGCCGGCCCAGCCGGTACCGGAACCGGGGGAGTGGGCGATGCTGCTGGCGGGCCTCGGCGTGGCCGGCGTGGCAGCGCGCTGGCGCCGCCGCTGATCGCGCCGGCGGCTGAACACTCAGCGGTTCAAACGGGTCCGCGAAACTACAATGCCGTCCGCATCGGCATAGATCCAGTCGCCGGGGTGCACCGCCACTCCGGCGATGGTGACCTTCACGTTCCTCTCCCCTGCCCCATTCTTTTCACTCTTGCGCGGCAAGGTGCCCAGCGCGCGGATGCCCACGTCGCAAGCATTCATTTCGTCAGTGTCCCGCACGCAGCCATCGACGATCACGCCCGCCCAGCCATGGTCCTGCGCCAGCTTGGCCAGGTTGCCGCCCACGAGCGCGCGCCGCAGGCTGCCGCCACCGTCCACCACCAGCACGTTTCCGTGGCCGGGCGCTTCCAGCGTGGCGCGCACCAGCGCGTTGTCCTCGAAGACCTTGAGCGTGACGGCCGGGCCGCAGAACTTAAGGCGCTGTCCGAAGTGGCGGAACACGGGCGGCAGCACGGACAGCGTGCCGTCCTCGATCAGTTGCGGGTGGTCGTCGCACAGGTCGCAGGTTGCGAAGCTCATGATGGCGTGTTTGGTCGTTGAAGAGGTGACGGACATTTTATGCGTTCTGCAGCACCGCTGCGCGCCGCTGGCTGCCCACGCCGACCGCCGTGGCGACGGCCGCCAGCTGGAACAGCGCGATCCCGGCGAACACCATGGCGGGCATCTGCGCATCGAGCACCGCGCCAAACAGCAGCGGACCGAGAGCCAGGCCGCTATCGAGGCCCGAGTAGACCACGCCGAACACGCGGCCGGTCGCATTCTTGGGCGCGGCGGCGCGGATCATCAGGTCGCGCGAAGGACCCGCGATGCCGGACGCGAAGCCGACGGCGCCCATCAGCACCACTGCCATCCAGCCGGGGACCACGGCGGCGGCCAGCACCAGTGCCAGCACGGCGGAAGCCAGGAGCGCGGCGGCGATCAGGCGGTCGTGGCTCGTCGACCGCGCGGCGATGAAGCCACCCACGACCATGCCACCCGCGGAGGCGAGCATATAGGCCGTGTAGCCCATATTGGCAGCGGCCAGCGTCAGGCCATACACCTTCATCAGCGCGGGCGCGGTGAACCCCTGGATGGCACCGAGCGCGCAGGCCGTGAGCAGGAAGAAACCGAAGCACATCCACACGGCGGGCAGGCGCAGGAAGCCGAGCGAATCCGCCTGCGGCACGGCTGCTGCTCCCTGCTGCGAGCCAGCGCGCGACGGCTGGTGGGGCGCATCCGGCGGAATCGCGCCGCGCTGGGCGGCCAGCAGCGCCAGCAC
>NZ_SPVF01000160.1 GCF_004614185.1 Zemynaea arenosa | reverse complement strand
CCGCCTGGTCGCGCCGCCCGCCGAAGCGCGCCAGCACCTGTTCGAGAGTCTCATCGTGCGGCGCGGCGGCCGCCGTGGCACTGGATGCTGGCGGCGCGCTCCCCAGTTCGGGCGCGACCGACAGCAGGAACGCCGGCGTCAGCGCCTGCAGCGGTGCGGCGGCGAGGAAGAGGGCGAGCCGCTCCATCACATTGCGCAGCTCCCGCACGTTGCCCGGCCAGCGGTACCGTGCCAGCATCGGCAGGCACGCCGCCAGCTCCGCATACAGGTTCGGATGCGGCCGCGCCCCGATCGCCGCCAGCGCATTCTTCAAAGTCCACTCGGCCAGCGAACCAATGTCCTCGGCCCGCTCCCGCAACGCCGGAATCGCCACCCGCAGCACCGCCAGCCGATAGAAGAGGTCCGCCCGGAACCGCCCCTCGCGCACGCGCTGCTCAAGGTCGCAATGCGTCGCACTGATCACCCTTACCGACACCGGAATGGGCCGCGTCCCGCCCACGCGCACGACCTCACGCTCCTCCAGCACCCGCAACAAGCGCGTCTGCAGCGCCAGCGGCATTTCCCCGATCTCGTCGAGGAACAGGGTGCCGCCATCGGCCGCCTCGAACAAGCCCGCATGCCCGCCGCGGCGCGACCCTGTGAACGCCCCTTCCTCGTAGCCGAACAGCTCCGACTCCAGCAGCGACTCCGCAATTGCCCCGCAATTCACCGCCACGAACGGCCGCCGCGTACCGAGATGCAGAGGGCTCTCCCGATGGATCGCCTGCGCCACCAGCTCCTTGCCGGTCCCCGTCTCGCCCTGGATCAGCACCGTGGCCGGCGAGCGCGCATACAGCACCACCGCCTGCCGCAGCGACTCCATCGCCGCCGACTCGCCGCGCAGGTTGTGCAGTCCATGCTTGGCCCGCAGCGTGTCCTTCACCCCGGTGCGGCGCAGGCGATTGGCCTCCAGCTGCGTCAAGCGCGCCATCTCCAGCGCATCGTCGAAGGCCTGGCGGATCGACGCCGCTGAATACACGAAGACGCCTTTCAGCCCCGCTTCCTCGGCCAGGTCCGTGATCAATCCCGCGCCGACAATCACCTGCACGCCCGCCGCCTTCAGGTCATGAATCTGCGCCCGTGCATCTTCTTCGGTCACGTAGGTCCGCTGCGCCACCTCGACGCCAAAGGTCCGGGTGAACTCGCTCAGCTCGGGCAGCGTCTCCTGATAGGTGATCACGCCGATCCGCTCCGACACCTTGCGCGCCCGCGCCAGCGCTTGCATGTAGTCGAAGCCGGAGGCCTTCGCGATCACGACCGGCACCGACACGCGCCCCTTCAGGTAGGCCGCGTTCGACCCGGCCGAAATCACAACATCGCAGCGCTCTGTCGCCATCCGCTCGCGGATATGCCGCGCCGCCTCGTCGAAGCCGAGATGAATCGGCTCGATGGTGGCCAGGTGGTCGTATTCGAGGGTGATGTCGCGGAACAGGTCCGACAACCGGGAGACCGACACGGTCCAGATGACCGGCTTGTCGGCGGCGTCGATGGGAGTGGGGAGCGGGGCAGCCATGTTTCAATTATAATTCACTGTGACGTTGCACGGTGCAACATGAAACGCGACGGCAGCCCGCAGTCCCGCCGCAAGTGCCTGATTTCACAGGGAAGCTCCCTCTGGCACACCCCTTGCACTATAGCTGCCGCATTCATTTCAAAGTTCACAGTTCCACACAAAGGACTCGCATGACTCTCCACTCAGCAGGCGCCGCCTTCCGCAAGGCCGTGCAGGAAGAATCCCCGTTGCAGGTCGTCGGCGCCATCAACGCCAACCACGCGCTGCTCGCCAAACGCGCCGGCTTCAAGGCCATCTACCTGTCCGGCGGCGGTGTCGCCGCGGGCTCGCTCGGCCTGCCGGACCTCGGTATCTCCAACCTCGATGACGTGCTGACCGACGTGCGCCGCATCACCGACGTGTGCGACCTGCCGCTGCTGGTGGACGTGGACACCGGCTTCGGCGCCTCCGCCTTCAACGTCGCGCGCACCGTCAAGTCCATGATCAAGTTCGGCGCCGCCGCTTGCCATATCGAAGACCAGGTCGGCGCCAAGCGCTGCGGCCATCGTCCGGGCAAGGAGATCGTCTCCAAGGCCGAAATGGTCGACCGCATCAAGGCCGCCGCCGACGCGCGCACCGACGAGAACTTCGTCATCATGGCCCGCACCGACGCGCTGGCCGTCGAAGGCCTGGACGCCGCCATCGAGCGCGCCGTGGCCTGCGTGGAAGCCGGCGCGGACATGATCTTCCCTGAAGCGATGACGAGCCTCGATATGTATGCGAAGTTCGTGGACGCGGTGAAGGTCCCGGTCCTGGCGAACATCACCGAATTTGGCTCCACCCCGCTGTTCACGGTCGAAGAACTGGCCAGCGCCAAGGTCGGCCTGGTGCTGTACCCGCTGTCCGCCTTCCGTGCCATGAACAAGGCCGCGGAAAACGTCTACGGCGCGATCCGCCGCGACGGCACCCAGAAGAACGTCCTCGACACCATGCAGACCCGCATGGAGCTGTACGACCGCATCGACTACCACAGCTACGAGCAGAAGCTCGACGCGCTGTTCGCCGCCCAGAAAAAATAAATCGCATCCAGGAGACCCAGACAATGAGCGACACCACCAACACCACCACTGAAACCGCAGCCCCCGCATTCAAGCCGAAGAAATCGGTCGCCCTGTCGGGCGTCGCCGCCGGTAACACCGCGCTCTGCTCCGTCGGCAAGAGCGGCAACGACCTGCACTATCGCGGCTACGACATCCTGGACGTGGCCGACCAGTGCGAGTTCGAAGAAATCGCGTATCTGCTCGTGCACGGCAAGCTGCCCACCGTGGCGGAACTGAAGGGCTACAAGGCCAAGCTGCGCTCCCTGCGCGGCCTGCCGGTCGCCGTCAAGCTGGCGCTGGAGGCGCTGCCCGCCAACGCCCACCCGATGGACGTGATGCGCACCGGCGTCTCGGCCCTCGGCTGCGCGCTGCCGGAAAAGGACGACCACAACATCCCCGGCGCGCGCGACATCGCGGACCGCCTGATGGCCTCCCTCGGCTCCATGCTGCTGTACTGGTACCACTTCAGCCACAACGGCCGCCGCATCGAAACCGAAACCGACGACGATTCCATCGGCGGTCACTTCCTGCACCTGCTGCACGGCGTGAAGCCGCCCAAGTCGTGGGAAAAGGCGATGCACACCTCGCTGATCCTCTACGCAGAGCACGAGTTCAACGCCTCCACCTTCACCGCGCGCGTCATCGCGGGCACGGGTTCGGACATCCACTCCGCCGTCACCGGCGCGATCGGCGCACTGCGCGGCCCGAAGCACGGCGGCGCCAACGAAGTGGCCTTCGAAATCCAGAAGCGCTACGAAAGCGCCGACGAAGCGGAAGCCGACATCCGCAACCGCGTCGCCAACAAGGAAGTCGTGATCGGCTTCGGCCACCCGGTCTACACCATCTCGGACCCGCGCAACAAAGTCATCAAGGAAGTGGCGCGCTCGCTGTCCAAGGAAGCCGGTTCGATGAAGATGTTCGACATCGCCGAGCGCCTGGAGTCCGTGATGTGGGAAGTGAAGAAGATGTTCCCGAACCTGGACTGGTTCTCGGCCGTCTCCTACCACATGATGGGCGTGCCGACCGCGATGTTCACGCCGTTGTTCGTCATTTCGCGCACGTCCGGCTGGGCCGCGCACATCATCGAGCAGCGCATCGACAACAAGATCATTCGCCCGAGCGCGAACTACGTGGGTCCGGAAGACCTGGAGTTCGTGCCGATCTCGAAGCGCAAGTAATTTAGAGACTCAAAATGAACACCAATTTCCGTAAGCAGCTGCCGGGCACGCAGCTCGATTACTTCGACGCGCGCGAAGCGGTCGAAGCGATCACGCCCGGCGCCTGGGACACCCTGCCGTACACCTCGCGCGTGCTGGCCGAGAACCTGGTCCGCCGCTGCGAGCCGATGGCGCTGAACGCCTCGCTCAAGCAGCTCATCGAGCGCAAGCGCGACCTGGATTTCCCGTGGTTCCCGGCCCGTGTGGTCTGCCACGACATCCTCGGCCAGACCGCCCTGGTGGACCTGGCCGGCCTGCGCGATGCGATCGCCTCGCAAGGCGGTGACCCGTCCCTCGTCAACCCGGTCGTCCCGACCCAGCTGGTGGTCGACCACTCGCTGGCGGTGGAATGCGGCGGCTTCGATCCCGATGCCTTCGCGAAGAACCGCGCCATCGAGGACCGCCGCAACGAAGACCGCTTCCACTTCATCGACTGGACCAAGCACGCCTTCCGCAACGTGGACGTGATCCCGCCGGGGAACGGCATCCTCCACCAGATTAACCTGGAGCGCATGTCGCCGGTGGTGCAGGTGAGCGATGGCGTGGCCTACCCGGACACGCTGGTCGGCACCGACTCGCACACCCCGATGGTCGACGCGCTGGGCGTGATCGCCATCGGCGTCGGCGGCCTCGAAGCGGAGACCGTGATGCTGGGCCGCGCATCGTGGATGCGCCTTCCGGACATCGTCGGCGTCGAGCTGACCGGCAAGCCGCAGCCGGGCATCACCGCCACCGACACGGTGCTGGCGCTGACCGAATTCCTGCGCAAGGAGAAGGTGGTCTCGGCCTACCTTGAGTTCTATGGCGAAGGCGCGCGCGCCCTCACGCTGGGCGACCGCGCGACCATCTCCAACATGGCCCCGGAATTCGGCGCCACCGCCGCGATGTTCTCCATCGACGAGCAGACCATCAAGTACCTCAAGCTGACCGGCCGCGACGACGAGCTGGTGAAGCTGGTTGAGATCTATGCGAAGGAAACCGGCCTGTGGTCGGATTCGCTCGGTAAGGTCGAATACGAGCGTGTCCTGACGTTCGATCTGTCCTCCGTGGTCCGTAACATCGCCGGCCCGTCCAATCCGCACAAGCGCGTGCCGACCTCCGAACTGGCCGCACGCGGCATCGCGGGCAAGGTCGAGAACGAGCCAGGGCTGATGCCGGATGGCGCGGTGATCATCGCCGCCATCACCAGCTGCACCAACACCAACAACCCGCGCAACATGATTGCCGCCGGTCTGCTGGCGCGCAATGCCGTGCAGCGCGGTCTGGTGCGCAAACCCTGGGTCAAGACTTCGCTGGCGCCGGGCTCCAAAGCAGTGACCCTGTACCTCGAGGAAGCGGGTCTGCTGCCGGACTTGGAAAAGCTGGGCTTCGGCGTAGTCGCCTACGCCTGCACCTCGTGCAACGGCATGTCGGGCGCGCTCGATCCGGTCATCCAGAAAGAGATCGTGGAGCGTGACCTGTACGCGACCGCCGTCCTCTCGGGCAACCGCAACTTCGACGGCCGCATCCACCCCTACGCCAAGCAGGCCTTCCTGGCCTCGCCGCCGCTGGTGGTGGCCTACGCTATCGCGGGCACCATCCGCTTCGACATCGAGAAGGACGTGCTGGGCCTTGATGCCAACGGCCAGCCGGTGACGCTGAAGGACCTGTGGCCGAGCGACGAAGAGATCGACGCCTTGATCGAAAAGAGCGTGAAGCCGGAGCAGTTCCGCAATGTGTACACGCCGATGTTCGCACTGCGCGTAGACGACGGTACCCGCGTCGAGCCGCTGTACGACTGGCGCCCGCAATCGACCTACATCCGCCGTCCCCCGTACTGGGAAGGCGCGCTGGCGGGCGAGCGCACGCTGCGCGGCATGCGTCCGCTGGCGGTCCTCGGTGACAACATCACCACCGACCACCTGTCGCCGTCCAACGCCATCCTGGCGGACAGCGCGGCCGGTGAATACCTCGCCAAAATGGGCCTGCCGGAAGAGGACTTCAACTCCTACGCGACCCACCGCGGTGACCACCTGACCGCGCAGCGCGCGACCTTCGCCAACCCGACTTTGAAGAACGAGATGGTCGTCGAAGACGGCAAGGTGAAAGCCGGCTCGCTGGCGCGCGTGGAGCCGGAAGGGAAGGTCATGCGCATGTGGGAAGCCATCGAGACATACATGGAACGCGAGCAGCCGTTGATCGTCATCGCCGGTGCCGACTACGGCCAGGGCTCGTCGCGCGACTGGGCGGCCAAGGGCGTGCGTCTGGCTGGCGTGCAGGCGATCGTGGCCGAAGGCTTCGAGCGCATCCACCGCCAGAACCTGGTGGGCATGGGCGTGCTGCCGCTGGAGTTCAAGCCGGGCACCAATCGCCTCACGCTGGGCATCGACGGCACCGAGACCTTCGATGTGCTGGGCGAGCGTACGCCGCGCGCGGACCTCATGCTGGTCATCCATCGCAAGAACGGCGAGAGTGTCGAGGTTCCGGTGACCTGCCGTCTCGATACGGCCGAAGAAGTCTCGATCTACGAAGCGGGTGGCGTGCTGCAACGCTTTGCGCAGGACTTCCTGGCATCTTCGTCGAAGAAGGCGGCATAAGGATGGCGCACGCACCGCAAATCAAGATCCCCGCCACCTACATGCGTGGCGGGACCAGCAAGGGTGTGTTCTTCCGCCTGCAGGACCTGCCGGAACGCGCGCAGGTCCCGGGCGAGGCGCGCGACAAGCTGCTGCTGCGCGTGATCGGCAGCCCGGACCCGTACGGCAAGCAGATCGATGGCATGGGCGGCGCCACCTCGAGCACCAGCAAGACGGTGATCGTGTCCAAGTCCACCCGCGCGGACCACGACGTGGACTACCTGTTCGGCCAGGTCTCGATCGACAAGGCCTTCGTGGACTGGAGCGGCAACTGCGGCAACCTGTCGTCGGCGGTCGGTTCGTTCGCGATTGCGTCTGGCCTCGTGGACGCGGCCCGCGTGCCGAAGGATGGCATGGCGGTGGTCCGCATCTGGCAGGCCAACATCGCCAAGACCATCATCGCGCACGTGCCGATGACGAATGGCGAGGTGCAGGAGACCGGCGACTTCGAGCTCGATGGCGTGACCTTCCCGGCGGCCGAAGTGCAGCTCGAGTTCATGGACCCGGCGGCGGAAGAAGAGGGCGGGGGCGGCGCGATGTTCCCGACCGGGCAGCTGGTCGATGACCTGGAGGTGCCCGGCATTGGCACGTTCAAGGCCACCATGATCAACGCCGGCATCCCGACTATCTTCGTGAACGCCGAAGACATCGGGTACACGGGCACCGAGCTGCAGGATGCGATCAACGGCGACACCCACGCGCTGGGCCGCGTCGAGACCATCCGCGCGCATGGTGCGATGAAGATGGGCCTCATCAAGACCCTCGACGAAGCGGCCAAGCGGCAGCACACGCCGAAGATTGCCTTTGTCGCCAAGCCGCAGTCGTACACGGCATCGAGCGGGAAGCGGGTGGAGGCTGCCGACATCGACCTGCTGGTGCGCGCGCTCTCCATGGGCAAGCTGCACCACGCCATGATGGGCACCGCCGCCGTCGCCATCGGCACTGCCGCCGCCATCCCAGGCACGCTGGTGAACCTGGCCGCAGGTGGCGGTGAACGCGAAGCCGTCCGCTTTGGCCACCCCTCCGGCACCTTGCGCGTCGGTGCCGAGGCCAGGCAGGTCAACGGCGAATGGACCGTCACCAAAGCCGCCATGAGCCGCAGCGCCCGCGTGCTCATGGAAGGCTGGGTCCGCGTCCCCGGCGACGCGTTCTGAGAAGCCGCGTGGTACGCCCGGCCCGGCAGATGCCGCGGCCGGGCGGCGCGGCCTTCAGTTTCTGTATCCGATCCGAAACATTTCTTGCCCTTTTGTTCAACAATTCAGCGGCTGGGCGTAGCAATTACGCTATGATCGCTTGATACACAAAAGCGAGACGGGGAGATGAACGGAATTCGGGGCAATGGCGCCGTGGCAGCGGTGTTGGAGCTGATCGGGCTGCCGGCCTGCGCGTGCGATCCGGCCGGGGTGCTGCTGGCCGCGAATGCGGAGCTCACAACGCTGCTCGGCTACGATCCCGAAGAGGCCGACCTGTCCGCCCTCATCACCGGCGCCACGCCGGACCAGCTGCAGGCCAGCCTGAGCTCCAGCCAGCGCTGGGACGCGACCCTGCAAACCGCCTCCGAACACATCCCGGTCTCGGTGGCCACCAAGCCGCTTCCCGCCGCCGAAGGCCTGGCCGGCCTGACCCTGGTGTTCACTGACGTGCGCCGCTACCAGCGCGACCGCGACGCCCTGCACACCACGCTGATGGAGCAGCGCGCGATCCTCGACAACGCCGCCGTCGGCATCCTGTTCATCCGCGCCCGCGTGGTCCGCGAGTGCAACCTGCGCATGGCCGCGATGCTCGGCTACGCGCCCGCGGAACTGGTGGGCCTGGACAGCGCCGCCGTGTTCCCGTCGACCGAAGCGTTCGAAGACCTGAGCCGCGCCGCCTCGCCGCCGCTGGCCTCCGGCGCCGCCTACACCACCGAACTGCAGCTCAAGCGCCGCGACGGCTCGCTCGTGTGGTGCCGCCTGAATGGCCGCGCCATCGATACCGAGAACTCGGGCCTCGGCACCATCTGGATCGCCGAGGACATCGACGAGCACCACCGCGACCAGGACCAGCTGCGCCGCGCGATGCTGGAGATGAAGGCCATCATGGACAACGCGCCTGTGGCCATCGGCTTCTTCCGCGAGACGCGCGTCCAGCACTACAACCACCAGTTCGCGCAGTTCTTCGGCATCGAGGGCGACTCGGGCGTGGGCAGCACCGCGCGCGAGATGTTCCCGACCGAAGCCGCCTACAGGGCCGTGCTGAAGGAAGCCATTCCGCGCCTGATGCAGGGCCTCCCGTATGAGATCGAGATGGAAGCGCGCCGTCGCGACGGCTCGGTGTTCTGGGTCCATGCCTTCGTCTATGCCATCAACCCCGAGCGCGAGGCCCAGGACACGATCTGGATCCTGGCCGACCGCACGGAGCAGAAGCAGCGCGAGGAGGCAATGCGCCAGGTGGTGATGCGCCAGACCGCGATCCTCGACAATGCCTCGGTCGGCATCATGTTCTCGGCGCACGGGCAGATGATCACCCTGAACCCGCGCATGGCCGAGATGTTCGGCTACGCGCGGGACGAGATGTGGGGCCAGCACTCGAAGATGCTGTTCCAGCGCGAGTCCGAATACGACGCCATCGCCGAAGCGGCGATTCCGGTGCTGTCCGCGGGCGGCCTGTTCGAACGCCACGAGTACCAGTTCAAGCGCAAGGACGGCTCCCTGTTCTGGGCCCGCGTGCGGGCCAAGTCGATCGATCCTGAGCAGCCGCGCGAAGGCGCGATCTGGATCGTGGAAGACGTCACCGACGCGCGCCGCATGCTGGGCGAGGTGCAGGCCATCATGACCAACGCCTCGGTCAGTATCCTGTTCACCCGCCACCGCCACATCACGCGCTACAACCGCGGCTTCGCAGAGATGTTCGGCTACGGCGAGACCGATGGCCTGGGCTTGCCCGGCGACGCGCTGTTCCCGTCCGAGGAGGCCTACCACGCCGTGCGCAGCGTCGCCCGTCCTCTGGTCGCGCAGGGCAAGCCGTTCCAGACCGAGACCGAGATGATGCGCAAGGACGGCTCGCGCCTGTGGGCGCAGCTGATCGGCTACGTGGTCAATCCGGAGGACCCGGCGCAGGGCGTGATCTGGATGATCGAAGACCGCACGGAAGCCAAGCGCGCCGAGGAATCGCTGCGCAATGCGCTGATGGAGAACCAGGCCATCCTGGACTCTGCGGTGCTGGGGATTTCGGTGGTGGAGCACGGCCGCAACCTGCGCTGCAACGCCAAGATGGAGGAGCTGTTCGGCTACGGTCCGGGCGAGATCCCGGGCCTGCCGGTGCGCGCGCTGTACGCGGACGAGGCGACCTGGAAGGCCGCGCGCGAAGAGGTGCTGGCCAACTTCAACGCAGGCCAGATCAGCATGAGCGAGTTCGAGCTGGTGCGCAAGGACGGCTCGCGCTTCTGGGCGCGCCTGTCCGGCCGCCCGTTCGACCTGTCGCAGCCGCGCGGGCGCAGCGTATGGCTGGTCGATGACGTGACCCAGCGCCGCGAGGCGGAAGAGGCGATCCGCCGCGCGCGCGACGAGCTGGAACTGCGCGTGGCCGAGCGTACCGCCGAACTGGCGGGCGCCAATGCCCAGCTGCAGGCGGAGATCGTGGAGCGCCGCCAGGCCGAGGCGCGCGTCCACCACATGGCCTACCACGACAACCTCACCGGCTTGCCGAACCGCGCGCTGCTGGCGGACCGGCTGGACCGCGCCTTTCTGGCCGTGCAGCGTTCCGACCGCAAGCTGGCGGTGATGTTCCTGGACCTGGACCGCTTCAAGACCATCAATGATTCGCTGGGCCACCACATGGGCGACCAGCTGCTGAAGGAAGTGGCCAGCCGCTTGTGCCGCGCCGTGCGCGCGAGCGACACCGTGGCGCGCCTGGGTGGCGACGAGTTCGTGGTGCTGGTGCCGGGCATCCGCGCCATCGACGAATGCGCGCACGTCGCCGAGAAGATCATCGACGCACTGGCCGCGCCGTTCCCGCTCGAAGGCCGCATGCTGCACATCACACCGTCGATCGGCATCTGCGTCTGCCCGGACGATGGGGCCGACGTCGAGACCCTGATGCGCCATGCCGACGCCGCGATGTACCACGCCAAGGCCAGTGGCCGGAATAACTACCAGTTCTTTAACCACCGCCTGAACGTGGCGGCAGCCCAGCACTTCGAGACTGAGTCGAACCTGCGCAGCGCCCTGGTGCGCAAGGAGTTCGAGCTGTTCTACCAGCCGATCGTGGACATCGGCACGCGCCGCGTGCGCGCGCTGGAGGTGCTGCTGCGCTGGCGGCGCCCGCACGACGGCATTGCGCTGCCGGACCAGTTCATCCCCATCCTGGAGGAGAATGGGCAGATCGTGCCGGTCGGCGAATGGGTGATCCGCACCGCCTGCGAACAGATCGTGCAGTGGCAGCGCGCGGGGCGGGCGGTGGTGCCGCTGGCGATCAACCTGTCGGCGCGCCAGTTCATGCACCGCGGCCTGGTCGATGCCATCGAGGCCATCATCGCGGACACCGGCGTGCCGCCCGCGCTGCTGGAATTCGAGATCACCGAGACCGCCATCATGCAGCACGGCGAACAGACGCTCGCGGTGCTGGACCGGATCGATGCGATGGGCATCCGCCTGTCGATCGACGATTTCGGCACTGGCTATTCCAGCCTGGCCTACCTGAAGCGCTTCCCGGTCGCGAAGATCAAGATCGACCGCGCCTTCGTGCGCGAGCTGGAAGACAGTGCCGAGGACCGCGCCATCGTCGACGCCATTGTCGCGCTGTCAAGCAGCCTGGAGCTGGAAGTGGTGGCGGAAGGGGTGGAAACGGAAGGGCAGTTCAATGAGCTGCGCGCCCGCGGCTGCCACTTGGTGCAGGGCTATCTCTTCTCAGAACCGATCCCGGCCGACGCCGTCGTGGAGCTTTTGCACCGGCCGGCTTGATCCTGCGCTCATCAATTTGCACGCACGCAACACATCGAACGCGGGAATATGAGGGCAAAAGTACACCTTTTTGTGTTTTTCGCAACACCTGCGAATTCGAACATTGAGCTATCTCAACAATAAGTGCTGGCAAACAGTTGTCAAACCGCTCGTATCTGTTTCTAAGTGTAACAATGTAGCGACAAGCCGCGCCGAATCTTTTATTGTTACCGGTAGGGAATAAAAAATTGAAGAATATTAACGGTTGAGCTAACATGAAATGCCTGCACCCATGTTATTATTTGTCGGGTTGGCAATAGTGCTTGCACAACAAAGTGATTGAAGTGCGATAACAGCATTTGTTAAAGGATAAAAATGCGCGAAGCATTTGAAGCGTGGGCACAACGCGACGGCCATATCACCCGCCGGCGCGAAGACAAGCCTGACGAATACCTGGTCTTCGAGACCCAGCGCCGCTGGGTGATCTGGCAAGCCGCGCTGGCGCACGGCAAGGCCGCCGCCGCTGCGCCCAAAGCACCGGTCAAGCCGAAGGACGACGCGCCGGCCGTGCAGAAGACGCTGCAGCCGGACGAAGCCTCCGTGCGCAACCGCGTGCTGAACGAGGTGCTGGATGCCTTCAGCGAGCTGGATGACAGCGCGGGTCTCGACGGGATCGTCAAGGTCATTCAAAGCCTGAAGAAAAAGCAGAAGGCACTGGCCGAAGACCAGTCCTGAGCGGCCCCGGTGCCGCAGCGGCGCACGTCCACGCGTGCGCGGCGGCGCCGTCACCTCCAAAAATTCATGTGCTGGCGTCTCCTGCCGTTACAATCGGCAGGACTGACTTCCCCAAGACCGCCATGCGCCGTTTGCTCTTCCCCCTGTTGTTTGCCTCTGCCACCGTGTCGGGTTCACTGACCGGCTGCGCAACGCTCACCGATTCCACCGACCAGACGGTCCTCGTCCAGACCATCCTCGACAACCGCGAGGTGGCCAACGTCGGCTGCATCCTCACCAACCAGGCGGGCCGCTGGTTCGTCAATGCGCCCGGGCGCGTGACCATCCGCCGCCACTCGGGACCGTTGACGGTCGACTGCAAGCGCGAGGGCGGGGCCAGCGGGCATGACGTGGTGGCCTCAAAGGTCAACACCAGTGGCCTGTGGGGGAACCTGCTGGTGAGTGCGGGAGCGGGGTATTACGTGGACAAGAACACGGGCGCGGGATTCGACTATCCCGCCACGCTGACGGTCCTGATGCATGACGCGCCGAAGCCGGCGGACGATGGCGCCACTCCATCGGGCGGCGCCACACAGATCTACTAAAGAGAATGCCGCCCGCAGGCGGCATCGACGCAGCGCCGCCAGACAGGCGGCCATCACATTGCGCGGCTTGCCGCCCGCGGGCGGCATGACCGCTTACCTGGCGCGATTCATCAGGAAGGTCGCCAGCAGCGGCACCGGGCGGCCGGTCGCGCCCTTCGAACCACCCGACTTCCACGCCGTGCCCGCGATATCCAGGTGCGCCCAGGTGTACTTGCGGGTGAAGTTCTCCAGGAAGCAGGCCGCCGTCACCGACGCGCCGCCCGGCGTGCCGATATTGGCCAGGTCCGCGAAGTTGGACTTCAGCTGCTCGTTATAGATGTCCTGCACCGGCAGGCGCCACGCCGTGTCGTTGGCCTGCTTGCCCGCGGCCAGGAGTTCATTGGCCAGCGCCTCGTGCTGGTCGTCCTCGCGCGTGAACAGGCCGGAGTTGTGATGGCCCAGCGCCACGATGCAGGCCCCGGTCAGGGTCGCGATATCGACCACCGCGGCCGGGTTGAAGCGCTCCGCATAGGTCAGCGCGTCGCACAGAATCAGGCGGCCCTCGGCGTCCGTATTCAGGATCTCGATGGTCAGGCCGTTCATGGAGGTGACGATGTCGCCCGGCTTGGTCGCGCGGCCGCTCGGCATGTTCTCGCACGCCGCCACGATGCCGATCACGTTGAGCTTCAGCCCCATCTCGCCGATCGCGCGGAAGGTGCCCAGCACCGAGCCCGCGCCACACATGTCGTACTTCATCTCGTCCATGTTGGCACCCGGCTTGATCGAGATGCCGCCCGTGTCGAAGGTGATGCCCTTGCCGACCAGGACCACCGGCGCGTCTTTCGGCTTGCCGCCCTTGTGCTTGATGACGATGAACTTCGGCGGCTGCTCCGAGCCGTTGGTCACGGACAGCAGCGAGCCCATTTTCAGCGCTTCCATCTGCTTGCGCTCCAGGACTTCCACCTCGAAGCCGAACTCCTTGCCCAGGCGCTTGGCGGTATCGGCCAGGTACGTCGGCGTGCAGACGTTGGCGGACAGGTTGCCCAGTTCCTTGGTCAGGTCCATGCCGTTGGCGATGGCTTCGGCCTGTGCCAGTGCGAGCTTGGTGGCCGCGGTGTTAGGCACCGCCAGCATGACCTTCTTGACGCCCTGCGGCGCCGGATCCTTCTTGGACTTCTGCGCGTCGGTGCGGAACACAGCCTCGTGGCCGGCGATGACGCAGGCGCGGATCGCCCAGTTCACGTCGCGCTCTTTCAGGTTTTCCATGGGCAGTGCGATAATGCCGTCCGCCGCGCCGATCTGGCCGAACGCCTTCATCACCGCGTTCACGCCGGACAAGAAGGCCTTTTCGCCGACCGCTTCGTCGGCACCCAGGCCGACCAGCAGCACGCGTTCAGCACCAGCTTTCGATACGCCACGCAGCAGCAGGGTGGAACCCGGTTTGCCCGAGATGTCGCCTGCCTTCAGTGCCGCCGTGATTTCACCGCCCTGGTCGAGCGCTTTCGCCTGCGCCGACAGCTTCTTGTTCTCGAAGACGCCCACTGCGATGCAGCCGGTTTTCGCGCCCTGGATGGTGTTTTTTGTATCGAATGCTTTTATGCTAAAGTCCATTTGGATCTCCGTTCCTAGTTTGTGCGGCGCATTGCCTAACCACTCATTATAGCTTTTCAATGATCTTTCAACGCGCCCTTCGACGTGAGCTCATCGCGGCGGCCGGGGCGACCTTCACGGTCCTCTTCTCCATCTTTGTCACCTGGTCGCTGATCGCCATTCTTGGCCGCGCGGCCGGGGGCAAGGTGGCGCCGGACGACGTGGTCGCACTCATCGCCTTCAACGCGCTGTTCTATCTCCCGACGATCATCATCCTGACCGCCTTCATCTCGGTGCTCATGGTGCTCACGCGGACCTACCGCGATTCCGAGATGGTGGTGTGGTTTGCCTCCGGCCAGTCGCTGCTGCGCTGGATTCCGCCCGTGCTGTCGTTCGGCATACCGCTGGTAATCCTGGCGGGCTTCCTCAGCTTCGTGGGCACGCCGTGGGCGCGCCAGCAGAGCGACGAATATACGGCCCGCTTCGAAAAGCGCGAGGACCTGCAGAAGGTCTCGCCGGGCCAGTTCAAGGAATCCGCCTCGTCCAACCGCATCTTCTTCGTGGAAGGCGTGGAAGGGCAGTCGGCCATCGTGCAGAACGTATTCGTGAATACCGTGGAAAACGGCCGCAACACCGTGGTCGTGGCCAAGGAAGGCGTGATCGAGCAGGACAAGCAGGGCGGCCGCTTCCTGGTACTGAAGAACGGCCGCCGCTACCAGGGCGAGCCTGGCCGCGCGGACTTCCAGTCGATGGAGTTCGAGCGCTATTCGATGCGCGTGGCCTCCAAGACACCGGTGACGGGCGTGGACCAGGCGGAGGCCGCGATGCCTACCATGGCACTGATCGCCAACCCGACCCCTGCTACCCGCGCGGAGCTGCTGTGGCGGATCGCGCCGCCGATCACCTGTTTGATGCTGGTGCTGCTGGCCATTCCGCTGGGCTTCGTGAATCCGCGCGCGGGCAGCTCGGCCAACCTGATTCTCGCGCTGCTGATCTTCTTCACCTACACGAACCTGATCAAGGTGGCGGAGGGCAGCGTCAAGCAAGGCCGCCTTCCGTTCGCGCTGGGCTGGTGGCCGCTGCACGCGGTGGCGCTGCTGTGCGTGATCGGCCTGTTCGCGTGGCGCCTCAACGTGAACAACCGCTATCACCCGCTGGCCGTGATCTCGCGCTTCAAGCGGCGCGGCACGCCGCAACTGCAGGAGGATGCGGCGTGAAGATCCTGCAGAAGTATTTTGCGGTCTCGATCATCCAGGCCACCGTGTTCGTGCTGGTCGCGCTGCTGGCGCTGACGGCCTTCATGGACCTGACCTCCGAGCTGCGCCAGGTCGGCAAGGACGGCTACCTGTTCCAGCACGCGCTGCTTTACGTGCTGCTGCTGGTGCCCGGCCATGTGTACGAGGCGATGCCGGTGGCGGCGCTGATCGGCACCATCTACGCGATGGCGCAGTTTGCGTCGACGTCCGAATTCACCATCATGCGCGCGTCGAGCATGAGCACATCGATGGTGACGCGCATGGTGCTCAAAATCGGCATCGTGTTCGTGGTGGCGACCTTCGTGTTCGGAGAGCTGATCACGCCGCGCACCACGCCGCTGGCTGAGAAGGTCAAGCTGGCGGTGCGCGGGGGCGCTGTATCGCAGGAGTTCAAGTCCGGCATGTGGACCAAGGACGTGGTGCGGGCCAATGGGATGAGCGGGGACGTGACGGGGACGCGCTTCTTCAACGTGCGGCAGATCGCAGCCGACGGAGCGCTCACCGACGTCAAGATCTACGAGTTTGACACGGCCTATCGTCTGCGCTCGCTGACGACGGCCAAGCGCGCGACCTTCCAGGGCGATAACACGTGGCGGCTGGTCGATGTCACCGAGACGCGCTTCACGAATTCCCAGCAGCTGCCGGAAGCGGGCCAGCCTTCGCTGCCGCAGTTCGGGCAGGAGACCAGCATGGTGGGCACCGAAAAGCTGGCCAGCCGCCAGCTGATCTCCGAGATCACGCCCAAGATCCTGTCGGTGTCGAGCTCCGACCCGGACCGCATGTCGGCCAATGAGCTGGCGGTGTACACCAAGCACCTGGCCGAGAACAAGCAGGAGACGGAGCGCTTCAAGATCGCATTCTGGAAGAAGCTGATCGACCCGCTGGCGATTTTCGTGCTCATGGCGCTGGCGCTGCCGTTCGGATACCTGCATTCGCGCGCGGGTGGGGTGAGCCTCAAGATCTTCATAGGCATCATGATCGGCGTGTCCTTCATGCTGATTAATACGCTGTTCTCGCATCTGGGTCTGCTGTCGACGTGGCCCGCGTTCCTGACTGCGATTGCGCCGAGCGCGCTGTTCTCGCTGCTGGCCTTCGGCGCCCTGTGGTGGGTGGAGAGGCATTGATGGGCACGGGCCAGACCCCGGCACTGGCGGCGCCTCCAGCGGGCGCCGGCCGGCGTGCACT
>NZ_SPVF01000240.1 GCF_004614185.1 Zemynaea arenosa | reverse complement strand
CCCTCGCGAACGGCGGCAACGCACCCGGCGCGCCCGGCGGCATCAATATCACTACCAGCAGCGGCACAGGCAGCGCTGCGGCCGCACCATCCGGCGTGCCCACCGGCGCGACGACCGCACCGGTCGCTCTGCCCCCTTCCGCAGCGGGGAACGCCAGCGTCCAGGTCAGCCACAGCATCGCCGCCGCCCAGGTCAACCCACTGCTGCAAGGCGCCTACGCCGCCTTCCGCCAGGGCGACCTCGACACCGCGCGCGCCCAGTACACCGCGATGCTGCGGCAGGACCCCGCCAATCGCGATGCGCTGCTGGGCAGTGCCGCCGTCGCCCTGCGCCAGCGCGACACCGAGCGCGCCGCCGACATCTATGGCCGCCTGCTCGAATCGAATCCGGACGACCCGGACGCCATGGCCGGCCTGGCCTCCCTGCGCGGCGCCGATCCGGCGCAGGCCGAGTCCCGCCTGCGCCGCATCCTGGCTCGAAACCCGGAGGCCCCGAACGCCCTCTACGCCCTCGGCAACCTGTACGCGCGCCAGGGCCGCTGGAGCGAAGCCCAGCAGCAGTACTTCAAGGCCTTCGCCGCTGCGCCGGAGAACGCCGACTATGCGTTCAACCTCGCCGTGGGCCTGGACCGGGTCAACAAGCCGCGCCTCGCCCTCGACTACTACCAGCGCGCGCTGGCCCTGTCCGAGGGCCGCAGCGCCAGTTTCGACCGCACCGCAGCCGCGCGCCGCATCCGGGAACTGGGCGGGCGCTGATTCGAGATGGCAGACCATCACCACCCCAAGATCCCGCTCGGCAAACTGCTGATCCAGAAAGGCGTCATCAGCGAAGACCAGCTGCGGATCGCGCTCATCGAACAGAAACGCACCAGCGAACCCCTCGGCAAGCTGCTGATCACGCTCGGCTTCGTGACCGAGGCCACGGTGCGCGAGGCGCTGTCCGAAAACCTGAACCAGCAGAGCGCGGACCTCACCAACCTGGTGGTCGATGCCGTGGCGCTCAAACTGATTCCGAAGGAAGTGGCCAAGCGCTATCGCGTCTTCCCCATCGTGTACGAGCGCGATACGGACAACCTGATCCTGGCCATGGCCGACACCAGCAACATCGTGGCGCTGGACCAGATCAGCGCCATGCTGGTCAAGGGCATCGAGATCACGCCGATCCTGGTCGGTGAGTCGGACATCGCACGGGCCATCGACCAGTACTACGGCTTCGAGCTCTCCATCGACGGCATCCTGCACGAGATCGAGACCGGCGAAGTCAATTACTCGTCGCTCGCGGCGACCAGCGACGAATACAGCCAGCCCATGGTGCGCCTGATCGACGCCCTGCTGGCCGACGCGGTGCAGAACGGCGCCTCGGACATCCACTTCGAGCCGGAGCAGTCGTTCCTGCGTATCCGCTACCGCATCGACGGCATCCTGCGCCAGATCCGCAGCCTGCACAAATCCTACTGGCCCGCCATGGTGGTGCGCCTGAAGGTGATGAGCGGGATGAACATCGCCGAATCGCGCGCCCCGCAGGACGGCCGCATCTCGATCAAGTTCAGTGGCCGCAGCATCGACTTCCGCGCCTCGGCCCAGCCCACCACGCACGGCGAGAACGTGGTGCTGCGGGTGCTGGACCGCCAGAAGGGGATCGTCCCGCTGGAGGGCCTGGGCCTGAACGAGGACGAGCTGCACATGCTGCGCCTGATCATCGCGCGGCCCGACGGCGTCATCCTCGTCACCGGCCCCACGGGCAGCGGCAAGACCACCACCCTGTACTCGATCCTCAACCACATCAATACCGAGAGCATCAACATCATGACGCTCGAAGACCCGGTCGAGTACCCGATGAACATGATCCGCCAGACCTCCGTGAACGAGGCGGTCAAGCTCACCTTCGCGGACGGCATCCGCTCCATGATGCGGCAGGACCCGGACGTGATCCTGGTCGGCGAGATCCGCGATCCGGACACCGCGGAGATGGCCTTCTCCGCCGCCATGACCGGACACCAGGTGTATTCGACCCTGCATACCAACTCCGCCATCGGCTCCATCTCGCGGCTGCTGGACATCGGCATCGTGCCGGACATCATGGCCGGGAACATCATCGGCATCATCGCCCAACGCCTGGTGCGGCGGCTGTGCGTGCACTGCAAGGAACCGTTCATCGCCGGCGGCCTGGAACGGCGCCTGCTGGGGCTTGGCGGAGAGGAGCCTCCCGCCACCATCTACCGTGCGGTCGGCTGCCCGCAGTGCAGCCACCAGGGCTACCGGGGACGCATGGCGATCATGGAGATCCTCAAGGTGACGCCGGAGATCGATGAGCTGATCGCGCGCCGCGCCTCCAACCGCGAGCTGCGCAACCACGCCATCGCCAACGGCTTCCGCACGCTGATCGACGAGGGCATGCGCCGCGTCTTGGAGGGGACGACGTCGCTGGACGAAGTCTCCCGTGTCGTGGACCTGACCGACAGGCTCGCGTGATGCCGCTCTACGCCTACCGCGCCATGGACCTAGCCGGCCGCATCGTGCCCGGCGCGATGGACGCGTCCAACAGCGCGGACCTGGAGCTGCGCCTGCGCCGCATGGAGCTCGACCTGATCGACTTCCACCTGAGCGGGCAAAAGGACGTGGCCTTCGGCGCGCGCCGGGTGCGGCGCGCAGACCTGATCAACTTCTGCTTCCACATGGAGCAGCTGACCGGGGCCGGCGTGCCGATCCTGGAAGGCCTGGCCGACCTGCGCGACTCGCTCGACCACCCGCGCATGCGCGAGATCGTCACGGACCTGATCGAATCCATCGAAGGCGGCCAGCCGCTCTCGGTGGCCCTGGGCCACCACGACGAGGTATTCGACAATACCTTCGTCAGCCTGGTGCGCGCGGGCGAATCGAGCGGGCACCTGACCGACGTCTTCCGCAACCTCACCGAGAGCCTGCGCTGGCAGGACGAGCAGGCCGCACAGATGAAGAAGATCATCAGCTACCCGCTGCTGGTGATGGTGGTGGTGCTGGGCGTGATGTTCTTTCTGATGATCGTGCTGGTGCCGCAGCTGACCACCTTCATCCGCAACATGGGCGGCGAGCTGCCGCTGCACACGCGTGCCCTGATCTTCGTCTCCGGGATCTTCATCCACTTCTGGTACCTGATCATCGGCCTGCCGCTCATCGGCTGGTTCGCGACCCGCGCCTGGCTGCGCCGCAACGACGAGGCGCGTCTGTATGCGGACGCGCTCAAGCTGCGCGCCCCGCTGGTCGGCGAGGTGCTGCACAAGATGATCCTGGCGCGCTTCGCCACCTTCTTTGGCCTGATGTACGGCAGCGGCATCACCATCCTCGAATGCATCCGGCTTTCGGAAGGCATCGTCGGCAACCGCATGGTGGCGGCCGCACTGCGCCGCGCCGGCCAGCTGATCTCGGAAGGCCAGGGCGTGGCGGCGGCGTTCCAGGCCACCGGCATCTTTCCGCCGCTGGTGCTGCGCATGCTGCGGGTCGGCGAGACCACGGGCGACCTGGAAGGCGCGATGCGCAACGTGAGCTACTTTTACAACCGCGAGGTGCGCGAACTGATCGAGCGGGTGCAGTCCCTGATCGAGCCGACCATGACGGTGGTCCTGGGACTGCTGCTCGGCTGGATCATGCTGTCGGTGCTCGGGCCGATCTACGACACCCTCAGCACGCTAAGAACATGAGGTGACGCGCGTGCTGCCCAAACAACTCTTCTTCCTGACGAACGAACACCTGTGCGCCTACCAGTGGCAGCGCGGGCGCCTGTCCGAGCCGCGCCACTTCCTGGCCGACCGCGCGGGCATGGACGCGTTCACCCAGTACCTGCGCGAGAATCCGGATCGCCCGGCCTACCTGATCGCGGACATGGTAGAGGAAGACTTCCAGCGGCAGCTGCTGCCGCACGTGAGCGGGCGCGCACGCCGCGGCCTGATTGCGCGCCGCATGAACCTCGCCTATCGCGATACGCCGTTCCGCCACGCGCTGATCCAGGGCCGCGAAGCCGCCGGGCGGCGCGACGACCAGGTGCTGTTCTCTGCCATCACCAATCCGGGCGCGGTGCAGCCCTGGGTGAACGTGATCGGCCAGGCCGGGGTGCCGCTGGGGGCCCTGTACTCGGCGCCCTTCCTGGCGATGATGCTGGTGCGCAGCCTGGCGATGGCGCAGGACCATCTGCTGCTCATCACGATCGATTCGGCGGGCCTGCGCCAGACCTATTTCCAGGGCCGCCACCTCAAGTTCAGCCGCCTCACCACCATGACCGCGGACGAGCGCCTGGCGGATGTGGTAGCGGAAGAAACGGACCGCATGCAGCAGTTCCTCACCAGCACCCGCCTGACGGGGCGCGGCGACCTGCTACAAACGGTGGTGCTGGCCCCGCGCGACGAGATCCCGGCGCTGGAGCGGGCCTGCGAGGATGGGCCGGAGATCGCCTTCCATTTCGTCGACATGGAAACGGCGGCGGCGCGCCTGCGGATGCGCGAGGTGCCGCGGCTGGCGGACACGCTGCTGCTGACCCTTGTCGGCCGCAATCCACCGGCGTCGCACTACCCGACCGGCGCGGCGGGGCACCTGTTCCGGCTCTGGCAGACGCGCATCGGCCTGTACGCCGGCTCGGCGGGGCTGGTCGCCGCAGCCCTGGCGGCCACGGTCTACAACGTGTGGGCGACGGTGGATGCCAACAACACGGCCGCGCGCCTGACCGCCGAGGCGCCGCAGTTCGAAGCCCGCTACCGCGCCGTGATGGCGACCCTGCCGCCTGCCGCCGCGCGCACCGTCAACATGCGCGCCGCCGTCACGGTGGACGAGACGCTGCGCATGCAAGGCCCGCAACCGCTGGCACTCACCGCCATCGTGAGCGATTCACTGGACCGCGCCCCGGCGATCACCCTCCTGTCGCTGGAATGGCAGGTGCCCAGTGGCGCCCCGCCGGCCGCGGGCGGCGCGGCGAACCCGCTGCAGCAGGCGGGCCAGCCAACCGATGCCCCGGCGCCCATCTATTCTTCTGCCTTGGGAATCCCCTCGCCACCGCCGCAGACCATCCGTATCGAAGGTGAGATCGACGCGCCCGAGAACGACTCGCGCGCGGTGCTGGATGCCATGAATGCCTTCGCGCTGGATCTGGCGCGCAACCGCAGGCTGGCCGTGGACATCGTGACCCCACCGGTGGATGTGCGCTCGAATGCCCGCCTGTCCGGCAAGGCGGGCTTGGCGGCCGAGCCGGGCAAACCACGTTTCGCATTGAGGGTCACATGGAAGCCATGACCGCCCCCGCCGCGCGCAAACCGGCCGCTGCGCCGCCGCAGCGCACCTTCATGCGCGACGTACGCGTGCTGCGCCGTCCCTTGGTGGTGGCTTTGGTGGCTTTCCTGATCGCGGTACTGCTGATCGGCGCGACCGGGTGGATGCGGCGGCGCGCGCAGTTCGACCTGGAGCAGGCCCGCCGCGTGCACGAGGCGGCGCTCTACAAGCTACAGAACACGGAGCGCGAGCGGCGCGAGATCAACCTGTACCAGCCGCGCTTTCTCGCCCTGCGCGAACAGGGCATGGTCGGGCAGGAGAACCGGCTGGCGTGGATCGACACCATCCGCCGCTCGCAGGCGACGCGCCGCCTGCTGTCGGTGAGCTACGAAATCGAGCCGCAGCAGGCGGTGACCATGTCGGCGCCGATCGCGCTCGGCGACTATCAGCTGCGCGCCAGTCGCATGGAGCTGCACATGGGCCTCCTGCATGAGCTGGACCTGTTCAACCTCCTGGACGACTTGCGCGCGGCGGGGCTGTACACCGTTCAGGAATGCCGCATGAAGCGGCTGGAAGTGCCGCCCGACGCAGCCAACGCACCGCGCCTGTCCGCCGACTGCACCCTGAATTGGGCGACACTCGGCCCGGCGCCCCCACCGCCTGCGCCGGCCGCGATGAACACCGTTCCCGGAGCGCCGCCGCCATGAGTCCACGTCATTGCGCAGCCATGCTGTTCATCGCCGCCGCAGCCTGGCCCCTGGCCGCGCCAGCTCAGTCGATCCACTTCGGCCGTTTGTTCACGACGCCATCGGAACGCCAGCGCCTCGATGCGGTGCGCATGGGCGGCGCATCCGCGGCAGGCGGGCAGACCGCGGTGACGTTGCCCGATGCCACCGCCGCACCAGCGCCGCCACCGCCGCCACCGGCCCCGCTGACGGTCAACGGCGTGGTCCGCCGCAGCGATGGCCGGACCACGGTCTGGATCAACCAGTCACCGCAAACGGGTGGCGACGTAAAGACGGCGCCGGGGCCACGCCAGCCTACGGTCGCGGTGCCGCTGCCAAACGGCGGCCAGGCGCAGGCCAAGCCTGGCCAGCAGGTCGACCCCACCACCGGAGCTGTGCACGATGCCACGCAGTGACCGACAGTCCGGGCAGGCACTCCTGATCCTGGTCGCGGTGATCGGACTGGGGGCGGCGTCGCTGTTCATGAGTGCCATGGGCAGTCCACGCCTGGACAGCGCGCGAGAGCAGCGCACCATGGCGGCATTGCAGGAGGCGCGGGAGGCGTTGATCGGATTCGCGGTGACGCATGGCCGCCTGCCCCGTCCGGCCATCTCTGCCACTGACGGCAATGAAAACCCGGCGCCGTGCGTAAGCGAGGCCGCGTGTACTGGGCTGCTGCCGTGGACCACGCTCGGCGTGCCACGCACGGATGCCTGGGGCAAGCTGCTGCGCTACAGCGTGACGCCGGTGTACACCAGCGCGCCCCTGCAGCGGACCTCCGCCGTCGCCACCAAGACGGTGCTCACGCGCGTGGGTGGTGGCCAGATCGTCTACCGGGCGGGGAACCCCGACTGCACGCTGGGCAGTCCGTGCGAGGCGGCGGTCGTGTATTCGAATGGGCGCAACAACTTCGGCATCAATGCGGCGGGCATCGTGCAGGCCAACGGGTCGCAGGGGAATGTCGACGAGGCGGCGAATAACGTCGCCACGCTCAATTTCATGGTGCGGCCCACGACCGATGATGCGCGCGCGCCGGGCGGGCCGTTCGACGACCTGCTGGTGTGGATCGATCCGCAGCAGCTGTACGCGCCGATGGCGCAGGCGCGGGTGCTGCCATGAGCCGCCGGATGCAGGGTGGTTTCAGCCTGGTCGAGCTGGCGATCGTGCTGGTGATTGTCGGGCTGATGATTGGCGGCTTGATGACGCCACTGCAGACGCAGTTCGAACAGCGGCGCATCAGCGAGACACAACGCGTGCTCGATGAAGCACGTGAAGCGCTGACCGGTTTCGCGCTGCGGAATGGCTATCTGCCCTGCCCGGCCATCTCGGCCAGCAATGGGCTGGAAGACCGCAGCGGTGGCTACTGCACGGGTGGACGGCGCGACGGCCTGCTGCCGTGGGCGACACTGGGCGTGGCCAAGGCGGATGGCTGGGGGCACATGCTGCGCTACTCGGTGACCCCGGCGTTCTCGAACAGCCAGGTGCTGTTCGGACTGGCCACGCCGCGGGATATCACCATCGGAACGCGGGATTCGCGCGGGAATCTCGTCACCGCGAGCGGCATCAATGACGTGCCGGCGGTGGTAGTGTCGCATGGGCGCAATGGGCTGGGTGCGGTCAGTGAGACGGGCGTCCCGGTGGCGGGCGTGGGGGCGGCCAATCAGGACGAGCGGACCAATGCGATGGGCGGCATCGCGTTCGTCACGCGGCCGCCCAGCGATGCGCGGGCGCCGGGCGGGGAGTTCGACGACCTGGTGGTGTGGCTGTCGCCGAACGTGCTGTTCAGCCGCATGGTGGCGGCGGGCGCGCTTCCGCGGTGATTGTGATGGAGAAGCTGGCCGCCCCTGCCCGCGCCACCGTGCTGCAGACGGTGGCCGCTCTCGCGCGCAGCACGGTGCTGGAAGCGCTGCGCAGCCGGCTGGCGTGGGTGTTTGGTTGCGTGGCCTTGGGTGCTTACGGGGCTGCGGGATTCATTGGCGCGCTGGCGCTGACCGAGACGCGGCAACTGCAGGCGGCGCTGCTGGCATCCGCGCTGCGGCTGGTGTTGGCGTTCCTGGTTGCGGCGTTTGCGGCGCAGAGCGTGGTGCGGGAGGCGGATGACCGGGTGCGTGACCTGCTGCTGGCACTACCGATGCCGCGGCACCGCTACCTGGCTGGCAAGCTTGCGGGACTGTGCGCGGTGGCGTTGGCGGGGGCGGTGATCTTCACGCTGCCGCTGCTGCCGCTCGCGCCGACCGCGCAATGCCTGCTGTGGTGTACCACACTGGCCTGTGAAGCCGGCATCGTCGCCGGCTTCGCCCTCTTCTGCGCCAGCGGCATCGGCCACGCCACCGCTGCCCTGGCCGCGACGCTCGCCTTCTACGTCCTGTCCCGCGTCATGGCGAGCATCGTGCTCCTCGCAGGCCACGGCGCCGCCGCAGCCGCATCAGGCAGCGCGAGCGCGTTGGCCACCGGTGGGGCGGCTGGCGGCGCAACGGCGGGCAGCGCAAGCGCGCTGGCGGGAGGCGCGGTGTCCGCCACCGGCACGCTCACGGATGGCGTGGCGCGTGGACTCGCGCATCTGTTGCCCGGCCTGGACACTTTCGCGCGGACCGAGTGGCTGGTCTACGGCACCGGCACCGCTGCGGATCTCCTGCTTTGCCTCGGCCAGGCCGCCATCTACCTGCTGCTCCTGCTGGCCGCGGCTTCGTTCGACCTGTCCCGCAAGGAGATCGAATGAAGCGCGCCGCCCTGTGGCCGCCGCTAGCCGCCGCCCTCCTCCTGCAAATCGCCTGGCACACCTGGTCCCCGCGCGCCCGCCCGCACATCGAGCCGCTGCCTCCCGCGCCACCGGACGCGGTGGCACGCCTGGCCTCTCTCGGCGACCCGCTGGCCGCAGCGCGCGGCCTGATGCTCTACCTGCAGGGCCACGACGACCAGGCCGCTGGCAGCACCGGTCTGCACACGCTGGACTACACCCGCATCCGTGACTGGCTCGCCCTGGCCCTCGACCTCGACCCGCGCTCGCAATACCCTCTGCTGGCCGCGAGCGAAGTCTACGCCGCCGTCAACGACCCGCAGCGCGTGCGCACCATGCTCGATTTCGTGCACACCGAATTCGCCCGCGACCCGCAGCGCCGCTGGCCCTGGATGGCCCAAGCCGCCCTGATCGCCCGCCACCGCCTGCACGACCTGCCCCTCGCCCGGCAATACGCGCGCGCCATCCGCGAGCAGGCACCGAAGGCGCCACCCTGGACCCGCGAGCTCGACGCGCTGTTCGCCGAAGACGCCGATGAGCTGGACACCGCCCGCGCCATCATCGGCGGCCTGATCGCCAGTGGCCAGATCAGCGACCCCAACGAACTGCGTTTCCTGGACGCCAAACTGCGCGCCTTGGAAGCCAAAAACGCCCTAAGGAAATAGAACACCGCTGTCTCCAGCACAGCCTTTTTGCTAGACTGGCAGCCTCACCCAAAGGACATCCATGCAAGCATTTTCCAAACATCAACGCGGCTTCACGCTCGTTGAGATCGCCATCGTCCTGGTCATCATCGGCTTGCTGCTGGGCGGCGTGCTCAAGGGGCAAGCCCTGATCGACAGCGCCAAGGTGAAGAACATCATCCAGCAGTCGAGCTCGCTGTCCGCGGCCGTCAACGGCTACCAGGACAAGTTCCGCGCCCTGCCCGGCGACGATGTCATGGCCACCACCCACGTCCCCGGCGCGCTCAACAACGGCAACGGCGACGGCCAGATTACGGAATACCTGGGCGCGCCCCAGCACCTCGCCCTCGGCGGCTTCATCACCGGCACCTACAACGGCTCCACCGACTTCATGACCAGCGCCCAGGGCGGCGCGGTCTACATCTACAACGACACCGTTGGCGGACGCGGCGGCAATGGCATCCGTTTCGACAACTTGCCGGACACTTTCGCCCAGCAACTGGACAGCAAGCTGGACGATGGCGTGGCCACCACCGGCACCGTGCGCGCCACCGCGCCCTACACCAATGCCGGCAACGTGATCACCCGCACGGCGGTCTTCTTCTGATGACTGAGGCGCAGCGGCGGCGCATCTACCTGATGCGGCATGGCAGCGTCACGTATTTCGACGCCGCGGGCAAACCCTTCCTGCCCGAACAGGTCCCTTTGACCGAGGAAGGCCGCGCGCAGGCCAGCGCGGCGGGCCGGGTGTTCGGTGCCGAAGGCGTGCGCTTCGACCGCGTGATCGTCTCCGGCTTGCCGCGCACGATGGAGACTGCAACCCTGGTGCTGGCCGAATCGGCGCAGGACCCCGGCGTGATCGAATCCTGGCCGGAACTGGCCGAAATTCGCGGCGGCCGCCTGTCCGCGATTCCCGACGCCGAGCTGCGCGCTGCCTTCACCGGCGTGTTCGCGGGTGCCGTGGCGGAGGACGCCCGCTTCCTGGGCGGCGAGTCCGTGGGCGAACTGATGGACCGCGTGCATCCGGCGCTGGACCGGCTGCTCGCCGACGCCGGCTGGGAGACCGTCCTGCTGGTCCTGCACGGCGGCGTCAACCGCGCGATCCTGTCGCGCGCGCTGACCGGCCAGCGCCTGTTCCTCGGCGGCCTGTCGCAAAGCGCAGGCTGCATCAACGCCATCGACGTGGGCGCGGACGATTGGGTGGTCCGCTTCACCAACTACAGCCCGGCCGCTCCGCTCCAGCATGCCAGCCGCGCGACCACCATGGAGCGGCTGTACGAGCAGTACGCCCGCTCCCGCGGCCACTGACATGGCACGGCCGTGCGGCGGTACGCTAGAATCCAGCACAACGGAGGGGGACCGATGTTCGAAGAGATGATGGGCACCAAACCGGTGTCGGAGCGCCAGAAGTTCGACGTTGCGGCCCTGGAGGCCTGGCTGGCCGAGCATGTGGACGGCTACCGCAGCGGCGCTCTCGACGTGGCCCAATTCAAGGGCGGCCAGTCCAACCCCACCTTCAAGCTCAGCGCCGGCGGCCAGCATTACGTCCTGCGCACCAAGCCGGGCCCGGCCGCCAGGCTGCTGCCCTCGGCCCACGCCATCGACCGCGAATTCCGCGTGATGAACGCGCTGCACGGCACCGGTTTCCCGGTCGCCCGCCAGTACGCGCTGTGCCTCGACGAAAGCATCCTTGGCCGCGCTTTCTACGTGATGGAGTACGTCGAGGGCCGCGTGCTGTGGGACCAGTCCCTGCCCGGCATGAACCCGGCCGAACGGGCTGCCATCTACGACGAAATGAACCGCGTGATCGCCCAGCTGCACACGGTCGACTACGCCGCCATCGGCCTGCAGGACTATGGCAAGCCGGGCAACTACTTCGCACGCCAGATCGAGCGCTGGACCAAACAATACAAGGCCTCGGAGACCGAACCCATCGAGGCCATGGAGCGCTTGATCGACTGGCTGCCGCGGCACATCCCGCCCGGTGATGACACCGCCATTGTCCACGGCGATTTCCGCATGGATAACCTGATCTTCCACCCGGCCGAACCGCGCATCCTGGCCGTGCTGGACTGGGAGCTGTCCACGCTGGGCCACCCGGCGGCCGACTTCTCCTACCACTGCATGAGCTGGCACATCGCCCCCGGCAAGTTCCGCGGCATTGCCGGGCTGGACCTCAAGGCGCTTGGCATCCCGTCGCAGGAGGAGTACATCGCCCGCTACTGCCAGCGTACCGGGCGCTCGATTATCGCGGCCGACTTCAACTTCTACCTCGCGTACAACATGTTCCGGCTGGCCGGCATCATGCAGGGCATCATGAAGCGCTATGTCGACGGGACCGCCGCCAGCGCCCAGGCCCTCGAGAACGGCAAGGCCGCCCGCCCGATGGCAGAACTCGGCTGGCAGTACGCGACCGGACACACTGCATAACGCCCCACAAGGACACGCAATGGACTTCGACTATTCCGAGCGCTGCCGCGATCTGCAGAGCCGGCTGCTCGCCTTCATGGATGAGCATATCTACCCGAACGAGCAGGCATTTTCCGACGAAGTGGCGCGCAACGGCCGCGAACAGGGGACGCGGTGGATTCCGACGCAACTCGTCGAACGCCTCAAGCCCATCGCCCGGGAACGCGGCCTGTGGAACCTGTTCCTGCCGCGCTCGGAGCGCGCGCCCGAGGGCCTCTCCAACCTGGACTACGCGCCGCTGTGCGAGATCATGGGCCGGGTCTGGTGGGCGCCCGAGGTGTTCAATTGCAGCGCGCCCGACACCGGCAACATGGAGACGCTGGAACGCTACGGCAGCGAGGAACACAAGCGTCAATGGCTGGAGCCGCTGCTGCGCGGCGACATCCGCTCCGCCTTCGCCATGACCGAGCCCGGCGTGGCGTCGTCGGACGCCACCAACATCGCCACCCGCATCGAGAAGGATGGCGACAGTTATGTCATCAATGGCCACAAATGGTGGATTTCCGGCGCCGGCGATCCGCGCTGCCGCATCTTCATCCTGATGGGCAAGACCGATCCGCAGGCCGCCCGCCACCAGCAGCAATCCATGATCCTGGTGCCCGCCGACACCCCGGGCGTGACCATCAAGCGTCCTCTGCCCGTGTTCGGCTACGACGATGCGCCGCACGGCCATTGCGAGATCCTGTTCGAGAACGTGCGGGTGCCCGCCTCCAACCTCCTGCTCGGCGCGGGCCGCGGCTTCGAGATCGCCCAGGGCCGTCTCGGCCCCGGCCGCATCCACCACTGCATGCGCGCCATCGGGGTGGCCGAACGCGCGCTCGAACTGATGTGCCAGCGCCTGGACACCCGTGTCGCATTTGGGCGCAAGATCTCAGAACAGGGCGTGTGGCGCGAGCGCATTGCCGAGTCCCGCATCCAGATCGACACCGCGCGCCTGCTGACCCTGAAGGCCGCCTACATGATGGACACCGTCGGCAACAAGGCTGCCCAAGCCGAGATCGCCATGATCAAGGTGCTCGCCCCCAATGTGGCCCAGCAGGTGCTGGACTGGTCCATCCAGGCCCATGGCGCGGCCGGAGTCTCCGACGAATTTCCGCTGGCCCAGCAATGGGCCCACAACCGCACCCTGCGCCTGGCGGACGGGCCGGACGAGGTGCACCGCAACGCCATCGCCAAACTGGAGCTGGCCAAACACGCGCGCCCCTGATGCTCCATCCGTCGCATAAGCGCCTGCCCTCGATCCGGTCCAAGACGGCCAAGCTGGTGCTGGCATGCCTGGTTCCGGCCGTGCTCGGTTTCGGCGCCCTGACGTATGAGGTGTTTCTCCTGCGCCGCACGGAACTGCAGGCCGCTGCGCTCCGCGCGGTCTACACGCTCGACCAGGCGGTCGACGCGCATCTGACCCTTGCGCATGCCACCCTGCGCAGCCTCGCCACCGCACCCGGCCTGGCCGGCATGCCCCCACGCCCCGACGCCATCATGGCCCATGCCCGCGCCAGCCTCGCGGCGGACGGAGCGCTGGCTGCCGTGCTGCTGGTGGGCGCCGATGGCCACACCCTGGCCGACACCCGGGGCGCCGCCAGTGGCGCATTACCTCCTGAGGTGCTCGCAGCCGCCGCTGCCCGGGGCGGCCCCGCCGAGTTGCCGCTGCTGCGGGACACCCGCGGCCAGCCTTGGATCGGGGTGGCGCTGCCGCTACAGGATGCGGCGGGGACCCTGCTCGTGGGCCTGATCGACATGCCCCGCGTGGCCACGCTGACGGACCGCCAGCTGCTCGAGCCCGGCTGGTCGATGGCCATCATCGACAGCCGGGCCAAGGTGATCGACCGGCGGCCAGGACACGCCCACTGGACCGGCACCCTCGCACGGGACGAAATCGTGCGCGACGCCCAGCGTGCGGACTCCGGCACCGTCGCGGTGCTGAGCCTCGACCGGACGCCGGTGTACAGCACCTGGCGCCGCGTGGCCCGCCACCCGGACTGGATCGTGCTCACCTCCTACCCGCGGGCCACGGTGCGCGAACTGCTGGCCGGCTCCCTGCGTGGCCTGACGATCACCATCGCGATCGCGCTGGGTGCAGGACTGTTGCTGGCCTGGCGCCTGGGCGGCCGCATCGCGCGCTCCGTGCATGCCCTCACCGGGCCCGCGCGTGCCCTCGGCACTGGCGCGCCTGTCGCGGTGCCGCCGATGCACGTGCGCGAAACCGCCGAAGTGGCGCAGCTGCTCGCCTCCGTGGACGCCGAACTGCTGGGCTACCGCACCAACCTGGAACAGCTGGTCACCACCCGCACCGAGGAGCTGGCCCGCTCCACGGCCTACCTGGCCGCCGTCTTCGCCCACGCGCCATTCGGCCTGTGCGTGCTGGACGTGGACCTGCGCTTCGTGATGGTCAACGACTACCTCGCGGTCCTGAGTGGCATTGCGCCCGCGGACCATGTGGGCCGCTCCCACGCGGACGTGTTCGGACCCGCGGGCCAGCAATACGAAGAGTTTTTCCGCCAGGTGCTGCTCACGCGCGAACCGCTGCTGGACGTGGAGCTGAATGTGACGCTGCCCGCGCTGCCGGACAGCGCGCGCCATCTCAAGGCCAGCTACTACCCGGTGCTCGCCAACGGCCGCGTGGAAGGCGTCGCGGCGATGATCCGCGACGTGACCGCGGAACGCCTGCAGGCGCAGCGCATCCGCGACCAGGAGGAACAGTTCCGCGCCCTGTACGAACGCTCGGGCGACGCCCACATGCTGGTCACGCTCAGCGCCGGTTTCGTGGGCGGCAACCAGGCTGCGGCCGGGATCTACGGCTTCGCCACCGTGGACGAGCTGCTGGCCACCTCGCCCGCCGCCCTGTCCCCGCCCTGGCAGCCGGACGGCCAGCGCTCCGAGGATGCGATCGCGCTCCACCTCAAACAGGCCCTGGACGAGGACACCGCGCGCTTCGAGTGGCGGCACCGGCGCGTGGATGGCACCGAATTCGATGCCGACGTGCGCCTCACCAGCGTGAACATCGGCGGCAGTGGCGTGATGCTGTCCACGGTGCGCGACATCACGGAGCGCAAGGAGGCCGAAGCCGCGCTGCGGGCCGCCAGCTTCCAGCTCGAACAGAGCGAAAGCATGCTGCGCATGAGCGAGGCGCGCCTCCAGCATCTCAACGAACAGCTGATGATCGCGCTGGACCAGGCGCATGCGGCGTCGGATGCCAAGTCCCGCTTCGTGGCCAACATGAGCCACGAGATCCGCACGCCGATGAACGCCGTGATGGGACTCGCGCGCCTGCTGGAAGAAGCGCCCCTGGAGCCGCGCGAGCGCGCCTACGCAGGCAAGATTCGGCGCGCCACCCAGTCCCTGCTCGGCATCCTGCAGGACATTCTCGACTTCTCGCGCATCGACGCCGGCGAGCTGCGGCTGGAACAGGTCCGCTTCATCCTGTGCGACGTGCTGGATACGGTCAGTACCATGCTGGCCGGGCCGGCCTGGGAAAAAGGCATCGAGCCGGTGTTCGATGTGGCGCCGGACGTGCCGCTCGAGCTGGTGGGCGATCCGCTGCGGCTGCAGCAGATCCTCTTGAACCTCTTCAGCAACGGCATCAAGTTCACCGAGCATGGCGAGGTGGTGCTCGCGGTGCGCCTGCTGGGACGCGACGCAGACAGCGTGGACCTGGAATTCGCGGTGCGCGACACCGGCATCGGTATTGCGCCGGACCGCCACGAAGCCATGTTCGAGGCCTTCTCGCAAGGCGATACCTCCAGCAGCCGGAAATATGGCGGCGCGGGACTCGGCCTGCCGATCAGCCGCCGGCTGGCGCGCCTGATGGGCGGGGAGCTGACCCTGAGCAGCGAGCTCGAACGCGGCTCCGAATTCCGCCTGCGCGTCCGCCTGGGCCGCCCCACCGATGCGGCCAGCCTCGCACTGCCCGGCCATGTGCGGGCCACCGGGCTGCGGGTCCTCATCGCCGACGACAACCCGCACGCCGCGCGCGGCCTCGCGGACGTGTGCCGCTACTTCGGCTGGCAGGCGGACATCGTGGCAGGCGGACGCGCGGCGCTGGAACGCCTGCGTACCGGTCCGGCGCCCGATCTCGCCTTCATCGACAGCGCCATGCCGGACCTGGACGGCCTCTCCCTGGTAGCGTGGGCGCTGCAGGATGGCATTCCGCTGCCGCCGCTTGCCATGCTGGTGCCCGAGCACGAGCGGGACCGCCTGCTCGAACTCGCGGACGGTCTGCCCATCCGCACCACCGTTGCCAAGCCCACCACGCGCGAGGAGGTGGTCCGGGCCATCATTGCATTGCGCGGCGGACCGCCGGCACCCGCCGCGCTGCGCATCTCGACGCCGCTCACGGGCAAACTCGGTGGCCGGCGCGTGCTGCTGGTCGAGGACAATGAGATCAACCAGGAAGTCGCCACCTTCATCCTGCAGCACGCCGGCGCCGCGGTGGAGGTGGCCGCCAACGGCCGCATCGCCGTGGCCCTGCTGCAGGACGATCCGCAGCGCTACGACGTGGTGCTGATGGATATCCAGATGCCGGTGATGAATGGCTACGAAGCCGCGCGCGCGATCCGCACCATGGGGTTGGCCGAGCTGCCGCTGGTGGCGATGACGGCCAATGTGCTGGACTCGGACATCGACGAGGCGCGCGCCGCGGGCATGGAACACATGGTCGCCAAGCCGATCGACGTGGACGAACTGGTGGCAACCATCGTGCAGGTCACCGCCACCCACGCGCCGCGCATGGGGCCAGACCCCGCCACGCCCGTTGGCGCGCCACCGTTTCCCGTGGCGCTGCCGGGCATTGACTGCGCCGCTGCGCTGGCGCGCTTCCACGGCAATGCCGCCGCCTTCGCGGCGCTGCTGCGGCGTTTCGAGGCATCGAGC
>NZ_SPVF01000107.1 GCF_004614185.1 Zemynaea arenosa | reverse complement strand
CAGGCGGACAGCGCCGGCGCCCGCAGCCCAACGCGGGCGGACAGTCTGGTGCCGGCCCATACCGCGACCGCCAGCATCACGCAGCTTTGCAGCGTGCTGACGACCTGCACGGCCCACAAGGGCAGCTGGAGGGGTTTCCCGGCCAGCATCAGCGGCAGCACGAGCAGCATGACGACGGCGATGCCCGGTACGCCCGTGACAAAACTGGCGGCCAGCAGCCGCTTCTGAGGACTCATGAGGTCTCCTTCACGCTCGAAGCGCTCGTGGTTGATTGAGATGCTGGGAGGCGGGGTCAGGCCGCCGGGCGCGCTTCCACCCGCCACAGCAGGTAGGACCGCACCACCGGCACGATCACGCAGATGGCCGCGGCGGCGATGATCATCGCGGGCTGATGGCTACCGAGCATGGGGACCCACGGAGCGGCCAGCATCAGCAGCCCCGCCGCCACCCACAGGCGGCCGGTGAAGCGGTGCGTCTTGTCCCACACGCGCTCATTGGCGATCGTCCAGGGGGTGCGCACGCCCACCGTGTAATTCCAGCGCAGCTTGCCCATCACGTTGCCGATGCCGATGAACAGGATGCCGGTGACCGCGCCCATGCTGCGGCTCAGCGGGCTGTCGATGCCCAGGGCCTCGGTCAGAGCCGCAGCCCGTGTTCACCCGCTATGTCGAAGGCTTGGCTGCCCGGCCGGCCTGGCAGCGGGTCCGCCAGCGCAACGAGCAGCTGATCAAGGCCGCCGCGCAGTGAGGCGGGGCCGCCGCTGTCACATGTATTCGATCTTGCCGAAGTAGCCGTACTGCAGGCTGCCGGCGATGCGGCGGGCCGGGGTCAGGAATTCCTCGGCCTGTTCCGGTGCGAACAGCTCGCGCGCGGTCTCCTCGAACATCGCGAGCCAGCGCTTGAAGTGCTCGGGCTCCACGCCGGAAATCGCCATGTGGGTGCCGAACACGTTGCCGTCGAATTCGCGCGTCCCCAGCGCGACGGTGGACCAGAACCGCACCATGCGCTGCAGGTGCGGCTCCCAGTCTTCACCCAGTTTGCCGAGGAAAACGGGGCCGAGCTCGGGATCGTTGCGGACCTTGTTGTAGAAGGTATAGACCAGCGCGGTGACGCCGTCGCGGTCGAGGTTATGGAAAGCCATGATGAGTGCAGCCTGAAGATGAAGCGATGAAGCGGAGGACCAGTGTGCCATCCTATGCGCTCGCGCGCCGCGCTTCAAGAATCCAGATCAATTTCAGCCGACGGCACCGGACTGCGGGGCGGCGGCGTTGGCCTTGCGGTACTCGGCGGGCGTCTTGCCAACCAGGCTCTGGAAGTCGGTGGTGAAGTGGGCCTGGTCGTAATAGCCGAGTGCCTGCGCCAGTGCCGCCAGGTCCACCTCCGCATTCGCAGCCAGCCGGTCTGCCGCTTCGTGCAGGCGGTAACGGCACAGCACCCACTTGGGGCTCACGCCCACGTACTCGCCGAACAGCTCCTGCAAGGTGCGCAGCGCCAGGCCCGCGCGCTCGGCCAGCTGCTCCGCGCGCGTGAGCTGCGGATCGTCCTGCGCCAGCGCAAGGATGGCCGCGATGCGCTCGACCTGCGGGTCCGGCTGCGCGGGCAGCACGCGGGCCAGCAGCTCGTTCGCCACCGCCACCATGCGCGCATCGTCGGGCGCGGCCAGTACTTTTGCAGCATGCGCCGCCGCGTCGGCGCCGAAGACATCCTCCAGCGGCAGCACCACATCCTGGATCGTCTTCAAGGGCCGCCCCAGCAGCGCGCGGAATGCGCCGGGACGAAAGCGCAGCCCGAGCACGCGGTTCTGCCCCGTCAGCGTCTTCTCGAAATAGCGCGTCGGCACGCCCCAGATGCCGGTCTGCTCGCGGTCGAACACCAAGTGCACGCAGGGATAGGGCAGGGTGCGCTGCACGAACGGCGGCTGGCCGCGCAAGTCCCACTCCACCAGCCAGTAATGGTCAAGCAGCGTGTGGAAAGGCGGCGCGGGAAGATACCGCTCGAGCCGGAACGCACGTGCGGCAGCGGCCGGGTCGACCACACCCTTGGCGCGGTCAGTCACGGGCTTTCCAGCGGGAGGCGTGGCGGCGGTGGTCATCGGTGGTGGAAGATTTTCGGTTTCAAAGTGGGCTGGCCGGAATAATATAGGACCCTCACATGTCCCGTGCAAAGGAGACCCGATGTCCACCCCCACCACTGCTCCGCTGGACGCCCTCATCATCGGCGCAGGCTTCGGAGGCATCGGCATGGGCATCGCGCTGCGGCGCGCGGACGTCGAGGCCTTCCAGATCCTGGAGCAGGCGCAGGACCTGGGCGGCGTCTGGCGCGACAATACCTACCCCGGCGCGGCCTGCGACATCCCGTCCCACCTGTACTCGTTCTCGTTCGAACCGTACGCTGGCTGGACCCGCGTGTTCGCGACCCAGCCCGAAATCCACGCCTACCTCCAGCACTGCGCCCGCAAGTACGGCGTGCTCCCGCACATCCGCTTCGGCGCCGGCGTCACCGCCGCACGGTATGACGACGCGTTGCAGCTATGGGCGGCCACGCTCGCCGACGGCACCACACTCAGCGCGCGCATGCTCATCACGGCCACCGGCCAGTTGAGCCGCCCGGCGCTGCCCGAGATTCAAGGCAGCGAAACCTTTCGCGGCCACTCCTTCCACTCCGCCGCCTGGGATCACACGCACGACCTGGCAGGACAGCGCGTCGCCGTCATCGGCACCGGCGCCTCCGCCGCGCAGTTCGTACCTCCGCTGGCAGCGAAGGCCGCGCACCTGACCGTCTTTCAGCGCACGCCTGCCTGGATGATCCCGCGCCCGGACCGTGCCTACTCGCGCTTCGAACGCGCCGTGTTCCGCCACGTCCCCGGCGCGGCCCGGCTGTACCGCGCCGCGATCTACGTGCAATACGAATCCCGCGCCCTCGGCTTCACCCGCGTCAAGAGCGCGATGAAGCTGGCTGTCGGCCTGCCGTTCAAGCGCATGCTGGCCCGCCAGGTGCCCGATCCGGCCCTGCGCGCCCGCCTCACACCCGATTACCCCATCGGCTGCAAGCGCATCCTGCTCTCCAGTGACTATCTCGCCGCGCTGGCGCGGCCCAACGTCACGCTGGTCACGGAGACGATCCGCCGCATCACGCCCGACGGCATCGAGACGACAGACGGCCAGCACCACGCGGCCGACACCATCGTCTACGGCACCGGCTTCGCCGCGACAAAGTTCCTTGCCCCGATGCGCGTCACCGGCCGCGGTGGCGTGGACCTGAATACGGCCTGGCAGGACGGCGCCCACGCCTACCTCGGCATCTCGGTGCCTGGCTTCCCCAACTTTTTCATGCTCTACGGCCCGAACACCAACCTCGGTCACAATTCCATCATTTATATGCTGGAGAGCCAGATCGCCCACGTGCTGCGCTGCTGGCGCGCGCTGAAGGAAAAACAGGCCCGCAGCATCGAAGTGCGCCCCGGACCGAGCGCGCAGTTCCAGGCCAGCGTGCAAACGGGCCTCGGCCACAGCGTCTGGCAAGGCTGCCGAAGCTGGTACCTGGACGACGGAGGCCGCAACACCGTCAACTGGCCCGGCTTCACCTTCACGTACCGCCACCTGGCCCGCCGCGCGAGCCTGGACGCCTACGCACTCTCATCCTGACCGCGCGTTTTTCCAAGACGCGGACAGCGACGCGGATTACCGTGATGTTTTTGGGCGAAAAGGAGAACACCATGAGCGATCGGCACATCATCCTGTACCACAACCCGCAGTCGCGCGCCGTCGGCGCCCAGACCCTGCTGGAAGAACTGGGCGCGGACTACGAATTGAAGGAACTGGACCTGCAGAAGAACGAGCAGAAGTCGCCCGCGTTCCTGGCCCTGAACCCGATGGGCAAGATCCCGACCATCGTGCACAACGGCGCCGTGGTGACCGAGCAGCCCGCGGTGTTTGCCTACCTGGCCGACCTGTACCCGGAAGCGAACCTTGCGCCGCCGATCGGCGACCCGCAGCGCGGACCCTACCTGCGTTGGCTGGCCTTCTACGGATCGTCGTTCGAGCCCGCGCTGATCGACCGCGCCGTCAAGCGTGACCCCGGCAAGCCATCGATGAACCCCTACGGCGACTACGACACGGTGATTGCCACCTTCACCGCGCAGATCGAGAAGGGCCCTTACCTGCTGGGCGAGCGCATCTCGGCGGCGGATATTTTGTGGGGTGTGGCGCTCGCATGGGTGACCATGTTCGGCCTCGTGGAAGCCACGCCTTCCATCAAGGCTTATATCGAACGCATCGTGACACGGCCCGCGTCGGCCCGCATCAAGAAGGTGAATGAGGAGCTGCTGAAGGCGAAGGGCTGAGCCTCCGCCTCCAGCGCGGCCAGTCTTACTTCACGACCGGCAGTTCGATCGCGCTTTCCGCACCCGGCGCATGGTAGATGCGCTGGGTCGCCTTCACATAGTCCGCCGGCTTGGCGTAGAAAATGTTGGGCACATAGGTCTGCGGATTGCGGTCGTACACCGGGAACCACGACGACTGCACCTGCACCATGATGCGGTGGCCCGGCAGGAAGACGTGGTCCGCATTCGGCAGCGCAAAGCGGTACTTCTCGACCTTGTTGGCCGGGATCGCGCTCGGATGCTCCAGCGAGTTGCGGTAACGGCCGCGCAGGATGTCCATCGCGATGCCCAGCTGGTAGCCGCCCATCTCCGGCTGGTTCGGCATCTCGTCCGGATACACGTCGATCAGCTTGACCACCCAGTCCGCATCCGTGCCGCTGGTGGACGCGAACAGGTTCACCATCGGCTGGCCCGCGATGTGGACCGGCGCCTTGAGCGGCTCGGTCACGTAGCTCACCACGTCCGTGCGGTCCGAGAACGAGCGCTGGTCCAGCGCCAGCCACGGGCCCCAGACATTGCGGTCGCTCGCGCGGATCGGGCGCGGCACGAACGGCACCGGCTTGTTCGGGTCGGAGATGTATTCGTCGAACGAATCCTTCGCCGCCGGCTTGTCGAAGGCCAGCTTGCCGCCCGCCTCAAGGTAGATCGGCTGCGCGGCCGGCACCAGCGGCCACTGATTCAGCTGGCGCCATGTGTTGGTGCCCGTCTCGTACGACAGCACCGGCGGCGTATTCGCTTTCGGCGCACCCTCCTTCAGGTACTGGTTGAAGAAGGGGACCATGTAGTCGCGGCGGAACTCGGCCGCCGTGTCACCCGTGAAGTGCAGCGGGCCGAGAGTCGAGCCGTTGTAGTTCACGCCACTGTGGCGCCACGGGCCTACCACCAGGAAGTTCTTGTCGTTCTGCGCGTCTTTCGGCTCCGTGGCCGCGTAGGTCGCGTAGGCGCCGTAGATGTCTTCCTGGTCCCAGCGGCCCACCACGTACATGGTCGGGACCTTGAGCGGACGCGCGCCGAGGATCTTGTCCAGCGCCTGCTCCTGCCAGTAGGAGTCGTAGGCCGGGTGCTCCATGATCTTCCTGGCGAATGGCAGCTGGTCCGTGCCGTACTTCTTCGCGAAGTCCGCGGACGAACCCGGGCGCAGGTAGCCAACGTAGTCATCGTACACGCCGGTGTCGATGCTGCTGCCCGAGCCGCGCGCCGCGTTCTGGCCCATGATGTAGCCGAAGTTGGAGGTGCGGAAGGCGCCGTTGTGGAACCAGTCGTCGCCGCGCCAGCCGTCGACCATGGGACTCATCGGCACCGCGGCCTTGAGGGCCGGGTGCGGGTCGGCCAGCGCCATCAGCACCGTGAAGCCCTCGTACGAGGAGCCGACCATGCCCACGCGGCCATTGCTCTCCTTGACGTGCTTGACCAGCCACTCGATGGTGTCATAGGCGTCGGTCGCGTGGTCCACCTTGGTGTTGTTGAGCGGGCCGCGCAGGGGGCGCGTCATCACGTAGTCGCCTTCGGAGCCGTATTTGCCGCGCACGTCCTGGAACACGCGGATGTAGCCATCCTGGATGAAGGCATCGTCGCCTTCTCCCAGCATCGCATTGATGTGCGGGCTCTTGTTGCGCTCCGCGCGCTTGGCCGCGTTGTAGGGGGTACGGGTCAGCATGATGGGCGCGTTGGTCACGCCCTTCGGAATGACGATCACGGTGTACAGCTTGACGCCATCGCGCATCGGGATCATCTCCACTCGCTTGATGTAGTCCGCATCCGGATCGGCGGGCGCGGTGAACTTGGCCGGGATATCAGGCGTCATCGGCGCGGTTTGCGCGTGGACGGTGCCGGCGACGAGGAGGGACAGGACGGTGAGGCTGGTGCGAAGGCGCATGCGGGAGTCTCCAGGTGCGAGGGTAGGGTGCGCTGCATGGTACTCGCGCGTCCGGCGAGCTGCAACGGGAGCCCGTGCTGCGCTGCGGTGTTGGGGAGCAGATGTATGTATATGCATATATGCAGCTTGCATGCAGCCGCGCGCACAGAAATGCTAAGCTATGCAGATCATGATCGTTGTCCATCACCTGAACGACTCCCGTTCGCAGCGCATCCTCTGGCTGCTGGAAGAACTGGGCGTGCGCTACGAGATTCGCCGCTACCAGCGCGACCCCAAGACTTTGCTGGCCCCGGCCGAACTGCGGCGCATCCACCCGCTCGGCAAATCGCCTGTCATTACGGATGATGACCGCGTGATCGCGGAATCGGGCGCCATCGTCGAATACCTCGTCGAGCGCTACGGGCACGGGCGCCTGGTGCCGCCGCCAGGGACCGACGAAAAACTGCGCTACACCTACTGGCTGCATTTCGCCGAAGGCTCGGCCATGCCGCCGCTGGTCATGACGCTGGTGTTCAACCGCGTGGAGACGGCGCCGATGCCCTTCTTCGCCAAGCCGATCGCCCGCTCCATCGCGCGCAAGGTCAAGGAGTCGTTCCTGGCGCCGACGCTGGCCGCGCAGCTGGACTACATGGAGGCGGAGCTGGGCAAGTCTGAATGGTTCGCCGGGCCGACCTTCTCGGCCGCCGACATCCAGATGAGTTTTCCGCTGGAGGCGGCATCCGCGCGAGCGGGCCTGAGAGACAAGTATCCCAAGCTGCAGGCCTTCCTGGACCGCATCCACGCTCGCCCAGCCTACCAGCGCGCCCTCGAACGCGGCGGCGCCTATTCGTACGCGAGCGTCTGAGTTACATGGCCAAGCTGCTGGCCATCGATGGCCTCAACATCGTCCGCCGGGTGTACGAGGCGAGCCCGGAGCCGGACTCCGATGAAAAGGCCGCGATCGCACTGCGGCATGCGTTTTCGTCCTTCCGCAACCTGGTCGGCGCGCATGAGCCAACCCACGTACTGGCCGCCTTCGACCATGGCGGCAGCACCTGGCGCCATGCTTTGTACCCGCGCTACCGCGAGGGGCGCGACCCCATGCCGTCGTATCTGCGCGCCGCGCTGCCCGCCTTCCACGACCGCTTGCGCGGCGCGGGCCTGCACGTCTGCATGATCCCCGAGGTGGAAGCGGACGACGTGATCGGCACCTGCGTGATGCGCTGGCTGAACGAAGGCCGCGGCGACGCCATCGTCGCCACCACCGACAAGGACCTGCATCCGCTGATCGCGCATGGTGCCCTGGTGTGGGACCACTTCAAGGGCGAGTGGCACGACGATGCGTGGGTGCGCCAGCGCTACGGCGTGGCGCCCGAGCTGCTACACGATTTGCTGGCGCTGATGGGCGATGCCACCGACGGCGTGCCCGGGGTCGACAAGGTCGGCATGAAGACCGCGGCCAAGCTGCTCAACGCCTATGGCAACCTGGATGCGGTGATGGCCGGTGCGGGCATCCTCAAGACGCCGATCGGCGAACGCCTGCGCGCGGGGCGCGAGATCCTCGCCATGTCGCGCCAACTGGTTGCGCTCAAGCTGGATGTGCGGCTGGGCGTGACGTGGAAGATGCTGGCCTATGAGAGCCCGGCGCCGGCCTATGAGGAGTTCTGAGAGTTCATGCTGAAGGCCGTCATTATCGATTCCAATGCCGTCGCGCGCGGCCTGCTCAATACGGTGCTCACGGAGGGCGGCTATAACGTGGCCGCCATGACTCATACCAGTCCCCTCGGGCTGGCGCTGGTCGTCAAGCATGCGCCGCACTTCGTGTGCGTGGCGCTGGAGCAGGTGGAAGACGGCAACCGCATCGTCGAACAGCTGCGCGAGCAGGCGCCGAAGACGCTGATCTTCCTCGTCTCCGGCGCGCTCAATGCCGATGTGATCCAGCAATCGCTGGCGCGTGGCGTGCACGGCTTCATCGTCAAGCCGTTCAAGGCGGACGCGGTCCTCAAGACCATCCGCAACACCGTTATCGCGGTGATCAAAAAAAACCAGACCCACAAGGAGAACCCATGATTCGCGTTTTGACCCTCGCGGCCGCAGCGGCTTTGTCGCTGGCGCTGCCCGCCACTTCCTTCGCTGCCGATCCGGCGGTGCCCAAGCTCTCGGAGCCGGGCCAGAACCTGCCGGCCTCCGTGTTCGCCGCGCGCCGCGAAGCGCTGATGAAGGCGATGGGCAACGAAGGCGTGGCCGTCATTTTTGCCGAGGGCAGCGAGGACTTCACGGGCTTCCGCCAGTCGTCCGACTTCTACTACCTGACGGGCGTGGAGGAGAAGGGCGCGGTGCTGGTGCTGGCGCCGAAGGAGCGCACCTACAAGGAATTCCTGTACCTGCCGAGCCGCGACCCTGAGGCCGAGCGCTGGATCGGCGAGCGCCTGCCGCTAGGTGCCGAGCTGCGTGCGCGCTATGGGTTCCAGAAGATCTACCGCGGCACACCGGGCGGCGCGCTGGTGGACCTCGCATCGCGCTCGCCGATCCTGTGGCAGGTGATGCGGCCGAGCGGTGGCGAAGCGCGCCCCAAGGACCTGGAGCTGTATTCGAAGGTGCAGTCCAAGGTGCCAGGCGTGTCGGTGAAGACGCTGGGCTACACGCTTGGGAAGATGCGCTCGAAGCATGACGAGGCCGAGCTGGCGATCATGCAGAAGTCGATCCGCATCACCGAAGAGGGGCATCGCGCGGCGTGGTCGCTGGTCCGTCCGGGGGCGACCGAAGGCGCGGTGCGCGCCGAGGCGGAGCGCGTGTGGCGCACGGCCGATTCGCGCCGCCCCGCGTACGAGACCATTGTCGGTTCTGGTCCCAATTCGACCATCCTGCACTATCCGCGCAGCGAGCGCGTGATGCAGGCGGGCGAGCTGCTGCTGATGGACATGGGCACCGAGTACGCGCACTACGCGACCGACATCACGCGCACGCTGCCCGTGAGCGGCAAGTTCACGCCCGAGCAGCGCAAGGTGTACGACGTGGTGTTGAAGGCGCAAGCCGCCGCCTTCGCGCTGGCCAAGCCGGGCGCCTATTACGAGGACTTGGACGCCGCCGCGCGCAAGGTGATCGACGATGCCGGTTATGGCGACTACTTCATCCACGGCCTGGGTCACTTCGTCGGCCTGGACGTGCACGACGCCGGCGCCTACCACGACAAGCTCGAACCGGGCATGGTGCTGACGCTGGAACCGGGCGTCTACATCCCCGGTAAGAATATCGGCATCCGCATCGAAGACGAAATCCTGATCACGAAAGACGGCGCCCGCTACCTCACCGACGGCCTCCCCAAGACCGCCGACGACATCGAACACTGGATGGCGCAGCACGTAAAGAGATAATTCATTCTCCCGTTCGCGGGGACGTACCCCGCTCCCACACCGGGGACGTACCCCGGCTTAAGCCTGTAGGAAAGCGCTGAACTTCAAATTTTTTGATGGAGCCGAGATATTCAAAACCAACGAATAATCAGGACGTTGGCGAATTCGTGATAATCCCGGCAATTTCAGGAATTTGGGGACGTACCCCGCTCTGGGAGAGGGGTACGTCCCCTGGGGTTAGGCGGAGTGAGCAGTAAGAGAAAGGCCCGGGCGATGCCGGGCCTTTTTGCTGGTGGAGGGGATCAGCGGGCGGTGGCGATGATGCCGCCGCCGAGACACACGTCGCCGTCGTATAACACGGCGGACTGGCCGGGGGTGACGGCCCATTGGGACTCGGGGAAGTCCAGGGCGAAGGTATCAGGGCCGGTCGGCGCGAGCACGCACGGGACGTCGGCCTGGCGGTAGCGGGTCTTGGCGGACAGCGCCCCCGCGGCGGGCGGCTCGCCGGCGATCCAGCTGGCCTGGTCCGCCGTCAGATGCGGCGACAGCAGCCACGGGTGGTCGTGCCCCTGCACGATCCACAGCGTGTTCTCGGCCACGTCCTTGCGCGCCACGTACCACGCGTCGTTGGAACCATCGGCATTTTTATACGCCTTCAGGCCGCCCACGCCAATGCCCTTGCGCTGCCCCAGCGTGTAGAACGACAGCCCCACATGCTCGCCCACCACCTTGCCGTCATCGGTCTTCATCGGCCCCGGTTTGTACGACAGGTAGCGGTTCAAAAATTCGCGGAACGGCCGCTCGCCGATGAAGCAGATGCCCGTCGAATCCTTCTTCGCCGCATTCGGCAGCTGCAGCTTCTCGGCGATCTTGCGCACTTCGGTCTTGGGAATCTCCCCCAGCGGGAACAGGGTGCGCGACAACTGCGCCTGGTTCAGGCGATGCAGGAAGTAGCTCTGGTCCTTGGTGTGGTCCAGCGCTTTCAATAACTCGAAGCGCGCGCCGTTCTGCCGCACCCGCGCATAGTGCCCGGTCGCGATCAGGTCCGCGCCCAGCTTCATCGCATGGTCCAGGAAGGCCTTGAACTTGATCTCCGCATTGCACAGCACATCGGGATTGGGCGTGCGGCCCGCCTGGTACTCGCGCAGGAATTCGGCGAACACGCGGTCCTTGTACTCGGCCGCGAAGTTGACGGCCTCGATGTCCACGCCGACGACATCGGCCACGCTGGCCGCGTCGATCCAGTCCTGGCGCGTGGAGCAGTATTCGGAGTCGTCGTCATCCTCCCAGTTCTTCATGAACAGGCCCACGACCTCGTAGCCCTGTTCCTTCAGCAGCCAGGCCGACACCGACGAGTCCACGCCGCCGGACATCCCGATGACGACTTTTTTCTTGCTCATGCTCTCAATCCCAAAAAAACTCAGGCCGGGGTCTGCGAGGTGTAGACCGAGGCGTGGGTGTGCACCAGGTGCAGCGGGGCGCGCTGGCCGCGCAGGTAGTCGTCGATACACTGAAGCAGCAGCGGGCTGCGGTGCCGTTCCTGGCAGGCCGCGATCTCCTCGCGCGTCAGCCACATGGTGCGCAGGATGCCGTGGTCCAGCGGCCGGTCAAGCTCGGCGCCCGCACGGCCGCAGAAGGCAAAGCGCAGATAGGTCACGTCCTGCTTTAGCCGCACCGAGTGGTAGGTCGACATGTACATGCCCACCAGCGCCGTCGGCGTAAATTCGTGCGCCGTCTCCTCCAGCACCTCGCGCACCACCGCGTCCTGCAGCGACTCGTACGGATCCAGGTGCCCGGCCGGCTGGTTCAGGCGGATGCCGTCGCTGGTCTCTTCTTCGATCAGCAGGAAGCGGCCATCCCGCTCGATGACTGCGGCGACCGTGACAGAGGGTTTCCAGACGTGGGACATGGGCATCCTTTTTCGAAAGACCGGACATTCTACCGTCATGCCGCGCGGATTGCTCATCGGTTTTGTTTTTGTGTTGCCAAGCTTGCTGGATCGTCAACCTGAGGCCAACCTCCAAGCAATCGTTTTCGCAACCGCTTGGGCTCGGCGGGGCATGCTTTTCCGGCCTCGGCCTCGGCCAACGGCTGAGTTTTGCGTGTAAGATCGTGACAACTTTGCATCACTTTGCTCGATTACGGAGGCGTCATGAGGATTGGAATTCCGGCCGAGACGCGGCCGGGCGAAACGCGGGTGGCAGCCACGCCCGAGACGGTGAAGAAGCTGGCGGCCAAGCACGCGATCATGGTGCAGAGCGGCGCCGGCGAGCGCGCCTCGATCACGGACGAGGCCTATGCGGCCGCCGGCGCGCAGATAGTCAGCGCCGCCGATGCCCTGGGCGCGGACGTGGTGCTCAAGGTGCGCGCCCCCTCGCCGGACGAACGCGCGCTGATGAAGCAGGGCGCGGTCCTCATCGGCATGCTCAATCCTTTTGACGCGGACAACATCGGCGCCATGGCCACCGCCGACCTCTCGGCCTTCGCGCTGGAAGCCGTCCCGCGCATCACGCGCGCCCAGTCGATGGACGTGCTTTCGTCCCAGGCCAACATCGCCGGCTACAAGGCCGTGATGGTGGCCGCCAATACCTACCAGCGCTTCATGCCGATGCTGATGACCGCCGCCGGCACCGTGAAGGCCGCGCGCGTGCTGATCATGGGCGTCGGTGTGGCGGGCCTGCAGGCCATCGCCACCGCCAAGCGCCTCGGCGCGGTGATCGAGGCGTCCGACGTGCGGCCTCCCGTCAAGGAGCAGGTCGAGTCGCTGGGCGCGAAGTTCATCGACGTCCCATACGTGACCGACGAAGAGCGCGAGATCGCCCAGGGCGTCGGCGGCTACGCGCGCCCCATGCCGGCGGACTGGATGCGCCGTCAGGCGGAGCTCGTGCACGAACGCGCCAAGCTGGCCGACATCATCATCACCACCGCGCTGATCCCGGGCCGCAAGGCGCCCGTGCTGATCTCGGAAGACACCGTGAAGGCCATGAAGCCCGGCTCCGTGATCGTCGACATGGCGGTGGAGCAGGGTGGGAACTGCCCGCTGTCCGAACTTGGACGCACCGTCATCAAGCACGGCGTCCACATCATCGGTGAGCCGAACCTGGCCACGCTGGTGGCGGCCGATGCCTCCGCGCTCTACGCGCGCAACGTGCTGGACTTCCTGAAGCTGATCATCAACAAGGAAGACCAATTGGCGATCGACCGCGAGGACGAGATCATCAAGGCCACCCTGGTGTGCGCCGGCGGCGAAGTGCTGCGCAAGTAAACGGAGAGACGGACATGGAAATCAGCCACACCATCATCAACCTGATCATCTTCGTGCTGGCCATCTACGTTGGCTACCACGTGGTCTGGACCGTGACGCCCGCGCTGCACACGCCTCTGATGGCGGTCACCAACGCGGTTTCCGCGATCATCATTGTCGGTGCCATGCTGGCGGCCGGTCTCACCGAAGGCCCGATCGGCCAGATCGCGGGCACCGTGGCCGTGGCGTTGGCCGCGGTCAACGTGTTCGGCGGCTTCCTCGTCACCCAGCGCATGCTGGAGATGTTCAAGAAGAAGGAACCGAAAGCCAAGGCCGCCGACAAGAAGGAGCACGCATGAACTTCATCAGCATGAACGTCGTGACGCTGCTGTATCTGGTGGCGTCGGTCTGCTTCATCCAGGCGCTGAAAGGCCTGTCCTCTCCCGCCACCGCGCGCCAGGGCAACGCCTTCGGCATGACCGGCATGGCCATCGCGGTGGTCACCACCATCGCCCTGATCATGAAGCTGAAGGCGCAGATGGCGACGGGCTCCCTGGGCTACGGCCTGGTGGCGCTGGGCGTGGTGGTCGGCGGCGGCATCGGCGCCACGCTGGCCAAGCGCGTCGAGATGACCAAGATGCCGGAGCTGGTGGCGGCCATGCACTCGCTGATCGGTCTCGCGGCGGTGTGCATCGCCGTGGCCGCGGTGTCCGAGCCGTGGGCCTTCAACATCGCCACCCGCGACACCCCGCTGCCGTTCGGGAACCGGCTGGAGCTGTTCATCGGCACCTTCGTCGGCGCGGTGACCTTCTCCGGCTCGGTGATCGCCTTCGGCAAACTGTCCGGCAAATACAAGTTCCGCCTGTTCCAGGGCGCGCCGGTGCAGTTCGCGGGGCAGCACATCCTCAACCTCATCGTGGCGCTGGTGATCATCGGCCTCGGTCTGGTGTTCTGCTTCGACGACGGCATCGCCCCCGCGTGGACGCCGTTCATCGTCATGGCCGCGCTGTCCTTCGTGCTCGGGGTCCTGATCATCATCCCCATCGGCGGGGCGGACATGCCGGTGGTGGTCTCGATGCTCAACTCCTATTCCGGCTGGGCGGCGGCGGGTATCGGCTTCTCGCTGAATAACTCGATGCTGATCATCGCGGGCTCGCTGGTCGGCTCCTCCGGCGCCATCCTCTCGTACATCATGTGCAAAGCGATGAACCGCTCGTTCTTCAACGTGATCCTCGGTGGCTTCGGGGGCGAGGCCGCGGCTGCGGGCGGTGGCGGCAGCACCGAGCAGCGCCCGGTCAAGAGCGGCTCGGCGGACGACGCGGCCTTCATCATGGCGAATGCGGAATCGGTCATCATCGTGCCGGGCTACGGCCTGGCGGTGGCGCGCGCCCAGCATGCACTCAAGGAGCTGACCGAAAAGCTGCACGAAAAGGGCGTGACCGTGAAGTACGCGATCCACCCGGTGGCCGGCCGCATGCCCGGTCACATGAACGTGCTGCTGGCCGAGGCCGAGGTGCCCTACGACCAGGTGTTCGAGATGGAAGACATCAACGGCGAATTTGGCCAGGCCGACGTGGCCCTGATCCTGGGCGCCAACGACGTGGTCAACCCGGCCGCCAAGGATCCCAAGTCGCCCATCGCAGGGATGCCGATCCTGGAGGCCTACAAGGCCAAGTCCATCATCGTCAACAAGCGCTCGATGGCGTCCGGCTACGCGGGGCTGGACAATGAGCTGTTCTATCAGCCGAACACGATGATGGTGTTCGGCGACGCGAAGAAGATCATCGAAGAAATGGTGAAGGCGGTCGATTAATCGGCCGCTTTATTGATGAGCCCGGCTCATCAATGCATCACGTCCGCGTCGAGGCGGATGCAGACCTGGTTGCGGCCGCCGTTCTTGGCGTCGTACAGGGCCGCATCCGCGATCGCCAGCGCGTCCTCCACGTGCAGGTCCGGCCGCAGTTCGGCCAGGCCGATACTCAGCGTGACCTTCAGCGAGTGCCCGCCCGGCGTGAGGATGCTGGCCGCTTCCACCGCCTTGCGGATGCGCTCCGCGACCAGCTGCGCCTTGTCCGGCGCGGCATTCGGGAAGATCAGGCCGAATTCTTCGCCGCCGGTGCGCGCCACCACGTCGGTGCCGCGCGCCGCCTCGCGGATGATGGAGGCCAGCTCGCACAGCACCACGTCGCCGGTCGGGTGGCCGTAGGTGTCGTTCACCTGCTTGAAATGGTCGATGTCCGCGATGCCGATGGTGACCGCGCCGCCCTGGCGCCGCGCGCGCGCCATCGTGTGCTCGGCTTCCTGGTTGTAGGCGCGGCGGTTGGGCAGGCGGGTGAGGGTGTCGGTCAGCGCCTGCTCTTCCAGTTTCGCCAGCAGCGCGTTCTGCGCGGCCTCCAGCGCCTTGCGCGGCCGCAGATCCTCGACAAAGGCGCCGAAGTAGCGCACGCCGTCCGTCACGCCCAGGTCGAGCGCCTTGAGCGCGATCGGGATCATCTCGCCGGTGCGGTGGCGGATGGCGAAGTCGCGCACCCGTCCCAGCACGCTGGATTGCCGGTCGCCGGCGTCGGCGTACTGCCGCACATGGCTGTCGTGCAGCGCGGCCAGCGCTTCGGGCAGGAGGCCGTTGAGCGATTGGCCGACGATTTCGCCGGGCGCAAAGCCGGACAGGTGCTGCATGGCCGGGTTCACATAGCGGATGATGCACGCTTCATCGATGATGACGACGGCGTCGAGCGCTTCTTCGACCAGGCTGGCGACGATGCTGGCAGGGAGTTGGCTTATCATGTCCGCGACATTGTACGCCGCTGGCTGACACGAACCTGAATTGTCAATATAGGGAGCTCTCTTGAAGAAAAAATGGTTGGCCATCCTGGCCTTGACCCTGGGCGCCGCGGGCGCCACCGTCCTGCCGATGGCACAGGCGGCCCAGGTGGCCGCGCTGGCGGCTGCGCCCACCGTCGACCGCGCGCAGCTGCTGGCCGATGTGAAGACCCTGGCGTCGCCGGAATTCGAAGGCCGCGCCACCGGCACGCCGGGCAGCGCCAAGGCCCAGGCCTATCTCGCCCAGCGCATGCAGGCGCTGGGCCTGCAGTCCTTTGAGGGCGGCTACGTGCAGAAGTTTTCCTTTACCGCGCGGGCCCGCAAAGGCCAGGCTGCGGGCCAGGACTACCCCAACGCGGCCAACCTGGTCGGCTACCTGCGCGGTACCAAAACGCCGGACCGCTACCTGGTGATCTCGGCCCACTACGACCACCTCGGCGTCCGGGACGGCAAGACCTTCTTCGGTGCCGACGACGATGCCTCCGGCGTGGCCGCCGTGCTGGCTGCCGCCGCGTACTTCAAGGCGCATCCACCCGCGCACTCGGTGATCTTCGCGCTGTTCGACGGCGAGGAGCTGGGCCTGCAGGGCGCGAAGAAGTTTGTCTCGGCGCTGCCGGTGCCCAAGGCGCAGATCGCGCTGGACCTGAACTTCGATATGGTCTCGCACAACGACGCCAACGAGATCTACGTCTCCGGAACCCATCACTATCCGGCGTTGAAGAAGTACGTGGACGAAGCGGCCAGCCGCAGTGCGGTCAAGGTGCTGTTCGGGCACGACAAGCCGGTCGGCCAGGCGAACGGTGTGGAGGACTGGACCCAGAGTTCGGACCACGGGCCGTTCCATTTGGCAGGCGTGCCTTTCCTGTACTTCGGTGTCGAGGACCATGCCGACTACCACAAGGCCACCGACACCTTTGAGCATATCAACCAGGACTTCTTCGTCCGCGCCGCGGGCCTGATCGTCGACACGGCGGCGGTGCTGGACCGCCACCTGGACGAGATCCAGCCCGCGCAGAAGTAAGGAGAAAAGGTAAACCGAACCTGCTCAGCGGCGGCCGAACATCATCAGTTCGGCCAGCGCGGAGCGGGCGGGCCACAGGGCGTCGAGGGCGCCGATGGCGAGGCCCAGCGCGGCCTGCGACTTGCCGGGATGGGCGAAGATGCGCGCCATGGTGTCGGTGACGGTGATGACGGTGGAGCGGTCGGCGCGCCGGTCGGCGGCGAACGTTTCCAGCGCGGCGGGCGTGGCGCCGCGGGCCAGCAGG